>JBKOYJ010000033.1:0-27920 GCA_046725345.1 Actinomycetota bacterium | reverse complement strand
ATACAATCGTCGGCAGCGTCAGATGTGTATAAGAGACAGCGCGCTACCCGCGCGGGAACGCTGCGGCGGGCAAAGCCCGCCTCCGCTGGCTTTGCCGCAGGCGCTGCTTTTGACTCGGCTTCGCGAAGCGGAGCCCGAGTCGGACCTACGGAGGGGGCCCGCGGGGGAACCCCGGTTCCCCCGCGAAGCGAGCGCAGCGAGCGACAAGCGTGAGGAGGGGGCTCCTCGGGGGACCCCCACCGGTTCCCCCGACTAGCCTCGCCGACGGGCGAGGCGTGTCCGCCTAGAGCGTCGTGGGAGCGAGCCGCTCCGCGAGCGCCCGCAGCACCTTGAGCTGGATCTGCGGCGAGCGTTCGAGCAGAGAACGGAAGGCCCGGTCGGTTACGACGAGCACGCGGACGGGCGTCTTCGCGACTACCGTCGCCGTGCGCGGCGCATCCGAGACCAGGGCGATCTCACCGAAGAAGTCGCCGCCCTTCATCGTCGCGATCGGGACACCGTCGCGGGTCACGTCGGCCTCGCCCTCGAGCAGCACGAAGAACTCGCGCCCCCGCTCTCCCTCGCGGATGAGCGGGCGTCCCTCGGGGAGGTCAAGCTCGTCCGCGAGCGACGCGATCTCGGCGAGCTCGCGCTTCGAGCAATTGGTGAACAGGGGTGCGCGCTTGATCAGCTCGACCTTCGTGTTCTTGCCGAGGCGCATGGACCGAGTCTAGGCCATACGCCACGGCCCGCAGCCAGGGCCGTGTCCCAGGAGCGCGCGAAGACCGCGCTCTTCGCGCGCGCTCACCCGAATGGTCTGACCAGAAAGCCGGGGGACGGCACGTTTCCCGGCTTAGTTCGCGGCGTCCGCCGCGCGGCCGACCTTCTCGACGATCCAGTAGCGCCGGTGTCGGGCGACCTCCCGCTCCACCTCCGCATTCCAGACGTGACCCGGGGCGACCAGGAAGTGAGTCGAGACCGAACGGACGTGGCCGTACTCGTCGAGCGTCAGCTGAATGTAATCGCGGCACGCCTGCCGGCTGCACTCGCAAACGAAGTCCCTGAGCTCCGCGCTGTCGGCACCGTCGAAGACCTCGTTGAGCTCGCGCATCCGCTCGTTGACCTCGCGGAAAAGGGCCTCGTTCTTGCCGACGCGAGACGCGGCTGGCACTGGCGCAGTATCCGTTGACCATGGCGAAACGCAAAACGGGAACCGACGCACGACCGGTCGAGCCGACTGAAACCGTTACCGAACCACAGTTCAGAGCCCATGCCGGTTGCCGTGGCGGCGGGCGTGCCGCGTCTCTCGCGCCCGTTGGCGCCAACGGCGCTTGCGCTCGGCCGAGACGCGGCGGTCACGCCGCGCCTCGACGGCCTCGAGCTCGCGTTGCAGCTTCCGGTAGCTGGCCAGGCGCGCCGGATCGAGCTCGCCCGCGGCGAGCGCCTCGTGGATCGCGCAACCCGGCTCGCGGTCGTGCGCGCAGTCGTTGAACCGGCACCCTCTCGCGAGCGCGAGGATGTCCGAGAACGCACCGTCGAGATCGCCGTCCCAGAGTTGCAGCTCGCGCAACCCGGGCGTGTCGACGAGGAGGACACCTCCGGGCAGCGCGACGAGCTCGCGATGCCGCGTCGTGTGGCGCCCGCGGCCGTCACGGCGGACGCCCGCGGTTGCGAAGAGCTCCTCGCCCGCGAGCCTGTTGATCAGCGTCGATTTCCCCACGCCGGACGAACCGATCAGCGCGACGGTGCGAGCCGGGCGGAGCAGCGGCTGCAGCCGGTCGACCCCTTCCCCGGTGACGCTGCTGACGGCGAGCACCGGCACGCCGATCGCGACCGCCTCGGCGGCGAGCAGCGCAGCCGCGTCTGCGCACAGATCGAGCTTCGTGAGCACGACGGCCGGCTCGGCGCCGCTCTCGTACGCGAGCGCGAGATAGCGCTCGAGCCGGCGCGGGTTGAGGTCGCCCGCCAGGTCCGAGACCAGGAACAGCGTGTCGACGTTGGCGACGAGCACCTGCTCGTCGGCCTCGAGCCCTGCCGTCTTGCGCGTGATGCTCGTGCGCCGCTGCAAGACCCCCTCGATCACCGCCCGCCCGCCGGGCTGCGGAGCGACGGCGACCCAGTCGCCGACGGCAGGGAGCCCGCCGGCGAGCAGCGACCCGTCGCGCAGCCGCCCGCGCACCACGGCGCGCGCCTCGCCCGCCTCCCCGCGGACGACGTAGGCGCCTCGGTGCTCCGCCGTCACGCGGGCCGGCGCGAGTCCGCGCTCGGCGTGGGAAGAAAACGCCTCGGCGAAGCGATCGTCCCAGCCGAGGCCGTCAAGGATGTCGAGATCGGTCAAGCGTTGCTCCTTCGGGTCGAGATCAACCGGCCGCGGCTCGCGGCCACCCGAGGAGCGCGGTTACGCGGGGGCGACGTCGAGCCGGATGGTGGTGCGCGCAACCTCTTTCATTGCGACCTCCTTCCGCTCGACGACGACGAATCGAGCTTAAGCGGGCGGGGGCGCCGCGTCAACAGGCGCTTCGTCGACGACTCGGCGAGGCGAAGCCGAGCCGGTCGGACCCGGGGAGGCGGGCCGCGGGGGAACTCGTTCCCCCCCGCAGCGAGCGCAGCGCGCGACAAGCGTGAGGAGGGGGTTCTTGGCACGGGAGAAACGGCCGGTTTCCCCCGTGGACCCCCTTCCCTGATGATCGCGCGCGCTTCCCGCGCGGGAACGCTCCCGGCCGGCGAAGCCGGCCTCCGCTAATAGGTGACTCGGCTTCGCGAAGCGGAGCCCGAGTCGGACCCACGGAGGGGGTTCGTGGGGGAACCTTGGTTCACCCACGCAGCGAGCGGCAGCGAGCGATAAGCGTGAGGAGGGGGTTCTCGGGGGAACCTGTGGTTCCCCCGGCCGTCTTCGCAGGCGTCGAGGACGACGCCGCACCCTGCGTCAGTCGACGGCGGCCGGCAACGCGAAGGCGAAGGTTGCTCCCTGGCGCGCGCCCGGGTCGAGCCAGAGCTCGCCACCCATCCGCTCGACCAGCTCACGGCAGATGTAAAGGCCGAGGCCGCTTCCCGACACGCCCGATGTCTGCTCGGGATCCAACCGGTAGAACTTCTCGAAGATCCGCTCGCGGTCCGGGGCCGGAATTCCGGGTCCGTTGTCGCGAACACGCGCGACGACGCGGCCGTTCTCGACGTTCGTGGCGACCTCGATGTCTGCCCCGGGCGCGTACTTGAGCGCGTTGTCCACGAGGTTCATGAGCACCTGGCGGATCTTCTGGCTGTCGCCCGCGACCGGCGGAACGTCGCCGGCGCGCGTCACGGTGAGCGTCTGCGAGTTGATGCGGGCACGCGCCGCGTCGACGACGGCCTCGACCACGCCGGGAAGGTCGACGCGCTCCTCGCTCAGCCGGATCCTCCCGCTCTCGAGCTCGGCCGTCACGAGGATCTCGTCGACGATCGCCGTCAGCCGATCGGCCTCGACGGCGACGATCGAGAGCAGCCGGCGACGCTGCTCGGCGTCGAGCACGATGTCGTCTCGCTGGAGGGTCAGCGCCGCGCCGTAGATGCCCGCGAGCGGCGTCCGCAGCTCGTGCGAAACCGTCGCGACGAAGTCGCTCTTCGCGCGCTCGAGCGCGCGTTCAGCGGTGTCGTCCCGAAATGCGTAGACGATCCCGTCGGGGCTGCGGACGGCGATCACCGAGAGCCAGAGCTCGCGACCACAGACCGTGATCGGCAGCGTCTCTCGCGTCGCTCCCTCGGTGTGGTCGCCGATGCGCTCGGAGACGACTCGCCACCCAGGCAGGATGTCCGTGAGCGGCCTGCCGACGACCCGGCCCGCCGCGAGGCCGACGATGCGCTCGGCAGCGGGGTTCCACAGCCGGACAGCGCCGTCGTCGTCGACCAGGACGATCGCGTCGCCGACCGCGGCGAGCACGCGCGCCGCCTGCTCGCGTTCGCGGGCCACGGCCCTTGCGGCCTGCGCCGTTGCCTCTGACCGGCGCCGCTCCTCCTCGGCCCGCTTCCGGGCCGAGATGTCCTCGATCACCTTGATCAGGTGGAGCGGCGTTCCCGTTTCGTCGGGGACCAGCGAGCACGCGAGGCTGACCCAGACCACGGCGCCGTCCTTGCGCACATACCGCTTCTCGGCCGTGTACTCCTCGATCTCCCGGCGTTGAAGCCGCTGCAGCTGGCCCAACTCCCGGTCAGCGTCCTCGGGGTGCGTGATCGTGGACGTCGTCTCGCGGAGGAGGTCTTCGCGCTCGTAGCCGAGGATCTCGCAGAGACGGTCGTTGACGCGAAGCCAGCGGCCGTCGAGGCCGACGTGGGCGATGCCGACGGCAGCGTTCTCGAATGTCGCCCGCAAGAGCGCCTCGCTCTCGCGTAGCTCCCGCTCTGCGCGCCTGCGGGCAGCGAGCTCGGCCTGAGCTGCCTCGTACAGCTTCGCGTTGCGCACGGCGGCGGACATCTGGCTGACGAGGGCTTCGACGAGCTCGGCCTGCTCACGCGTGTACGACCCGCGGTCGGACATCACCTGCACGATCCCGACGACCTGGCCCTCGTGCTTGACCGGGGCGAGAATCGCGGCGCGGACGCCCGGCGGGCCTGACTCGGGAACCACGCGGACGTTTCCCTCGCCGTCGACGTTGTAGAACGTGCCGCTCGCGGCGGCGACGCGGTCCCGGACGTCGTTCGCGAGCAACGTCTGTCCGCCGCGAATCACCGACGTCTGCATTCCTTCGCCGCTCGGGTTCGGTCGCAGGGGCGGCAGCTTCGCCGGATCGAGCTTCGCGCCGTCCGTCCAGACGTACTCGCACCGGATCAGGTCGCTGCTGGGGTCGTACGACGAGACGACGAGCCCGTCGTGCGGGACGGTGTCGGTCAGGAGGGCGTGGAAGCGGTCGTAGACGCGCTCGGGGTCGAGCGTCTCGCCGAGCTGTCGCGCCGTCTCGACGAGCAGCCGCGCCGTTTCCGCGCTGCGCGCGGCGGCGGCGCCCGCCTTCCCGCCGTGCGCGAGGACGTCAATCGTCAGGGCCTTCCCCCCGAGGGCACTCACGAAGTCAATGTACTCCCGCTCCGGCGCGCGGGAAAGGCGTCAGGCTTCGCTAGCAGGACGTGGGGACGCATACCGTGGTCGAGGAGGAGTCGAGATCGACGAGCTGACGCGACGACAGGTGCTGGAGCGGGGGGTCGGCGCGGCGCTCCTCGTCGCGGCCGGCCCAGTCGGACGGGTCGCGATCGCGAGCGCCGGCGGCAGCCGGGACCCTCGCCTTCGCGCCCTCGCTCGAGCCGTCGCCGGCCCGGTCCTGAAGCCGGGGAGCTCGGGCTACGAAGCCGCCCGGCTCCCGTACAACCGCCGCTTTGACGGCGTCCGCCCGCTCGCCGTCGTGCGCCCACGGAACGCGGCCGACGTGCGCGCGGTCGTGCGGTGGGCCGAGCGGACGGGCGTCCGGATCGCCGCCCGCTCGGGCGGCCACAGCTACGCCGGCTACTCGACCACTCGCGGAGTGGTCGTCGACCTCTCGGACCTCGACGGGATCCACGTCGGGCGCGACGGCCAGGCGACGGTTGGGGCGGGCGCGCGCCTGATCGACGTCTATGCGGCGCTGGCACGCCGGGGCCGTGGCATTCCGGCAGGTTCGTGTCCGACGGTCGGCATCGCTGGGCTGGCGCTTGGCGGAGGATTCGGGCTCGCCTCACGCGCCTGGGGGCTCACGGCGGACAACCTGACGGCGCTCGAGCTCGTCACTGCGTCCGGCCGGCTGCTCCGCTGCGACCGTCATCGGCACGCCGATCTCTTCTGGGCCTGCCGCGGGGGCGGCGGAGGAAACTTCGGGATCGCGACGCGGTTCCGCTTCCGCACGCACGCGGTCGGCTCCGCCTCGTCGTTCGTCGCCTCGTGGAAGTGGAGCGACGCCGACGACGTGCTGGCAGCGTGGCAGCAGTGGGCGCCGCACGCGCCCGACCGCCTCACCGCGCTCGCCCGCCTCGCGACCGGGCCCCAGGGGCCGACCGTGCTGGCGTTCGGTCAGTACCTCGGATCCCAGCAGAACCTGGCGGCGCTCGTCGCGCAGCTGACCTCGAAGGTTCCGGCACAGCACGTGACGTTCGGGCACGCCTCGTGGCTCGACCTCCAGCTCCGTTGGGCAGGTTGCGCGGGGAAGCCGCTCGAGCAGTGCCATCTCGCGCCCCGCGGCACGCTCTCGCGGTCGGCCTTCGCCGCGAAGTCGGACTACGTGAATCGCCCCCTCCGCCGGGCCGGCCGGAGGACGCTGAAGCACTGGGTCGAGCGGCGCCAGAACGAGGGCGCTGCCGGCGTGATCCTCCTCGACGCGTACGGCGGCGCCGTCGACCGCGTGCCGAAGCGCGCCACCGCCTTCGTCCATCGCGACGCGCTGTACTCGTGCCAGTACTTCACGTCGTGGGGGCCTGCCGCGGACGCCGCCTCGGCGCTCGCGTGGGTTCGAGGCGTGAAGGCGGCGATGCGGCCGTACGTGTCGGGCTTCGCGTACCAGAACTACATCGACCCCGACCTCGCTTCCTGGCGGCACGCGTACTACGGAGTCAACCTCGCGCGGCTGCAGGCGGTCAGGCGCCGCTACGACCCCAACCGCCTCTTTCGCTTTCCGCAGGCGATCTGAAGCGGAAAAAGCTGCGCTCTTCCCGCTTGACTGGTTACACCCTCGCTTCGCTCGGGTGAACGCGCGCGAAGAGTGCGATCTTCGCGCGCTCTTGCGAAGCGGCCCGGACCAATGCGGACGTTGCGGTCAGGCCGGCGCGGATGTCACCACCTCGGCGGAGTACAGCTCGTACGGGAGTCGCTCCAGCACGCGCTGTCGCGGCTCCGGCACCGTCAGGAACCGCGCGATTGCCCGCTCGTCGATCCAGGCGAGCTCGGGCCGCGCCGCGAGCACCTCGCGGACCGCGTGGCGGTCACCGCCCAAGGCCGCGAACTCGATCCGCGACCGCCACGGCTCGAGCACGCGGACGGCGACCTCCGCTGCCTCCTCGATGAGCGCCCGCGCCTGCTCCTCGCGTCGGCGCCGGAACCGGTTCGCCGACGATCCACCCTTCCTGTGGCGGCCCTTGACGAAGCGCAAGCCGACCTTCGAGTCGACGAGGCGCTCGCCGTCGAACACGCCCACGGCGTAACCGCCGAGTCGCACGAGCAGCGCGGCCACCACGTGGTCGCGCGCCAGGGCGTCGAAGAGCGGCGCGAGGCGCACGCCGTCGTACGCGGCCTCGTGCGAGAGGCCGAACGGCGGGCGCACGACGACCGTCTCCTCGGGACGCTCGATTCGCGCCTCGCCGCCCGCGTAGCGCGTCGCGCCCGGCCCGCCCTCGAACGGGGCGAGTCGCTTGCGGATGTTGTCGCGTCCGACGAGGCGCGTCATCTGACCGGGAGCCGTTTTGGGCGCCCGTGCGGCGGGGACTACAACGGCGGCGCCAATAGCGTCGCAGATGCCACATTCCGCCGAGAAGCAAGGAGGAACGACAGTGATCACGATGCCGACGAGGCGTCGTCTCGCCCTGCCTGCGCTCGCACTCGCCGCGGCGCTCGCGGCCCTGGGAGCCGGAGGCGCGCGATCGACGGCAGAAGCCGCGGCGACGGCGAAGAAGCCGAACCCGCTCGCCGCGCTGATCAGGCAGTCGAAGAGGGAATCCGGGCTCGTGTTCTACGGGAACCCGCCGGCTGCGAACTTCACCGTGCTCCTGAACCGCTTCAAGGCACGCTATCCCTGGATCGGCACGACCCCATACGACCTCGAGGACAACACGATCTTCTCGAAGTACGCCTCCGAGGCGAGCCAGGGAGCGCGCACGGCCGACGTCCTGATCGCGAGCGCGCCCAACCTCTGGGTCTACGCCGCGCGCCGGAAGTACGCGATGAACTACACGCCGGCCGGGCTCTCGAAGTTCCCGAGGTTCGTGAAGCAGTTCAGCGGCGTCTACGTCATGTCTCCCGACCCGGCGATCATCGTCTATAACAAGGTCGTCCTCGGCAACAAGGTGCCGACGTCGGTGACGGCGATCGCGAAAGACGCGAGCACGTACCGGAAGGTGACCGGCTACACCGTCGACAACACTTTCGGCTACACCGGGCTCTGGGGCTACGTCCAGAAGAAGGGATGGGCCAACTTCCGCAAGATCGCCAAGCGGCTGACGCCGACGACCGGCGTCGCGTCGCAGCTGCAGCTCGTCGCGCAAGGCGGTGCCAGCGCCGCGTACCTGACGTCTCCGACGGCGCGGTTCAGGATCGCGAGCGACTCGAATCTGGGCAGGCTGCTCGCGTGGACGTACGTGCGGGATGCCGAGCCGCTGATTCCGCGCGGCTTCGCGATCACGGCCAAGGCGAAGAGCCCGGCGTCGGCGAAGCTGTTCCTGAACTTCGTCTACTCCAAGGCCGGCCAGCAGGCGATGTGCGACGCGGGGTTCACGGCGTTCATGACGAACTTCAAGCCTGCGAAGAACTGCAAGAACACGCTCGCTGAGGTGTACCGGAGGGTCGGTGCCAAGAACGTGATCTTCGTGCCGTTCAGCCAGAAGTTCGTGAACGACCGGCCCAAGTTCGCCCGCACCTGGCACTCGATCTTCGGGTAGGCGCCTGACGGGGCGCGAGATGGCCACGGGCGGGTACGCGGCCGAGACGTTTCCGCCGCCTCGCAGGAGCCGGCTCCCCGCCGGTCTCCTGCAGGCGGCGACGTGGGCGCTCGCGGTCGTGCTCATCCTGGGCCCCTTCGTCCCGCTCCTCTACGCGTCGCTCCGGGACCGCCCGCTGTACGAGGCGGGCGGCGTGTTCACGGTCGACCCCTACCGCGACCTCTTCGGAGACTCCGCGTTCTGGCACGCGTGGCGGAACACGCTCGAGTTCGCGGCGCTGACCACCGTTCTCTCCGTCACCTTCGGGGCGGCCTTCGCGATCCTCTGCACGCGCACCGACCTTCCCGGTCGCCGCGCCTGGGGCCGGCTCGTGTTGCTGCCGATCCTGCTCCCGTCGCTCGGGATCGTGCTCGGCTGGATCGCGGTGTGGGGACCGGGCGGCTACCTCGCGCAGTGGTTCTCGCAGAAGCTCCACGTCGACACGCCCGACATCGGCACGATCCCCGGGATGTCGGTCGTGGAGGCGTCGCGGCTGCTCCCGATCGCCTTCCTCACGTGCCAGGCGGCGCTGGCGCGCGCGGATTCTTCGCTCGAGGATGCGGCGCGTAGCGCCGGGGCATCGCCGACGCGCGTGCTCCGCAGCGTCACGATCCCGATGCTGCGGCCGGCGCTCCTGAACGCGGGGACGCTCATCTTCACGCTCGCGATCGCCGCGCTCGGCATCCCCCTCCTGCTGGGGACGCCGCACAACATCAACTTCGTGTCGAGCTACCTCTACAACACGTGGACGAACGCGGCGGCCCCCGACCCGGGCTCGGTGAGCGCGGGGGCGATGGTGCTGCTCGTCGTCGCGACGCTGCTCCTCGTGCTGCGAAATCGCTTGCTCGGCGCCGAGGCCCGCTTCGTCTCCGTGGGCGGGCGCTCGGGCCGCCACGACCTGCTCGCGCTCGGGGTCTGGCGCTGGCCGCTCGCGGCGCTGTTCGTGCTCTACCTCCTGCTCACGACGGTGATCCCGGTGCTCGGCCTCGCGCTGATGTCGCTCGTGACCGTCCTCACCCCGCTCATCGCTCCCTGGGACCTCTTCACGTGGGAGCACTGGCAGGCACTGAACGACGGTGTGTTCGCGCGCTCGATCCGGAACAGCGCGATGATCGCGGTCGTCGGCGCGCTCGCGACGACGGCCCTCGTCGCGCTTGCCACCCTCGTCGCCCACCGCTCGCGCTTCCCACTGCGGCGCTCGCTGCCGTTCGTGCTGCTCTACCCGCGGGCGACGCCGGGGATCATCATCGGCATCGGCTTCTTCTGGGCGTACCTGCTCACGGGCCCCCCGGGCGACTTCTTCCGCGACAGCGTCTGGGGGATCATGCTCGCCTTCTGCGTCCGGAACCTGCCGCTCGCATACATCGTGATGTATCCGACGCTGGCACGGATCAGCGAGGAGCTCGACCGGGCGGGGCGGGCGGCGGGCGCGGGGTGGTGGACGACGAGCCGCCGGATCGTCCTCCCCTTGCTGCGGCCCGCGCTGTTCGCAGCGTTCATCCTGCTCTTCGTCGAGATCCTCAACGACTACGACCCGGCGGTGTTCCTGGTCAAGCCGGGCACGGAGGTCATGGGCGCGACCATGCTGACCCACTTCATCCAGGGCTCCGTCGGCCCCGTCGCCGCGCTCGCGATGGTGCAGGTGGGGGTGACCGTCGTCGTGCTGGCCGTGTTCGCGAAGGTGTTCAGGATCGGGGCGACGGGCGCGCACGATGCCTGACATCCACATCGACAGCCTCGTGAAGACGTTCGGTGAGCAGCGTGCGCTCGACGACGTCGGCTTCGCCGTCGCCGACGGCGAGCTCTTCACGCTGCTCGGCCCGAGCGGCTGCGGGAAGTCGACGACGCTGATGTCGATCGCCGGCTTCCAGGTGCCGGACGAGGGGCGCGTGGCCGTCGGCGAGGAGACGTTCTTCGACGCCGAGCGCGGGATCACCGTGCCCGCCGAGCGACGCAACCTGGGAATCGTGTTCCAGTCCTACGCGGTCTGGCCGCACATGACCGTGTTCGACAACCTCGCCTTCCCCTTGAAGGTGCGGAAGGTGAAGCGCGGCGAGATCCGCACGCGCGTCCGGGAGGTGCTCGCGCTCGTCGAGATGGCCCCGTTCGAGCAGCGGTACCCGCATCAGCTCTCGGGCGGCCAGCAGCAACGCGTCGCCCTGGCACGCGCGCTCGTCTACTCGCCCTCCGTGCTGCTCCTCGACGAGCCGTTCTCGAATCTCGACGCGAAGCTGCGCGAGCGCGCACGCGCGTGGGTCAAGGACCTCCAGCAAACGCTCGGCCTGACGACGATTTTCGTCACCCACGACCAGGACGAGGCGCTCTCGATGAGCGACCGCGTGCTCGTGATGGATCACGGCAAGGTCCTTCAGATCGGCACCCCGGAGGAGATTTACCGGCGCCCGGTCAACCGCTTCGTCGCCGAGTTCGTCGGCCGCGTCAACCTGATCAGCGGCCAGGTCGAGCGAATGGACGGCGGAACGGTCGTGCTCGCCGTGGACGGAACGCCGCACCGGCTCGCCGTCGCGGGCGCGCCGGCGCCCGAGGTCGACTCGCACCTAACCGTCGCCGTGCGCCCCGAGGCGGTCTCGCTCGCCACGGCGGACGAGGGGAGCGTGGACGGAACGAACACGTGGGACGCCGACGTCCACGCTGTCGCCTTCCTCGGCGACCACTACGAGTACGAGCTCGAGACAGGCTCGCTCGCGCTCACGGTAGTGAGCTCCCGGCGCCTGCCGGGTGAGCGCATCAGGGTTCACATCCCGGCCGACGCCTGCACCGTCGTCGAGTGACCGCCGGCGAGGCGGGCGGATCAGCGGGGAGCAGGCTTCGCGCCGCACTGGGGGACGAGCGGCCGCTGCAGATCGTCGGCGTCCTCAACGCCTACGCCGCGCTCCTCGCCGCGCGCGAGGGCTTCCGCGCCCTCTACCTCTCCGGCGCCGGGGTGGCCAACCACTCGCTCGCCCTTCCGGACCTCGGTGTGATCAACCTCGGCGACGTCCTCGTCGACGCGCGCCGGATCACTGCGGCGTCCGAGCTGCCCCTGCTCGTCGACATCGACACCGGCTGGGGACACGCCTTCACGATCGAGCGCGCGGTCCGCGAGCTCGAGGCCGCCGGAGCGGCCGGGGTCCAGATCGAGGATCAGGCGGGCGCGAAGCGGTGCGGTCACAGGCCGGGCAAGGAGGTGGTCGAGACGGGCGAGATGGTCGACCGCGTGCGCTCGGCCGTGGCGGCGCGGCGCGACGGCGGCTTCGTCGTGGTGGCCCGCTCCGACGCGTACGCGCTCGAGGGGATCGAGGGAGCGGTCGAGCGGGCGGTCGCATACACGGCGGCGGGTGCGGACGTGATCTTCGTGGAGGCGCTCACCACCCTTGACGAGTACCACCGTGCCGCGGAGGCGCTCTCCGTCCCGCTGCTCGCGAACATGACGGAGTTCGGCGTGACCCCGCTGTTCTCGCTCGCCGAGCTGCGCGAGGCCGGCGTCGGCGCGGCGCTCTATCCGCTCTCGGCGGCCCGGGTCGCGAGCCGCGCGACCGAGCGCGCGTTCCGCACGATCCGAGCCGAGGGGACGCAGCGGGCGCTCCTCGACGAGATGCAGACGCGCGACGAGCTCTACGACGTGCTCGACTACCTCCGCTACGAGCGCACACTCGACGCGCTCCGACGCGATTCGTGAGCACGGCGGCGGAGACGATCGTCGATCCGCTCCTGGCGGAGCTCGCCGAGTACGCGCTCCACCCGCCGGCGTTCTCGGACGAGACCTACGCGACGGCTCGACTCGCCCTGGCCGACGCGCTCGGGTGCGCGGCCCTCGCGTCGACGCACGGCGAGTGCGCACGGCTGGTGGGCCCCTTCGTGCCGGGAACGCACGTACCGAGCGGCTCCCGCGTCCCGGCGACGGACTTCGAGCTCGATCCCGTCAAGGCCGCCTTCGACACGGGAATGCTCATCCGCTGGCTCGACTACAACGACACCTGGCTCGCCGCGGAATGGGGCCATCCGTCGGACAACTTCGGCGCGATCCTCGCGCTCGCCGACCATCTCGCCCGCGAGGGAGGCACGCTGCGCGTCCGCGACGTGCTCGAGGCGGCCGTGGTCGCGTACGAGATCCAGGGCGTGCTCGCGCTCGAAAACGCGTTCAACCGCGTCGGGCTCGACCACGTCGTCCTCGTGAAGGTCGCCTCAACGGCCGCCGCCGGCCGGCTGCTCGGTCTCGAGCGCGACGCGCTCGTGGCCGCGCTCTCGAACGCCTGGATCGACGGTCACCCGCTGCGCACCTACCGGCACGCGCCGAACACCGGCTCGCGGAAGTCGTGGGCCGGCGGCGATGCGACGAGCCGCGGCGTCTTCTTGGCGCTCTTGGCCGCGCGCGGCGAGATGGGATACGCCTCGGCGCTGTCGGCGCCGACGTGGGGGTTCCAAGACGTGCTCTTCGGCGGCCGCGAGGTGCGGCTCGCACGCCCGCTTGCGTCGTACGTGCTGGACAACGTCCTCTTCAAGGTCGCGTTCCCGGCGGAGTTCCACGCGCAGACGGCGGGCGAGTGTGCGCTCCTGCTGCACCCTGTCGTCCGCGAGCACGTCGACGAGATCGAGCGGATCGAGATCTGGACCCACGAGGCGGCGCTCCGGATCATCGACAAGGGCGGCCCTCTGCGGAACGCGGCCGACCGCGACCACTCGCTCCAGTACGTGACGGTCGTCGCGCTCCTCTACGGCGAGATCACCGACCGCCATTACGACGACGCGATCGCGGCCGACCCCAGGATCGACCGGCTCCGCGAGCGCTGCGTCGTCGTCGAGGAGCCCCGCTACACGCGCGATTACCTCGACCCCGCCAAGCGGTCGATCGCGAATGCGGTGCGGGTGACCTTCGCCGACGGCTCCACGACCGAGCGCGTCGAGGTCGAGTATCCGCTGGGCCATCCGCGCCGCCGGGGCGAGGCGCGGGCGCCGCTCCGAGCGAAGCTGCGGACGAATCTCGCGGCAGCGTTCGGAGACGCTCGCGCGGTCGAGCTCGTCGCGCTGCTGCTCGACGACGAGAGCCTGCTCGAGCGGCGGGTGGACGACCTGATGGGCGAGCTCGTTCGTCCCGCTTGAACCGGCGCCTCGTTTTCGCGATCGTGGCGATGGGCGCCGCCCAGGCCGCGGTCTACGTCGCGCGGCCGGTGACCTCGTACCGGCTGCTCGGCATCGGCGCAGGGCCCGGCGCCGTGGGGCTCGTGACCGCCGCCTTCGCGGTGATCCCCCTCGCCGCGGCGATCCCGCTCGGGCGCTTCGCCGATCGCACGCGGCCAGGCCCGCTGCTCGTCGTCGGCTGCGCCGTGCAAGCGGCCGCGTGCCTGCTCCTCGGCGTCGCGGAGAGCACCGGGAGCATCGCCGGCGCGACCGCGCTGCTCGGCATCGGCCACCTCGGCCTCGCCCTCGGCTCCCAGCACGTCATCGCACAGGAGTCGGACGAGAGCCAGCACGACCAGCGCTTCGGGCTGCTCACCGTTGCGGTGTCGCTCGGCCAGCTCGTGGGGCCGCTGCTGGCGGGCGCGCTGCTCAGCGAGCGCGGAGGCGCGTCGCTCACGGCCGCGTCGGGCCGGGCGATGTTCGTGGCCGCCGGGATCGCCGCAGGCGCCACGGTCGCTGCGGTGTTCGCAACCGGCGGCGCGTCTGAGAGCGGGGAAGAGACGGTCGCGCCCGGCGACCGCGGTCGCCTGCGTGACATCGTCCGGACTCCCGGCGTGCCGACGGGGATCTTCGCGAGCATCGCCGTCCTGTCGTCGGCGGACGTGATCACCGCGTACCTGCCGGTGCTCGGCGAGCAGCGCGGGATCGACCCGGCCGTCGTCGGGATCGTGTTGGCGATTCGAGCCGCCACGTCCATGGTCGCGCGCGTCGGCATCGGGCCTGTCGTGCGCCGATTCGGGCGGCTGCGCGTGATGGCGCTGAGCATGGCGATCGCCGCCGTCGCCGTCGCCGGCGTGACGCTCACCGAGAGCTCCGTGGTGCTCGGCGTGCTGATGGCGATCGCCGGCTACGGCCTCGGCTTCGGGCAGCCGCTGTCGATGACGATGGTCGTCCAGCGCGTCCCGCCCCATTCGGCGGGCACCGCGCTCGCGATCCGCCTTACCGGGAACCGGCTCGGCCAGGTGCTCGCGCCCGCTGTTGCAGGCCTCGTGGCCGGCGGCGCCGGCGTGAACCTCGTATTCTGGATGCTCGCCGCGATACTGATCGCGGCCACGGCCGCCGTACGGCGTGTGGCGGACGAGCGTGGTCTCGAGCGGCTGCCCGCGGTCGACGTGCAGGCCGGCACCGAGTGAGCTCGCTCTCGCTCGTCAATAGAGTCTCGGCGTGCTCGCGCTCCGTCTCGCCGTCGCCTGGGCGATCAACGCGGCCGCCCTCTGGGTTGCGGACGCGCTCTTCGGCGGCGTGGAGATCAAAGGGTGGGCCGCCTACCTGATCGGCTCTGCCGTGCTCGGGATCGCGAATACGCTGATCAAGCCGGTGGTCGCTCTGCTGACCCTGCCGCTCATCATCGTCACGCTCGGTCTCTTCCTGCTCGTGATCAACATCGCGATGGTGGCGCTCGCAGAGTGGGCGGCGCCGAACTTCTCAGTCGACGGCTTCTGGGCGTACGTCGGGACGGTCGTCGTCGTCTGGCTGGTCAACTGGGCGGGGCATATGGTCGTGGACCGGGTCGAGTCGCGCCGCCGACCGCTCGCGCCGCGTTAGCGCGCCCGCCTACGACGCAATCTCCTCGTAGAGGTTCTCCCCGCGCTGGAGGCGGCGCGCGATCTCGAACGTCTGGCGCTGCGAGCGCGTCGTCGTCGCATGTGCGGCGAGGTAGCGCGCGGCGGCGATCAGCGGTAGCGCGGCCTCGTCTGTTCGGGCGACCAGCTCGTGCTGGCGCGCCGCTGCCTCGACGCACTGGATCGTGTGGAAGTTGCGGTCCTCGCGGACGAGCGCGGCTCCGAGCGCCGCGACCAGCCGCTTCGGGTCACCGCCGGCGCCGAGGAACGAGGCGGCGAGCTTCCCGGCCTCGTCGACCTGCTGTTGCCGGTCGAGCAGGCGGGGCAGCTCCTCGAGCAGCGCCTCCGGGTCGGCGTCTGGGTCGGGCGTCGGGAGCCTCGTCGCCGGCACGTTGAGGAAGCGGTCGAGGTGCACGCTCAATGCCGCATCGAGCACGCCCCGGAGGAGCTCCGGCGTGGGGGAACGGCGGAGCCCCTGCTCCACCGCGTTGGCGAAGGTGAAGGTGTGCAGGGCGGTGTCCCAGTCGCCGAACTCGTTGCTCGTGGGAAAGCGCGCGATCCGCGTCGCGGCCGCGAACGAGACCGCAGAGGCGAGCTCCGCCTCGGTCGCCCCCTCTCGCAACGCCTCGAGGAGCGAGTCGAGGATCGGCGCCGGCTGGTCGGCGAGGATCGTCTCCACGAGAGCCGCACGGCCGAGCCAGCCGCCGCGCCGCGCGGTGCCGGAGGCGAGCGCCTGCGGCAGCTCCGCGAACGCGCCCTCGAGCAGCGCCACGAGGTCGACTGGATTCCGCCACGCATTCGCTTCCTCCATCCGCTCGGCGCCGGCGAGCTGGATCGGAAGCGAGGCGAGCGCCGCTTCCGCGCGCTCCCAGCCTGCGACGTCGAGCGCCTCGATCGCCTTGTTGACGAAGTCGAGGGTGTGGCCGCTGTCCAGGTAGCGGTGGTCGGTCGCGGCCGCGAAGAGCATGTGCGAGAGCTCCTTTGGCGAGGCGCCCGCCCGCACGGCGGACACCAGAGCGCGCTCGGCGCCCTCGGCGTCACGCACCTCGATGAAGCGGCGGAACCAGCCCGTCAGCCGCGCCGGTGCCGCCGTCCTGCCGGGCAGCGGGGCGAGGGGGAATCGCGGCGGCTCTCCGGCCGAGTCGGAGGCGACGTCGGCGAGGCCGTGGTAGAGCGCGGCCGGCCGCTCGGCAGGCTCGAGCCGGGGCACGAGGTTCATGAAGCAGGTCAGCGTCGTCAGCCCGCGGAACCAGCCGCCTCCGCGTCGGGCGACGCCGAAGTCGAGCCCGGCCCGGAAGATCTCGACGCCGCTCGGGTCAGCTTCGAGGAGCGCGATGGTCGCCTTCGCGAGGACGAGCGAGATGTTGCGCTCGAGTCCGTCCTGCAGACGCTTGCGCTGGTGCGCGGCGGGGTCGTCGCGCGGGCTGAGATCGACGAGCACGTCGTCGCCGTCGAGCTCGACCGGGAAGCGGCGCAGCTCGTCGGCGAACTGGTCGAATGTGCCGCCGGTGCTGAGGTCGAACCGCGCGTGGTGCCAGTGGCAGGTGAGGATTCCGTCCGCCACCGAGCCACGATGGAGCGGGAAGCCCATGTGCGGACAGCGGTTGTCGACGGCGTAGACGTCGTCGCCCTCCGCGAAGATGCAAAGCGTATGGCGGTCGGCGTGGACCACGAGGCGTCCGGCGGCGCGGACGTCCTCGAGCGACGCGACGCGAGTGAGATGTTCCGGTATCACGGCCATTTCGCGGAAGGCTAGAACCTCAAGTAAGGTTTAAGTCAAGTCGGAATGTCCGTCGAGCTCACGATCGGGGAGGTTGCCGCCAGGAGCGGCGTGGCTCCGTCTGCTCTCCGCTTCTACGAGGCGGAAGGCCTGATCAGCTCGTGGCGTACCGACGGAAATCAGCGCCGCTACGAGCGTGCGACTCTGCGGCGGATCGCGCTGATCCAGGCCGGGCGGGCAGCCGGGATCCCGCTCGAGCAGATCCGCGCTGCGCTCGAAACCCTTTCGGGCAAGCGGTCGCCGACCAAGCGGGACTGGCAACGGTTCTCGCGCGGCTGGCGCGAGGACCTCGACCGACGCATCACCACGCTCGAGGCGCTCCGCGACCGCCTGACGACGTGCATCGGCTGCGGCTGCCTCTCGCTCGAGACGTGCGACCTGCTGAACCCCGAGGACGAGGCCGCCGACGCTGGGCCCGGCGCGCACTACCTCGAACGAGAAAGCCGGCGCGCGTAGCCGCCGAGCTCGTCCACCGGAGCGGTCTCGACGCCGATCGAGCGCAGACGGAGGCGCAGCTCGCGGAGCACTCCGGCCCAGAGCACATCGGGCTCGCCTCGATGTGCCGGTGCTCGTCGGCGACCTGCGCGCTCGATCTCTCCAGCCTCTCCGTCGCGCCGCAACGCCGGGGGAACGTAGTCGAAGCGCGCAGGGCGGTGGGCGCGACCATCTGCCATACTTGGTCTGCGCATAGACCCTTTGCGCGGAAGCCGTCGAGGCTTCGTTTCCTCTTCGACTTGCACACCGGGCCTGAGTGCACGCATCAGAACGTCGACGCGACGTGCTCGTCGCCAGTCAGGAGAGGGATCGATGAAGGGTTCGCACAAGCCGAAGAAGCTTCAGAAGAAGCAGGCGCAGAAGACTCTCAAGGAGCGTCGCGTCGAGAAGCGCGCGGCCTCCAGGAATGGTCACTTCAGCGATCTCCGCCCGAAGGGGGCCTGAACGTGAGCCCGTCCGCGGAGGAGATCGAGTCGGAGCCGGAGGGCGCCGCTGAAGAGGCGGGGCGGGAGAGCTCGGCGGACGCGCTCCAGCTCTTCCTCAAGGACGTCGGCAAGCTCGAGTTGCTCACCGCGGCACAGGAGGTGAAGCTCGCGAAGCGCATCGAGCGGGGCGACGGGCGCGCCCGGCAGGAGATGGTCGAGGCGAACCTCCGCCTCGTCGTCTCGATCGCGAAGCGCTATCGCAAGCAGGGTCTGCCCTTCCTCGATCTCATCCAGGAGGGAACGATCGGACTCGTGCGGGCGGCGGAGAAGTTCGACTACCGGCAGGGGTTCAAGTTCTCGACCTACGCGACCTGGTGGATCCGGCAGGCGGTCGCACGCGCTCTCGCCGACAACGCCCGGACGATCCGGATGCCGGTACACGTCGTCGAGAAGCTGAACAGGATCGTTCGCAGCTCCGGCGCTCTTTACGCCGAGTTGGGGCGTGAGCCGACCTCCGCCGACATCGCCGCAGACGTCGACCTCCCGCTCGAGGAGGTGGAGCGGATCCGCCGCAGGTCGCGGACGCCCCTCTCGCTCGAGCAGCCGATCGGCAACGAGGGGGACGCCGAATTCGGGCACCTTCTCGCCGACGAGTCGGTGACGATGCCCGGCGATGCGGCCGAGGAGACGCTCCGAAACGAGGAGCTGTCGAGAGTCGTCTCGACGCTCGGCGAACGGGAGCGGCACATCCTCGAGCTTCGCTACGGCCTCGACGGCCGTCACCCGCGCACCCTCGAAGAGGTTGGGCGCGTGTTCAACGTCACGCGCGAGCGGATCCGCCAGATCGAGATCGAGAGCCTGAAGAAGCTGCGGGCGCGCGCTGACGCAGGCATGCTCCGCGACGTCGCGTAGCTCGGTCGATCGCAGACGGTCGATCGTCACGGTCGAGCGATGGGCCTCGGGTACGCTCCGCCGGATGAGCCGCGAGCCCGACGTGAACGTCGTCGCGGGCGAGTTGCTTTCGTGCTCGACCGAACCGGTGACGGGCTTCTACCGCGACGGCTGCTGCTCGACGGGCCCCGAGGACGTCGGCAGCCACACGGTGTGCGCGGTGATGACGGAGGAGTTCCTCGCCTTCAGCAGCGCGGCCGGAAACGACCTCTCGACTCCACGCCCCGAGTGGGGCTTCCCAGGCCTGCAGCCGGGCGATCGCTGGTGCGTGTGCGCGTCCCGTTGGCTCGAGGCTCACCGCGCCGGTTGCGCCCCGCCGGTGGTGCTGGGCGCCACGCACGTGCGCGCGCTCGACGTGGTCCCCATCGAGATGCTGACCGCGCGAGCTGCCGCTTCCGAGACGGCGTAGTCACGCGAAACCGACTTAGTGGCTCTGAGCCACTAAGTCGCAGAACCTGGATCTAGTGGCCATGGGCTACGACGGAATCGGGCAGAACCGAGTTAGTGGCTCTGAGCCACTAAGTCCGGTGCGCGCGCGAACGAGGGGGGCGCCTGGTCCAGGTACCAGCCGAAGAGGGCGCGCACGAGCGGGGGCGTCCCGAGTACGCGGATCACGAGGGTCAGCAGCCGCGGCGGCAGCTCCGGCAGCACGCGCTGGAGCGCGAGGGCGATCGCGAACGCACGCCGGTGCCCGGCGCTGAACGCTGCGTACCGCGCGAGGGCCTCCTCGGCCGTCGCCTCGCCGGCGACAACGCGGCGTAGCTCGCGACCGCAGGCGATGCCGAAGTAGAGCGCCGTCCGGATCCCTTCGCCCGAAAGCGCGAAGCAGTGGCCCGCGGAGTCGCCGACGAAGAAGACGCCGTCCTCCGTCGCGGACCGAAGCCGGTGCGGGAACCAGTTCCCCTGGTGCCGGACCGCAGGCAGCGCGAGCCTGCGGGCGATCTCGGCCGTCGGCCGCTTGACGGGGACGCGGGGGTCGTACGAGCCTGCACCAACGCGGACGTGGTCGCCGGCCGGCACGCGCCAGGAGTACCCCCGCCGAAGCAGCGAGCGGTCGATCACGACGTCGAGGTCGCGGCCCGTCCCCTCCGGATGCACCTCCAGGCCACGGGAGATCGGCGCCTCCGGAGGCCTGACAGGCGCGGAGCCGAGCACGCGGCGCCAACCGAGCGCATCGACCACGAGCCCACCGCGAATGTCCCCGCGGCTCGTGCGGATGCGGCCGTCCTCGGCACGACCCTTGACGAGAGCGAGCTCGAAGCGCGCATCGGTCTGCTCCCACAGCAGACGGCAGAGCGTCTCGTAGTCGAACGCCGCCCACGACCACGGAAGGTGGTAGCGCGTGCTGCCATGCGGCGTCGTGAAGCGCATGCACGGGAGCTCCTGCCGGATCGCCTCCTCGAGCCCCAGCGCGCGGAGCCATACCGTCGGCGCCGCGCACGCGGAAGTCGGATTCGCGCCAATCGCGGCGCGGTCGACGACGAGCACGTCGGCGCCGGAGCCCGCGAGCTCCCGAGCGACCGCCAGTCCCGCGAAGCTCGCACCGCAGACGAGCACGTCTGGACGCTCGCGGTCGAGCGATCGCTCCCGAGGTGTCGTCAACGCGACCGCCTCCCGGCAGCGAGCGCGACGCGGGCGACGTCCAGTGCGGAGAGCCGCAGGCGCGCGCCGAGCACGTCGTACTCGGCGGACTCGATCCGGTCGAGGACCGCGAGATAGACCGCTCGCGCAAGGCGCATCGCCGGACGCGCGGACGGGATGGCGGCGGAGACGGCAGGAGCCGTCTCGGCGAAGAGCCGTCGTGCCGAATCGACCTCCGCGGCGATGAGCGTGCGCAGCCCCGGGGACGCCGACGGTCGAGCAAGGTCGGCATCCGAGACGCCAAAGCGGGCACGCTCGTCCGCCGGCAGGTAGATGCGGGCGAGCCGGTAGTCCTCGCGCACGTCGCGCAGGAAGTTCGTGAGCTGGAACGCGACGCCGAGGCGCGCGAAGGTATCCGCGTCCTTCCCCGCGCCGAGGATCACGGCCATGATCCGGCCGACCGAGGCCGCGCTTCCCTCCATGTACGCCTCGAGCTCGGCGCGGGTTCGAATCCGCACCGAGCCGGAGTCGAGGCGCATGGAGCGCATGTATGTGCGCAGCTCGCCGAGCGGGAGCCGGTGGCGGAGTCCGGAGTCGACGAGGGCCGCGATCACGGGGTGGTCGGAACGGCCTGCGGCGACGCCCCGCTCCAGCTCGAGCTCCCAGGCGTCGAGCGCGGCGCGGCGTGCTGCAGGATCTCGTGGCCGCCGGCTCCCGTCCACGATCTGGTCGGCGCCGCGCACGAAGCCGTAGAGCGCGTGCACCGCGGGCCGCACGTCGGCCGGCAGCCGCCGGACGGCCAGGTAGTAGGTCGGATCGTGGCGCCGCAGCATCCGCCGGCAGCGGGCGTAGGCCGCCTCGGGGGCCGACGCCGTGAGGCCGAGCGCGGGCGCGTCCACGCGGTCGATGCTACGTACTCTGTTCTCGATGCCACGCGATCGCATGCGACCCTTCGACGCGGCCGAGCCGGTCGAGCGGCCGGCCGACCCGGCCGTGCGCCGCGCGAACCTGCGCCGGGTCGTCGGCCTCTTCCGCGCCTACCGCGCAAAGCTCGGCGCGGTGCTCGCGCTGATCGTCTTCTCGTCTGTACTCGGGGCGATTCCCGCCTTCCTCATCCGCGAACTCTTCGACCATGCGCTGCCCGAGCACGACCTGCTCCAGCTCGACGTGCTGGTCGGGGCGATGATCGCGATCGCCGTCGTCACCGGCGCGTTCGGGGTCGTCCAGACGCTGCTTTCGAACCAGGTCGGCCAGCGCGTGATGCACGACCTGCGCACCGCCGTCTACAAGCACCTGCAGCGGCTTTCGCTCGCGTTCTTCACGCGCACACGGACGGGCGAGGTGCAATCGCGGCTCGCGAACGACATTGGCGGCGTGCAGGAGGTGGTCACCTCCACGGCGACCTCGATCACCTCCAACGTCAGCACGGTCATCGCGACGATCGTCGCGATGTTCGTGCTCGACTGGCGGCTGACGCTGTTCTCGCTCGCGCTCGTGCCGCTCTTCGTGTGGATGACGAAGCGCGTCGGCGCTGCCCGCAAGAGGGTCGCGGCCGTGCGCCAGGAGTCGATGGCCGACATCTCGAGCCTGGTGCAGGAGTCGCTCTCGGTGTCGGGGATCTTGCTCGGCAAGACGATGGGGCGTACGGCGGAGCTCGCGCAGCGCTTCGAGGGCGAGTCGCGGCGCCTCGCCGACCTCGAGGTCCGTAGCCGGATGACTGGCCGCTGGATGATGGCCTCGATCCAGATGTCCTTCGCCGTGATGCCGGCGCTCGTCTACCTCTTCGCCGGCCATTTCGCGGGGGCGATCTCGCTGGGCACGCTGGTCGCGTTCACCACCCTCCAGACGCGGCTGTTCTTCCCGATCGGCTCACTGCTCGGCGTCTCCCTCGACGTGCAGACCTCGCTCGCGCTCTTCGACCGCGTCTTCGAGTACCTCGACCTTCCCGTGGACATCGAGCACGGGACGAGGACGCTCGGCCGCCGGCCGGAAGGCCGCGTCTCCTTCGAGGACGTCTGGTTCCGTTACGAGGACGCGACGTGGACGCTGCAGGACGTCTCGTTCGAGGTCGCGCCCGGAACGAAGACCGCGCTCGTGGGCGAGACCGGATCCGGGAAGACGACCGCGGGCTACCTCGTCGCCAGGCTCTACGACGTGACCGACGGCCGCGTCTCGATCGACGGGGTGGACGTGCGCGAGCTGAGAGCCGACGCCCTCGCCGCCGCCGTCGGGGTCGTCTCGCAGGAGACGTACCTGTTCCACGCGAGCGTGCGCGAGAACCTGCGCTTCGCGAAGCCCGACGCCAGCGACGAGGAGATCGAGGACGCGGCGCGTGCGGCCCAGATCCACGGGTTGATCTCGTCGCTCCCCGACGGCTACGACACGATCGTCGGCGAGCGCGGTTACCGCTTCTCCGGCGGCGAGAAGCAGCGGATGGCGATCGCGCGCACCGTGCTGCGCAATCCCCCGATCCTCGTGCTCGACGAGGCCACGTCCTCACTCGACACGTTGACCGAGCGGCTCGTCACCGACGCGCTCGAGCGGCTCGCCGAGGGGCGGACGACGATCACGATCGCCCACCGGCTCTCGACCATCCGCGACGCCGACCAGATCGTCGTCCTCGATCGGGGACGCGTCGTCGAGATTGGCACGCACGAGGACCTGCTCGTGAACGGCGGCCGCTACGCCACGCTCGTCGCCCGGGACACCGAGGAGGTCTACGGGCTCTAGCGCTCCGCTCCCCTTCCTGCGAAACTGCCTTCGAGGCAACGACGAGGAGGGGTCGAATGGCTGTGGCGACTTCCGGAATCATTCGGTGGGGAGTGCGCGCTGCCTCGGCGGCCACGATGGTGCTGCTCCTGGCGCTGGCGGCAGCGGGGACGGCCGGAGCGGGTCCGAAGACTTCCGTCTGGAACGAGCGCGGGGTCTTCACGTGGTACCTCCCGAACCCGCTCGTGTCCGACTCGACCGCTTTCGCGAAGCAACTGAAGCGCAACAACTTCTCCTGGGTCGCCGTCTGGGCGCACGACGGCTCGATCGCGAGGAACGAGGAGTTCTTCGCGCAGGGCTGGCTGAAGCCGTTTCGCAAGCTCGGGATCAAGGTGTGCGCCTGGGGTGGGCTGGACGAGGACCCCGAGGGCAACGCGAGAGCCGCGATGCAGGCCATGACGAAGTGGCGCTTCGACTGCTACATCGCGAACGCCGAGGACGCCTACAAGGCCGACTCCGGCGGCGACCCTGGGCGCTCCGCGCGCTTCGTGTCGGCGCTGAAGCTCGACGTGCCGCTCGCGCTCTCGACCAACGGGGCCGCGTGCAAGCCGTGGAACCTGTCGGCGGTCTTCGACTACGTGCCGTGGCGGAACGCCGGGTACGACCTGCTTCCGCAGGCGTACTGGAACGTGAGCGAATGCTACGAGCCGCACTGGGTGATCCAGCACTCCCTCGAGGCCGGCTGGCCGATCGAGCGCGTGCATCCGACGGTCGGCATCTTCCAGGCCGAGCGCGGGCGGCTGACCGGCGCCGACTACGCGCCGCTCCTCGACAGCGACGGCGCGACGGGGTTCTCGGCGTACCTCGCCGAGGAGATGACGGAGGCCGACTACGCCGCGCTGAGCACCGTCAAGTAGGCCGACAGCGGAATAATCGGGGCCGTGGCCGACGCGTCCGACCGCCTTCGCCGCCTGCTCGATGCCGGAATCGCGCTGAGCTCCGAGCTGTCGCTCGACGCTCTGCTGCAGCGCATCGTCGAGACGGCGGCGGAGCTCGCCGACGCTCGCTATGCCGCACTCGGCGTGATCGACCGGAGCGGCCAGACGCTGGAGCGGTTCCTCACCACCGGTATCGACGCGGAGACCCATACGGCGATCGGCGACCTCCCTCGCGGACGGGGAATCCTCGGCGTGCTCATCCGCGACGCGCGGCCGCTTCGTCTCCACGACATCGCCGACGATCCGCGCTCGGTCGGCTTCCCCCGCAACCACCCGCCCATGCGCACGTTCCTGGGCGTGCCGATCCTCCTCCGCGGAGTCGCCTACGGCAACCTCTACCTGGCCGAGAAGGAGGGCGGCGGCGATTTCACGCAGGACGACGAGGAGCTGACACAGCTCCTGGCCGCGCAGGCGGCCGTCGCCATCGAGAACGCTCGCCTGTACGAGTCGTCGGTCCGCTGGCTACGCCAGCTCGAGTCGCTGAACGAGATTGGAAACGCGCTCGCCTCGGAGCTCGAGCTCCGGCCTCTGCTTGCCCTCGTCGCGCAGCGCTTGTGCGAGCTGCTCGATGCACGGCTCGTCCTGATCGCAGTGCCGGACTCGGAGGAAGCTCTCCGCGTGGAGGCGGCGCACGGCGAGGGCACGTACGGGCTGCTCGGGATGCGGCTCGAGCTCGACGTGTCGAAGGCCGGGCGGGTGATCGAGCGACGCCGAAGCGAGCGCGTGGACGCGGTGTTCGAGGATGCCGAGATCGACCAGGCGGCCGCACGCCGGCTCGGCGTCCACTCCGGGCTTTTCGTTCCCCTGCTGGTGCACGGGCGCGCGATCGGCGTCGTGATCGCGCACGACAAGAACGGGCCAGACCCACGCTTCGACGACGAGGACTTGCGGCTCGCGGAGACGCTCGCCGCCAGAGCGGCGATCGCCGTCGACCTGTCCGAGCGTGTGAGCCGCGACGCCGTGCGGCGAGTGGTCGCCGCCCAAGAGCTCGAGCGAAAGCGGCTTGCCCGCGAGCTCCACGACGAGACCGGGCAGGCGCTCACGTCGGTCCTGCTGCAGTTGAAGCCGCTCGAGCAGGCGGTGACGACGGCGGAAGCGCAGGCGGCCGTGGCGTCGATGCGAGAGCTCGTGGTGTCGACGCTCCAGGACGTCCGGCGCCTCGCGGTCGAGCTCCGGCCCGCGGCGCTGGACGACTTCGGGCTCGTGCCGGCGCTCGAGCGCCTCGTCGAGACGTTTCGAGCGCAGACGGGCACTCGGGTCGAGCTCGTCGCGCAGCTAGGCGACGCTCGCCTGCCGGAAGAAGTCGAGACGGCGCTGTACCGGATCGTCCAGGAGGCTCTCACGAATGTCGTCAAGCACGCCGGAGCGAGTCACGTGAGCGTTCTGCTCACGCGCAAGGACGGAGGCGTCGTGGCGGTGGTCGAGGACGACGGGCGCGGCTTCGTCGCGAACGGGCCGTCCGAGTCGGACGGGCTCGGTCTGGTCGGCATGCGCGAGCGCCTCGCGCTTCTCGGCGGCCGGCTTCGCGTCGAGAGCGGCGCTGACGCGGGCACGACACTCGCAGCGGAGGTGCCCGTCCCGTGATCCGCGTGCTCGTCGTCGACGACCACGCGGTGGTGCGCTCCGGCCTGCGCCGGCTGCTCGACGCCGAATCCGACATCGAGACCGTGGGTGAAGCGCCGAACGCCGACCGCGCCGTCTTCGAGGCGATGGAGAGTCGGCCCGACGTCGTGCTCATGGACCTCGTCATGCCCGAGAAGGGAGGAATCGAGGGAATGCCGCCTCTTCTCGAGGCCGTTCCCGAGGCGAAGGTCCTCGTACTGTCGATGCAGGACGATCCGCGCTACGTGCGAGAGGCCTTCGAGGCCGGGGCGAGCGGCTACGTCCTCAAGGAGGCCGCCGACACTGAGGTGGTCGCGGCCGTCCGGGCCGTCGCCGCCGGGGAGCGCTACGTCCATCCGGCGTTGGGCGCGCGCATGATCGCCGCACAGGCCGAAGAGCGGCGCCGTGCCGAGGAGGATCCCCTCTCGGAGCGCGAGCGCGAGGTCCTGCGCCTGCTCGCGCTCGGGCACACGAACCACGAGATCGCGAAGATGCTCTACATCTCGGTGCGAACGGCCGAGACGCACCGCGCGCACATCATGCAGAAGCTCCGGCTGTCGAGCCGCGCCGAGCTCGTCCGCTACGCGCTCTCGCAGGGATTGATCGGGACCTAAGGCGCCGACTCGGCGGCGCCGACACTCAGCGCGCGCGGGCTTCGCCCGTGCGTGCGTCTGAACTGACCGGTCGACACGCTCGAACGCCAACCGAAGGCGTTCGACGGCAGTCAGAGGGCCGCGACCTGGAACACGACCATCGCCGCCGCCGACGCGCCGGCGAGGCCGACGACCGTCGCGCGGGTCGCTTCTTGCAGCGCCTCGGGTAGGAGTTGCCGGACGACCAGCCAGAGCATCGCTCCCGCGGCGAAGCCGAGCCCGGCGGGGCGGAAAGGCGCGAAGTTCTCCACGAGCAGATAGGCGGGGACCGCCATCAGCGGCTGGGGCAGGCTCGAGAAGACGCTCCACGCAGCAGCTCTCGCGACCGAAACGCCACGCGGCACCAGTACGAGACTGATGGCCAGGCCCTCCGGCACGTTGTGAACGGCGATTGCGATCGCGATCACGATTCCCAGCGCCTGCTGGTCGCCGAACGCGACGCCGACGCCGACCCCCTCGGTGAAGGAATGGAGCGTCATCACGCCGACGATGAGCAGCGACTGGAGCGCGTCGGCGCCGCGAAGCGATCCTAGATGCAGGTCGCGACGGGCGCCGAAGAGTCGGCCCGAGAACGCAAGGAACGCGGCGCCGGCGACCACTCCGGCCAGCGCCCGTCCTGCGTCGAAACGCGCTCCCTCGTAGGCGAGGCCGGCGCTCGCGCCGATCATGAATCCCGAGGCAAGCGCGTTCGCCTTACCCAGCCACTCCCGCCGCGGCCGATGGACCAGGAGGAACGGCAACGCGCCGAGGCCCGTCGCGAGCGCGGTCGCCAGTGCCGCGAGAAAGACGATTGACGCGTTCACAGCCCGGTCACGCGAGCGGCGGCGGCCGCACGTGTAGTGCTAGCGGTCGTTCGTCGTCGCGGCGCCGTTCCGGCGCACGACGAGAACGTCGCACGGGGCGTGCGCCACCACGCCGGCCGACACCGAGCCGAGCAGCAGGCGCCCCGCTTGGCCGCCGCGGCTCCCGACGACGAGGAGATCAGCGTTGAGGCGGGCAGCCTGCTCGATCAACGCGTCCACCGGCTCGCCGACCGGCTCGACGGTTCGCGCGACGACGTGTCGCAGCGCCAGCCGGTTTCGCGCCTCGTCGAGCAACCGCCCTCCGTCGTGAACCGGAGGCGGATGCGGGAGCCCGTCGTCGAGCTGGGGATACAACGGCCGGCTGACGGTCGCGACCGTGACGGTCGACCCGTATCCAGCGAGGTCTGCCGCCGTGTCGAGCGCGACTTTCGCGCCCTCCGAGCCGTCGTAAGCGACGAGGATGTTCTTCGCCGTCAGGGCCATCGGCTCATCGTGGCAAGACCCGTGCGCGTCGACATCCGCAACGGGGCGCGGCGCGATACGGACAACTACTGAGCCTCAGGCGGACGGGCGCCCGCGCAACCA
>JBKOYJ010000109.1:0-11001 GCA_046725345.1 Actinomycetota bacterium | reverse complement strand
TCCACTTCCAGCCAAGCGTGCCGCTCGCAAACAAGGCGCCTGCGAGTGCGGCGACTGCGATCTTGCGTCCGAACTCCACGGCTTCCCTCTCTTACGTCGACGGGCTAATGCGAGAGCGACGCTACTCCCCGCCGCGTCTTCAGCGCATCCCCCGATCGGGGGACCTCCGCACGCCACCTGCCAGGCGATCAGCGGCGGCTGCGAGAGCCAGGAACACGCGGCTTGCTCGCCGATCTCGCCGAGGGTGCTCGGCGACGCGGATAGAAAGGCTCGGTTCGCGGCGCTAGCCTCGCTGGGTGCCCTGCCGATACGGGCTCATGCGGTCGTAGGGAAGACCGTGCCGGCGAAGGCAACCACCGACCCGCGTGCGGACTCCTGTGAGCTAGGGATCTCGCCCAGGAGGGCCGAATTCTCGTTCAGCGCACGAGGGGCAGTAGAAGACGACGACGCGAGGGCCATGAGCTTCCACGTCATCGCTTTGGGTCTCGTAGACCTGAAGCGCACGCCAGCCGCGAGCGTCTTCATCGGCCTCTCGCCCGCACTCCTCACAACGCACGGAAACGGGATTATGTCACTGGCTGGCCCTCGAGTAGGAGGGGTTGGCGAATCAATTGGCGAAACGCCGCCGCAAGCGGAGGACTTCAAGCATCCTAAAACGCAAAGAGCCAAGACGATCCCTCCAAGGACATAGTGGTCAGCGATTAGAAGACGAAACCCGCCGACCGCACAAGCAGCAATGGCTAGAGCCGCGAGCCCGAACAACCATCTTGGGAGAGTTCGCCGCTCCGTGCAGCGAGTCTAAGCCGCGAGCGGTATCGCCCGCCCCTGGCAAGCGCCAAGCTGAGGCGGGCGAGCATTGTCAGGTCGTCGTGAAGCGCGACTCGCTCGATTCCACGAACGCGAGGCGGCGTCAGTCCTATTGTTCTTCAAGCGCCCGAACTCCCGCGCGACGGCGGCACGGCCACGGTAGAGCGAGCGCCAGCGGCGCGAGTCACGCGGAACGAGCGGGTAGCGCCGGTCGGCGTTGAGCTGAGCTCGAAGGCGGGAGGGGTCACGCCGAAAAGGGGGGCGAGATGAACAGAGGAGTAGCGACGGCAGGTGCCGTGACTGGACTCCCCGCAGCGTGGCGGTCAGACGCTGATTCGGTGCGTGCTCAGCCCGTGATCGGGCAACGGAGGCGCGATGAGGACCCAGGAGATCCCCAGTGAGAGAAGCGCTCGCCGCCTTCGCCCGAGAAGCCGTGCCCGAACTGCGGCGCTGCGGGATTTCTACCGAGCTGCGCGCACGAGGCCGAGGCGGCGCAAGGAGCGTTCGAGCTCAGGTACACGTGCTCGAATACGCTCGAAATCCTGACCCGAGAGCGAGAGGAGCCGCATCGGCGTGCGCGCCACGACGGTGGCCGTCCGCTGTCCCGTCAGGAGGAGCGCAATCTCCCCGAGCGTGTCGCCGGGGCCGAGAATCTGGGTCGCCTCGCCACCGTCGGCGAGGACATCCGCCTCTCCCTCTTCGATGAAGTAGACGGCGGTTCCGTAGTCGTCGAGCGTGATGACGTTGGCACCCGCCTCAAGCTCGACCTCGCTCATCGCGGCCGCAAGCTCGTCGAGCTCCGCTGCAGGAAGATCAGCTAAGACCGGTAATGCTGCGATCCGACTCGTATCCATGGTCGCGGATGGTGCCACAGGGAGCGACCGAGCGTAGCTCGATCTGAAGCTACGCAGCGACCGTGAGCCAGGACGCCCGTTGGGGCGAGCGTGGTCTCCCTCGACGTCTGAAAGGGAGCTGGGGTAAACAGCGGCTCCCGTGGAGCGACGAATGTCGCAGGGCGATACGAACGGGCCGAACGGCGACGCCGCCGTTCTGCCCGCCGTCGGTCTTGCGCTAAGCCCTTTACGGCGCCACCGGGGCAGTTGCCGTGTTCGCCGTTGTGGAAACAGCCGGTCCCCTTCCTAGGCGTCGAGCCCGACTGCCATGACCATCCGGCTGGGGTCGCGGCCCGCTCGCCGTTCGAGTAGGGAGCGCTGAACGAACGCGCCTTGTATCGGGCCGGCGGCTGCGTCTCAATGAAGGCTCTCGAAGTCAGGCAAACCGGGGAGGGGAGCCATGATGAAGGGTCTGTTTGCTTTGGCCTGCCTGTTCGCCATGACAGCGATGGCGACAGCGGCCACCAAGGAGCAGTACTACGCGACGCTGACCACCGGGGACGTGCGGCCGCAATGCATCGGGGGCAACATCGTCGCCGGCAAGGTCACTCTCACGGTGACGGACGCGACCACCGGCACGTTCGCGTACGCGTTCTCGGTCCGCAAACTCACCGGGACGACGACGACGCTCGACCTCGGGCTAGGGTTCTACGACCCGAACGGCGAGGTAATCGCGACCGTCAATCTGAATGGCGCGACGCGTAACAGCGGCACGTTCACGAGTCCCGACCTGCTCGCGGCATTGCGCGACGATCCCCACAGCGTGTTCGCCAACGTCAACACGTCGTCGTGCCCTGACGGGGAAGTCGGGGGTCAGTTCAACCTGTCCGGAGGACCGTCCAAGTTCGGCTAAGGAGACGATGGTGACGGGCCCCGCTGCATGGGGCCCTCACCATTGGCAAGTTTCTTGAGGCTGGGCCTAGCCGGCTCCCAGAGTGTGTCTTCCGGCGGCTGGCGCGCAAAGGTGCTTCGTAGAAGAATGAAACGTCAACCTGCTGCCCGTCCACGGAGGGCACAAATACCGGCAGCGGACGGTGCGAGAGGTTCGGTCGGTCGAGCGACGGGGGTTGAGCGTCTCAGCCGCCACCGGTGGGGGCGGCTTACTCCTCCGGGCCGCGCTCCGCCGCTCGGAAGCCGACGAATCCGCACTCGGTGCAGACGACTGCGCCTGCCCCGGGAGTCGTCACTGCCGTTCGCTTGCCACAGCGTGGGCAGCGCTCGAGCTCGGCGTCGTCGAACCAGTCCTGGAAGTTCGGCGGCTCCACACGCTGACCCTATCGCCGGGTCCGCCCGAGCCCAATAGGCCGACCGGCCCATTCATCGGGCCGAAGGCGCAGCGCGCATCCGACGCGCCGGTCGGAACGCCGCGAGCGCTCGGCGAACGCCGAAAACAGCGCCCGTCGCAACGAACAGTATCGCCGCACCGCCGAACGTGACTGCCAGGAAGTACGCGGCCATCGTGTCGATCGCCTGGAGCTCTGTACCCATCATTTCCTGTCTCCTTCCGGACGTGGACTCTTTTCGGAAGCTACGGCGTAGGCAAGGCCATCTCTTCGGGCTATCCCCGGCGACGGTTAGGGGATTTGCCCGCGGCGCGCGCCGGGCCGCCGGCAGAGCCGCCCGCTGCGTCCTCACGTGCCTGCGCGGGACGCGACTGGTCGACTGGATGAAGAACCGGCTCGTCTCGAGCCGCTCGACGGCTAATAGTCGACCGCGGCTCCGGCCGGCTCGGGCAGCGCCTCGAGCACCTCGGTGGGGTTCCGCCTGGGATCCACGCCGTACATCGCCTTGTGGACGTCTCCGTCAGCGTCGATCACGAACGTCGAGCGCTGGATTCCGATGTATGTGCGCCCCTTGTAGCTTCGCTCGCCCCACACGCCGTACGCCTCCGCGGCCCGGTGCTCGGGATCCGCCACGAGTGTGAACGGCAGGGAGTACTTCTCCTTGAAGCGCTGGTGTGACCGAACGTCGTCGGTGCTCGCGCCGAGGACGACTGCCCCGCGCGCGCGGAACTGGTCGTGCAGGTCGCGAAACCCCTCAGCCTGTGCGGTGCAACCCGGCGTGTCGTCCTTGGGATAGAAGTAGAGGACGACCGGACGGCCGCGCAGCGCCGAGAGCCGCACCGTCGTGCCGTCGTCTGCCTCGAGCTCGAAGTCGGGCGCGGGCTGACCTTCTTCGACCATCCATCTCCTCCCGGTACGGTGACGCACCGGATGCTAACGGCGCACCGCATCCTGGCCGTCTCGGTACTTGCTGTGGCGGCGGTCGCGACGGTCTCCGGCTTGCTCGCCTACCGCCGCGGCGGTCCGTCCGGCGTGCTCGTCGGGCACCTGCTGGCGCTGGTGCAGACGTTGCTCGTGGCGCAGGTCGGGCTCGGCTTGCTGCTGCTGTCCGACGGCCGCCGCGCAGGCGACGATCTCCACTACGCATACGGCACGCTCGCCCTCGCGGCCGTGCTCGCCCCGTGGATCTACGCGCCGCGCGAGCCGCGGCGACGCCTGCTGTGGTTCGCGGTCGCTACGCTGCTCGCGGGTGCGCTCGCCACGCGCGCCTACTTCACCGCCGCCTGACGTGAGCCGCTTTTGGCACCGCATCAACCCGACGCTGCGCGCGTTCCTGATCGTCGCGCTGATCGCGCTCGTCGTCGTGGTGCTCCAGCTCTACCAGACGCTGATCGCGCTGGGAATGCTGATGCGAATCGCGTTCTTCCTCGCGATCGCGTTCTTCCTCTTCCTGCTCTGGCGCGACCGCGTGCGCGGCGACATCGAGCTGTGGTCTCGCCGGGCGAAGGCCGTTTTCTACGGTGGCGCGGCGTTGATCGTTGCCGACCTGGCGGTCTTCTTTTGGCCGGGACGCTCCACGGCAGGCGCGGACGCGCTCGCGTTCCTGCTCGTGCTCGCCCTGGCCGGCTTCGCGATGTGGCGCGTGTGGCGCGACGAGCACACGTACGGCTACTGAGGGCTCGTCGCGAACACGTCATGAGCGTGTAGCGCAGCTGCGGCGGGGGAACGGGGTTCGGCGAAACGCTCCCGGAAAGGAGGAGCAATGGAATGGGCCGCGTTGATCGCGTGGGTCCTGACGGCCGGCGGCGGGTTCACGCTGCTCGCGCTGTGGGTCACGCGGGGAGGACTCGCGCAGCAGCGCGAGGCGGGCGACCGGATCCGACCACCGCTGATCTTCTCGCACTTCGGCCTGGCCGCTGTCGGGCTCGTCCTCTGGATCATCTACGTGGCGAGCGACAGCGACGCACTCGCCTGGATCGCGTTCGTGCTCCTCCTCGTGGTCGCGGCGCTCGGGTGGACGATGTTCGCGATCTGGTGGCGTCGCCGCCAGCGCGGGGTCGTCGCGGCCGCAACGGAGGGCGTTCCGGCAGAGCAGACCTTCCCGGTGCCGATCGTCGCGCTGCACGGGGTCCTCGCGGTGACGACGGTCGTGCTCGTGTTGCTCTCCGCGCTCGAAGTCTGATTCAGTAGAGCGCGCGCCAGTCCGGCGGCCACTGGTCGTCGCCGAGGTGCCAGCGGTCGGTGCGGAAGCAGACCGCGAGCGCGGAGCACACGGATCGCCCGTCCTCGCCTCTGACGTCGACGCGGTACGAGGCCACGCGGCGCGATCGCGTCTGCTCGCTCGCCTCCGCCACGAGCGGCTCGCCGGGCTGCGCAGGTGTGGCGTAGTGGATCGAGACGTCGAGCCCCACGCAGACCCGGCCGTAGCTGTTGCACGCCACCTCGAACGCCGTGTCCGCGAGCGCGAACAGCGCGCCGCCGTGGACGAAGCCGTGCACGTTCGTCTGGCTTGCATCGGCAAGGAGTCGCGTAGTCGCGGTTCCGAGCCCCCATTCGACGACCTCGACGCCGACGAGCCGCCCGAAGCCGATCTTGCGCAGAACCGAATTGAGGCGACCGCGGAGCTCGGGCCGCATGCCTTGAGCGTCGGCGGCCAAACGCTGTTACGACGTCGCTTCGACCCGCGCCCGGGTGCCATCGAGTCGCGCGAGCGCCTCGTGAATCGTCACGCTCTGCCCGACGAAGATCGGCGTGTCGCGCTCGGTGTAGCGGCTCGCCTCGCTCTCGCGCAGCGTCAGCATCAGGTGCATGAAGTCGGCCGGCTCCTCACACTCGAAGGCGGTCATGAACTCCTGGTCGTCGATCCCGAACGAGTACGTGGTGTGGTTCACGATCGTCCGGAACTCATGGCCGATGCGCATGTGCTCCTCCATCGCGCGCTGCCTGTCCTCGGCCGGGAGCGCGTACCACGGGCGGACCTTCACGAACGGATAGACGACCAGGTACGGCGAGCCGCGCGGGATCACACGCCGCGACCTCCGCGCCTGCGTGTACTCCGACGCCTTCGTGGTCGCGAGATACGAGTACGGCGTCTCGAGCCAGCCGGCGAGCGGCGTCGCGTTGAGCGCCGCGGCCAGCTCGCCGAGATCTGCGTACCGCTCGGTGATCTTCCAGAGGAAGAAGTCGGTGTCCGGCCGGACGCCCGTGACCGTGTACGCGTGTAGCGCGTCGAACCTCCCGGCCCACTCGTCGACGACCTCCGCGAAGGCCTCCCGATGCGCCGCGCGCTCCTCGACCGGAAGCCGGCGCCAGGCTGGATCGACGCGGTAGAAGGTGTACGCGACGTACTGCCCGGCCACGCGGCCGATGCTACCCGCCCGCGCCAGCCTCGCTCGGCGGCGCCGACGCGGGATCGCTCGGCGAAGGTGGATCGCTCGGCGGCGGGGGATCGGGCGGGGGCGGGGGCGGCGGAGGCGGCGGCACGAAGGTGAACGTCGGCCCGAAGCGGACGACTGCGGCCCCCGGCTGACCGACGACGCTTACTCGGAGGACGTACCGGTATGGGCCTGGCGCGAGCGAGTCGGAGGTGAGGTCGACCGCGTGCTCTTCGCCGGGTGCTACCTCGCCGGACGCCGAGAGGGGCGCGGCCGAGGTCGGAACGGCGCGGGTGCGGAACCCGGTTGACTCGACCGGCAGCGGCACGAGCCGGGCGACGTAGCGGCACGCGCGGTCGCACACGAGCTCGACGCGCTGCGCGTCCTCCACGAACGAAATTCGCTCGACCGGATTGACTTGCTTGGCCCTCCCGCAGCGGACGAACTTGCCGTCGCGCGCGAGCTGGGCCGCGTTGCGTACAGGCGCGAGGCTCGACTTCGGCTTGTTGTCCGCGTAGTAGAGGCCGGACTGCCACGCGCGGGCGTCGCGCTCGTCGGTGACGTGGAAGAGCAGCAGCCCGCTGACGGTCGGCTGGCACTGCGCAGCGGCGAGCGCCCGGCGGTAGTAGGTGGCCTGGAGCCGCTCCGAGACCGCGTCACGGGCCGCTTTCGTCTTGAGGTGGTTGTACAGACGCCGCTTCGCGCGCGGGATCTTCGACTGGATGCCGAACTCGGCGTAGACGATCGGTAGGTCTGATCCGGCCTGCGCGGTGCCGTCGAACGCGCGGCCGAGGAGCCCGACGAGCTTGTGGTAGTCGCCGATGCCGATCGTCGTCGAGTGCGGATGCGGCCGGACGGGAGAGCCGTGCTTGTCGGGATAAGGATGCAGGGCGAACGCGTCCATGATCGGCAGCTTGCGGCCGATCGCGCGGTACGCCCGTCCCATGTCGAGGATGAACCGCGTGGGCGAGTGGGTCTGCCGCTTCGCTTTCGCGTTGTCCCCCCCGCGCGGCGAGACGGCGCCGCCCACGACGACGACGTCGGGAGCGGCCTTCTTGAGCGCGTCGTACGTCTGCGCGAGCAGGCGCACGTACGCCGGCGCCGCCGTGTCGCGGCCGCGGCGGTCGAACTGCGGCATCCAGAAGCGGTTGAGGTTGGGCTCGTTGCCGACGACCAAGTCGGTGACTCCGGGCAGCGACCGTGCCAGCTCGGCGGCGTACGAGGCGAACTGTGCGCGGCGCTGTTTCGTACGCGGCGTCCAGCGCGCGCGCGTGTAGACGGCGACGTAGATCCGCATGCCCGTCAGCTGGGCCGCCTCCGAAGCCCCGCGGAGCCCGGACAGCTCGGAATCGCTCGGCGCGGTGCGGCCCGGCGTCCACATCGAGGTCAGGCGCACGGCGTCGAAGCCGGCCACTCGCGCGAGGTTCATCTTCGTCGTCGCGTTGACGAGATTGCCCCACTTCGCGGCGTCCTCGGCCGCGCCTACGACCATGCCGGGAGCCGCGGTCGACGCCGGCGCGAGCACCGCGGCGGCGAGCAACGTGGCTGTGAGAGCGCGCAGAATCGCTTCTGAAGGGGTTGGCGACGGCCGGCCGGAGCGGGGGAGAGTAACCCCTCCCGCCCAGGCGTGCAACAGTCCTTTCGGACAGGCGTTATCGGCCTTCTCGCCGGTCTTGCCATCCCCCTGAAGGGGTAGGCGAGGCGCGTTCCGTCGCTAGCCCAGCGTGAGCGCGGGGCTCGTCAGCGTGAGCGGCGGGCCCGGATTGACCGGCGCCACGAGCGAGAGTCGAAGCCGGTAGCGCCCGTTCTTCGCCTTGCGCGGCTTCAGCGTGATCAGTGTCGCGACCTTCCCGACCGCACGCCCGCGAGCGGTCGCGACCGGCTGGCCCTTCGGGAGCCGCTCGATCCGTGCCGTGTACGCGCAGTCGATCGAGCAGGTGAGCCTGATCCGCACCGGCTTCTTCCCTGTGATCCGGCCGCGCGGCCACACAAGGGCGAGCACGCGCGGCGTGAGCCGCAGGTCGCGGCAGTGGTCGACGACGCCGCGCCGCGACTCGCCGATGGAACGGCGTACGGCCACGAGGCTCGTCTTCGGGCGCTGGTCGGCGTAGTAGAGACCCGACTGCCAACCGAGTCGCGCCGACTCGTCGAAGACATGGAACAGCATCAGGGCCCGGACGTTCGTCTGGCAGAACGCGAGCTGGATCGCCTGCTTGTAGTAGGCGGCCTGCGTCGCCTCGTTGACCGGCCTCGTCGAGGCGGGCTCGGTGCCCGTGTAGCGGGAGAGCTTCTTCTTCGGGATCTGCGACTCGACGCCGAACTCCTCGTAGACGATCGGCAGGGTCGAGCCTCGCTGCGCACTGCCGTCGAACGACTCGCCCAGGATTCGGACGAGCTTGGCGTAGTCGGCGAGCCCGATCGTCGTGTTGGGATGGTGCGACTTCTTGGGCGGCTGGCTCGAGCTGTCGCCGTAGGGGTGCATTGCGATCTGGTCCATCACCGGCGTCTGGCGCCCGCTCGCCCAGAACGCCTCGCCCATGTCGCGGATGAACTGCGAGGGGGAGTGCGTGTCGCGCGCCGTTCCCGGCCGGTCGATGCCGCGCGGGGCCAGCGTGCCGCCGATCACGGCGATCTGCCGCGAGACCTGCTTGAGCGCGTCGTACGTCTTCGCGAGCAGCTGCAGGTAGGCGGGAGCCGCGGCGTCAGAGCCGTCCTCGTTGAACTGAGGGAGCCAGAAGCGGTTCAGGTTCGGCTCGTTGCCGATCACGAAGTCGCGCACGTACGGGAATGTTCGCGCGAGCCAGGCCGCGTACTCGGCGAAGTTGGCCTGATCCTCGTCCGTGAGCGGCGTCGTGCGGTTGCCGTTGTTGTAGACCGAGAGGAAGAGCCGGATGCCGTTGAGGCGGGCCGCGGAGATGGTGGTCCGGAGCTCGACGACTTCCTTGCCGTCGGGCTTCGTCTCGCCGGGGAACCAGATCGACGTGATCCGCAGCGAGTCGAAGCCGGCGAGCTTGAGGATGCTCATCTTCGACTTCGCCGCGACCAGGTTGCTGCTCTTGACGGCGTCGTCGGTCGTGCCGATCAGCAGGCTCGGACCGGCCGCTCGCGCAGAGCCGGAGCAGGTGAAGAAAGCGGCCGCGGCGAGGGCCGCCGCAAGGGGGGCGAGGCGCATGGGGCGGCAGGATAGCCGGGCTACGCTTGAACTGTGAACGGCCGTGTCCAAGAGCAACTAGGGTCGCTTCCGGCCAAGCCGGGTGTGTACTTGTTTCGGGACGCTCGCGGCGACGTCCTCTACGTCGGCAAGGCGAAGTCGCTGCGCCCCCGCGTCCGGAGCTACTTCCAGCGCGGCGGGGACGTGCGGAAGACGGCCATCGCACAGCTCCCGGCGCGAGTCGACGACGTCGAGGTGATCATCACCCGCAACGAGGCGGAGGCGCTTCACCTCGAGCAGAACCTCGTCAAGCGCCACCGTCCGCCGTTCAACGTCCGCCTCCGCGACGACAAGTCCTTCCCATACATCGCGGTCACGGTCGAGGACGAGTACCCGCGCGTGATGTTCACGCGCGAGCGCCATCGCCGCGGCGTCGTCTATTTCGGCCCCTACGCGAATGCAAAGAAGGTACGGGAGACACTGGACGTACTCAACCGCGTCTTCCAGTTTCGGCCGTGCGAGGGGCCGAAGCCGGGCCGGCATTCCGGAATTCCCTGCCTCGACTACCACATCGAGCGGTGCCGCGCGCCCTGCGTCGGCTACGTCTCGCGGGAGGAGTACCGCGAGATCGTCGACGGCGTGATCGAGTTCCTCTCCGGTGAGACCGACCCGATTCAGCGCGAGCTCGAGCGGAAGATGCGCGAGGCCGCCGAGGGTCAGCGCTTCGAGGAGGCCGCGCGCTACCGCAACCGGCTTCGCTCGGTCCAGCACCTCGCCGAGCGCCAGGCGGCCGACCGGCGCTCGGTCGGCACCGTCGACGTGCTCGGCGTGGCGGCGGACGGCGACCGCGCGGCCGTGCAGGTCTTCCCACTTCGCGACGGCAAGCTGATCGACCGCTACAGCTTCCACCTCGAGAACGTCGCCGGGCAGGACCTGACGACGCTGCTCGAGGCCTTCTGCGTCGAGTACTACAGCTCGGCGCCGAGCGTCCCGCCGCAGATCGTCGTGCCACGGGAGGCGGGCGACCTCTCCGCGCTCGCCAGCTTCCTCTCGGAGCGACGGGGGACGCGCGTCGAGCTGCGTGCCGCGGAGCGCGGCGAGAAGCGACGCCTCCAGCAGCTTGCGAGCGAGAACGCCGGGCTGGCGCTCCAGTCGGAGGCGCGCGCGTCCGAGCTGCGGCGCCTTCGGCGGGTGGAGGCGCTCGAGGAGCTGCGCGAGGCGCTCAACCTCGAGAGCCTGCCGATTCGCATCGAGTGCTACGACATCTCGAACATCCAGGCCGAGTCGCCCGTCGGCTCGATGGTCGTGTTCGAGGACGGCGTCCCGAAGAAGGCGCACTACCGCAAGTTCGGGATCACCGGCCTCGACGGCGCCGACGATTTCGCCGCCATGGCGCAGGTGGTCGAGCGACGGTTCCTCCGCCTGCGCGACGCGGCCGTTGCCGACGACTACGACGAGGGGTTCGCACGAGAGCCGAATCTCGTCGTGATCGA
>JBKOYJ010000076.1:0-4850 GCA_046725345.1 Actinomycetota bacterium | reverse complement strand
CCAGTCCCAAAATGTACCCGTCTCGTACCCGCGAAGCGTCGAAATCTCGCCATCACAGGCAACACTAAATGCCCATTTGCAGGGCTTTTGTGCAAGCCCTCTGACGGACTCGAACCGTCGACCCCCTCCTTACCATGGAACATCGCAGGCAACCGGTGGCAAGCCACGGCAACGTTTTCGCTTGATTTCGCGTTTTTCGCGCCCGCTCCATCTGCTGCCGGTTGCCACCGGTTGCGACCGCTAGGCTCCATAAAGGCTCCATGCTTTGTTGTCAGACGTGACTACACCGCGACGTGACTGTCCATAGGCGCGTTACTGCGAACGAGGGCACACGGCGAGGGATCGAACCCAGAACGCCGCGCCTCGATGAGGCGCGGCGTCTGGGTAGCTCGGATCCAGCGCCCGTCCACCTGGGAGTGAAGTCGGCGCGAGCGTGTTCTCCGGTGCCGATGAGGGTGTAGGTCGATCCGGCTTGTAGTTCGGCGGTCAGGTAGGCCGACGTGGACGAGCTCGCCGGGAGTTCGACGAGTGCATAGGCCGCGGTAGTCAAGTTGGCGAACAGGTTCGGGCCGACGCAGCTCGTCTCGCTGGCGAGCGTCACCGGCGAGACGGTCGAGACACACTCGCCCCCCGCCGGGCTCGAGGCGATTCCTGCGCCAGGCTGAGCTACGGAAGCTCGATCGGCGTCCACGAGGAGATGCCGCGACTGCGAGGCCAGTGAATGACGAGGGGCGGCCGGTTGCCGCCCCTCGTTCGACGCTTCGGCTCGCGTCTGCTCGCTGCCTACTTCGGGTGGATGCACACCCAGAGGTCGAGGAACGGCTCGTATATGTACTCGCCGCTCGGCTGCTGCGGGCACGGCGGCGTGCCCTGCGCATAGATGTCGGGCCGCAGCTGCTTCACAAAGCCGAGAAGCTCGCCCGTCGCTGTGCGGAAGATCAAGAGCTCGTACGAGGGCGCGCGATCGGCGAACCCTGGGGTTCCAGGGCGTGGCGGAAGCCCGTGGCCCGGCTGCCCGCAGACCGTTCGAGTGGGGTCGCCCGTCTGACGGCACGACCAGCCAGCCTGCATGACCTGGTCGAGTGTCGGGCCTGCTGCGCTGCTCGGGGCGGCCCCGAGGGCAAGCCACGCTGCCCCGGCCGCTGCCAATGCGAGCAGCAAGAGGATCGTCCTTCTCGATCTCGTCATCGCCATTCGTGTGCCTCCTGTCCGTTTGGGTGGGCCGATGCTGAGCGTCGGGTGCTCCTCCGTGGGTGTTGCCTCCTTCGTCGCTTCCTCTTTCGGGCCGAACCCTGTCGCTCTCGGCCTCCTAGCGCATCATGGGAATCCCGACACTTCGCCCCGGGCGCCCGGCTTCAAACGGCGGTCGCGCCGTAGGACAATCCAGCCGTGGTCGTCGCTTCGGACACACCGCTCATCGGGCGCGAGAACGAGTTCGGCCAGTTGCGCGATTTCGTGCGCGAAATCGCGGACGCGCCTCGTGCCGTCGTCGTTCGCGGCGAGGCCGGGATCGGCAAGACGACGCTCTGGAGCGCCACAGTCGAGGAGGCACGCGGGGCGGGCCTGACGGTCCTCTCGGCCCGGTGTGTCGAGACAGAGCTTCCGCTCGGCCTCGTGGGCTTATCCGACCTGCTGCAGGACGCGTTCCCCGCCGCAGCCGATGAGCTGGCGGAGCATGAACGCTCGGCCCTCGCAACCGCCATCGGCCTCGAGGCACCCCAGGAAACCTCGCGTGAGGCGATCGCTCTGCCGCGCGCCTTCCTCGCGCTCCTTCGTGTGCTGGCGCGAGACGCACCAGTCCTGCTTGCCGTCGACAACGTGCAATGGCTCGACGCCCCGTCGGCACGGGTCGTCTCGTTCGCTGCGCGCCGCCTCGGCGACGCACCGGTCGCCATCCTCGTCACGCTCCGCGACGGAACAAGCGACGCGTCGAATCTCTCGACGCCGTTCGGCGAACGCCTCGAGGAGGTGCGCCTCGGCCCGCTGAGCGTCGGCGCGCTCGCTCATCTCCTTCGCACCCGGCTCGGCGTGCGCATCCCCCGCCCCGTGCTGGGGCGGGTCCACGAGGCATCGGGCGGGAACCCGATGTTCGCCCTCGAGTTCGCACGTTCCGTCGCCGACCGCCGCGGACAGCAGCTGGGACCCGTTCCAATACCCGCCTCCTTGCAGGAGCTCGTACGCGCGCGCTTCGAGCTCCTTCCGGTGGACGTCCAACGCCTGCTCGCTATCGCGGCGGCCTGCGAGCAGCCCACACGGTCGCTGCTCACCACCGTCGATCGCGCCGCAGCGGAGCTCGTCGAGGCGGCGGTCGACGCTGGAGCGATCGCCATCGGCGACGATGGCGCGGTTCGCTTCACACACCCCCTGCTCGCCTCGGCGGCGTACGCCGATCTGTGGCCGTCACAGCGGCGCGACGTGCACGCCCAGCTTTCGCTGGCCATGGACGACATCGAGGCCCGCGCACGCCATCGCGCCCTTGCCACATCGGAGCCAGACGAAGCCGTCGCGTCGTTGCTGGATGACGCAGCGATGCGAGCGCGGGCGAGGGGAGCACCTGAGTCGGCCGCCGAACTCGAGCAGGAGGCGGTTCGGTTGACGCCGTCCGGCGCTGCCGACCGCTACGAACGCATGCTCACCGTGGTCGAGTATCTCGCCGCGGGAGGCCGCATGGCCGACGCGTGCGAATGGGCCGACCGCTTGCTGGCGACCGAGTTGAAGGGCCCGATGCGGGCGCGTGCGCTGATGCTCCGATGCTGGCTCGAAAACGACCTCGTGACAGCTGGTCGCATCCTAAGCGAGGCGTTCGAGCACGTCGGCGACGACAGGACGCTTCATGCCTATCTGCTTTTCCTGCTCAGCTCATACCGCCTCTACCTGGACGATCTCGACCTCACCGCGAGCGAGAAGGCCGCCTTGGAGGCCCTGTCGATCGCCGAGCAGGCCGGAGATACGAAGCTCCTGGCCGCGGCCCTCGGGATCGTCGCCGACCGCGCAGATCTCGCGGGGCACCCCGACGACGCCGCGTTCGAGCGCGCGATGGAGCTCGAGGAAGCCGAACATCCGCACGGCTGGACGACGGCACGGGAGCGGTTCGCGAGAGTGCTTTTGCGAAGGGGCGACCTGGACGGGGCGCGCCGGATGCTCGAGGCTGCGATCGACCAGGCGCTCCGCGCCGGCGCAGTCGGCGTTCGCGGACGTGCGTCAGCGGGCCTCTTCGACGTCGCATGGCGAGCAGGCGACTGGGCGCTCGCCGAGCGCTGCCTCGACGAGGCCTGGGATGTCGGTGTCGACGACACCGGTGACTTGTGGGCCGAGGCCGAGCTCCCGGAGAGGCGTGCTCGCCTCTGTGCCCTTCGCGGTCAGGTCGACGATGGGAGACGGCTGGTCTCAGAGGCGATCGACGGCGCCGAACGGATCCACTGGGCATACCTCGCGTCGAAGAGTCGTTGGGTACTCGGCTTCTTGGAGCTCTCGCTCGGCGAGCCCGCGCGCGCGTGGCAGGCGCTCGCGGAGATCGATCGAACGCCCGCTCGGGGCTCTCTAGAAGTCCTCGAGGCGGTCGCGGACGGCGTCGACGCGCTGGTCGCACTCGATCGCCTCGATGATGCCGATGGGCTTCTCGCGACGCTTCGAGATGAGGCGGCCGCTCGTGGCCACTGCTGGGCCGCGCCGGCAGCGGAGCGGTGCGCTGCGCTGGTCCTCATCGCGCGCGGCGACCCCGACGCAGCGGCCGTCGCCGCCGAGCGGGCGGCCGACGGCTTCCAGGCAATTGGCTTCCCACTCGATCGGGGTCGGGCTCTCTTCGTCGCCGGGGAAGCGCTTCGGCGCTCAGGTAAGCGGCGCCGCGCGGCGGAGAAGCTCGAGGCGGCGCGGGACATCTTCGCCGAGCTAGGAGCCGCGCTCTGGGTCGAGCGGGCAGAGACGGAACTCCGACGAGCGAACCCGCGCCCACGCCGTGACCGCGAGCTGACGAGCGCGGAGCAACGCGTCGCCGCGCTCGTCGCCTCAGGGAAGACGAACCGCGAGGTCGCGTCACAGCTGTTCACGACGGTAGCCACCGTCGAGGCGCATCTGACGAGGATCTACCGAAAGCTCGGGCTGCGCTCGCGGACGGAGCTCGCGCGCCGCGTCGCCGACGGCACGCTCTCGCTCGCCGACGAGTAGCGAGTTGTCGGGTTTCCCGCGACGCCGCCGACATCGGGCGGGCGTACGGTCGCAACGTGACGACCCCGAGAAGGAAGACGTTCTTCGTCGAGAGCTATGTCCCGGCGCTCGACGAGGCGACCGCCGCCGCCTTGTCAGCGAAGCTGCGGGCCGCTGTCGACGAGTTGCGTCGTGAAGGGCGGGAGCTCGACTGGCTTCGCTCGTTTGCACTCGTCGACGATGAGACGTTCGTCTGGATGCTGGCTGCCGGCGACGTCGACGATGTCGTCATCGTCAATGAACGCGCTCGGCTGTCGTACGACCACGTCGTCGAGGTCGTCGCAGGAGAGCCTCTCCACGGGTCATAGGTCGCCCACGCGCGGCCGGGGGCTCGAACCGATCGACAAGTGGAGTGGCGAAGGCGGGCGACGGGCCTTGATCGCTGCGACCTCCGGCGTGAAGCCGACGTCTAGACGTACGCGGACGGATCGCGGTGACACCTCTCATAGAGGGAGGGTGGTCAACGAGCGAGGTCCAGTTGTGCGCTGACGCGATTCCGTAGCCGTTCTGAACCTGAAGGCTCCATAAAGGGCTCCATACCCATGGCACGCTGGAGAATCTGCAAAGGCGGCCAACGAAAAAGCGCCGGTTTCCGGCGCTTTTGCAGAGCCCTCTGACGGACTCGAACCGTCGACCCCCTCCTTACC
>JBKOYJ010000132.1:0-8816 GCA_046725345.1 Actinomycetota bacterium | reverse complement strand
TCCCTGGAGAAGCCCGTCGGAGACGAGGAGGAGTCCGAGTTCGGGCACTTCATCACCGACGACACGCAGCCGCTGCCCGACGAGCTGGCGGAAGTGAACATGCGCAAGGAGGCGTTGACGCGAATCCTCGGCACGCTCTCGGTGCGCGAGCGGCGCGTGCTCGAGCTGCGCTACGGCCTCGACGGCAAGCACCCGCGCACGCTCGACGAGGTCGGTCGCACCTTCAACGTCACGCGCGAGCGCATCCGTCAGATCGAGAACCAGTGCCTCAAGAAGCTCCGCGCGCTGGCCGACTCGAACACCTTTCGCGACGTTGCATAAGTAGTCCACGGGGGCCGTAGGATCGGCCCGTGGAGCGGCTTCTGCATGTCGAGACCGAGGACGGGGTCGCGCTCGCCGGGGCCGTCCTGGCGCCCGATTCCGAGACGAGCGGAATCGCGATCGTCTGGATCCACGGGAACACCGGCGCGTTCCACGACCACCCGTACGTGCTCGTCGCACGCGAGCTGGCCGCGCGCGGGTACGCCGTTGTCCTCGGCAACACCCGGGGGCACGGCATCGCGAACTCGCTCTGGAACGTGCGCGACGACCGCGAGATCGCAGGCGGGAGCGCGTGGGAGCTGCTCGAAGAGGCGCCGAACGACGTCGCCGCCTGGGTGGATGAGGCGGCGCGGCTCGGTGCGGGGGACGTGGTCGTCCTGGGCCACAGCCAGGGCGCGGCGAAGGCGGTGCTCTACGCGGCCGAGCGCCACGACGAGCGCGTGCGCGGCGTCGTGCTCGCCTCGCCCGATCTCCGCGGGCACTGGTCGGAGGTCATCGCGGAGGCGGAGCGGCTAGCCGGCGCCGGACGAGGCGACGAGCTGCTGCCGCCTCTGATGGGCGCCGCTTGGTACCGGCTGAGCGCGGCGAATGTGGTCAGCCGGGCACGCGTCCTCGGCCGGGCGTACGCGCGGGACGGCCCGATTTCGTCGGTGACGTCGCCGCTCCTCGCCTTCTTCGCAGACCGCGACGTAGGCGGCGAAGCGGAGCTCGAGTCGATCCGCGCTACCGCCACGCGTGCCGCGAGCGTCGAGACGGCGAGGCTCGTGGGCGGCGACCACGTGTACACCGATGCCGAGGTCGAGGCGGCCGAGCTCATCGCGCGCTGGATCGCGACGGCCGTTCCGTAGACTGGCGCGCCGTGCCGCCAGCCTGGCTCGACGAGCTCTCCGAGTGGCTTCGGATTCCAAGCGTGAGCGCCGATCCGGCTCGCGCCGGCGACGTGCGTGCCGCGGGCGACTGGCTCGTCGAGTTCATCCGGCGCGGAGGAGGGTCCGCCGAGCTCGCCGACTGGAAGGGCCAGCCCCTCGCGCTCGCCGACCTGCCCGCGTCGTCGGACGCCGACCGGGCGCCGACCATCCTGCTCTACGGCCACTTCGACGTCCAGCCGCCTGCGCCGCTCGAGCTCTGGCAACGCGATCCCTTCGATCCGACCGTCGACGGCGAGTGGCTGTACGCCCGTGGCGTCGCGGACGACAAGGGCCAGCTCTACGTGCTCGCCCGCGCTGCGACGGAGCTCGCCGCCGAGGGCGGCCTTCCGGTGAACGTGCGCTTCGCCTGCGACGGCGAGGAGGAGAGCGGCGGCCATTCGATCGTGGAGTTCCTGGGCGAGGACGAGCGAGGCGCCGACGCGTGCGTGATCTTCGACAGCGGGATGGAGCAGCGCGGCGTGCCGAGCTTCAACGTTGCGACACGGGGGCTCGTCGCGTATTCGCTCTCTGTGCAGGCGGGCGAGCGCGATCTGCACTCGGGCATGTACGGGAACGCCGCGCAGAACGCCGTCCATGCGCTGATGCAGACGGTCGGCGGCGTGCTCCCCCGCGACGGCCGCTTGCCGGAGCCGCTGCGCGAGGGGATCGAGGCGCCCTCCGACGAGGAGCGCGAGGCCTGGGCGCGGCTTCCGCCGGGCCGCGAGCGGCTCGAGGAAGCCGGTGCGGTCCCGTACGACGCCGACGCGGCGGACGAGTTCTACGTTCGCACGTGGGCTGAGCCGTCGGTCGACGTGAACGGCATCGTCGGCGGGAAGCCGGGTCTTCGCAACACGACGATCGCCGCGCACGCGGAGGCTCAGCTGTCGATCCGCCTCGCGCCGGGCCAGGATCCGGACGCGATCGCCGTCGCAGCCGAGCGGCTGCTGCGGGCCGCGGCTCCCGACGGCGTCGAGCTCGATCTCCAGCTCGACCGTGAGAGCGCTCCGGCGCTGGTGGATCCCGCCTCGACCGCGGTGCAGCTCGGACTCGACGCCTTCGTGCGCGTGCTCGGAACACGCCCGCTGCTAGTTCGCTCGGGCGGGACGTTGCCGATCCTTCCGGCCCTCGTCGAGAAGGGGATTCCGACGATCCTCACGGGCTTCGCGCTCGCCGAGAGCAACGTCCACTCGCCGAACGAGCGCATCCTCGTCGAGTACCTCGAGCTCGGGCTCGCGGCAGCCCGCGAGCTCCTCGTTACGCTCGGACGCCTGCGTTAGCGGCTGCGTCAGCGTCGTGCCGCAGCCATTCGCGTCCGAATCGACGCATCGCGTCGATGATCGGAAGCAGGGCCTCGCCCTTGCCGGTGAGCTCGTACTCGACGCGCGGAGGCGACTCCGCATAGCTCCGCCGCACGACGATTCCCTCGTCCTCCAGCGCGCGCAGGCGCTCGGAAAGCGTGCGCGGGCTGATCCCGTGGCACGACCGCTCGAGCTGCGAGAATCGTCGTGCGCCCTCGGAGAGGTCGTGGACGAGCAGCGCCGTCCACTTCGCGCTCATGATCTCGGCGCACGCCGCGACCGAGCAGTTCTCCGAGTCGTGAACCGAGCGCATCGTGCGTGTCGCCACGCGCCCATTGTAGGCGCGCAAGGGGTCGTCCTTAGACGGTTTTGGTTAGGAGTTCATTTGGGTCGCTCTGAGCGGCTCGGGCGGCGGATGCAGACGGACGCGCGGGCAAAGCCCGCACGTCCTGACGGTCGGCGTCGCCGAGTCGGCGCGTCACCGGCTCGGCGCCGCCGAATCGGCGCCTCAGCCCCAAGGCGGCGGGTTGTGCGTCCAGCGGCCGCCGACCATCGTCGCGACCACGCCGACCTCGGGGAGCTCCCGGGGCGAACATTCGAGTGGGTCGCGGTCGAGGACCACGAGGTCGGCGAGGTAGCCGGGCAGGAGGCGGCCGCGACGTCGCTCGTCGCGGGCCAGCCACGCGGGGTTCACACACGTTGCGAGAAGCGCCTCCTCGAGCGTGACAGCCTCCTCCGGACGCCACGGCGGCCGCTCGTCCAGGGTGCGCAGGACGCCCGCCACGACGCCGGCCCAGGGGTCGAGCTCCTCGATTGGCGCGTCGGATCCGTTGGCGAGGAGCGTCCCCGCATCCCAGAGCGAGCGCCACGCGTAGGCGGTCTTGCCCGGCCAGTGACGGTCGGCGAGCTCCCGGTCGGACGGAGCGTGGCTGAACTGCACGGAAGCGGCGACGCCGAGCTGCGCGAAGCGCGGCACGTCTTCGGGCGCGAGGCATTGCGCGTGCTCGATTCGGTGCCGGAGGCCGAGCGGACGCCAGGCGTGCTGGGTCTCGTCGAAAGCGTCCAGCGCGTCGCGGTTCGCCCGGTCGCCGATCGCATGCACCGCGAGCGGGAACCCGGCGGCCGCCGCGCCGGTGATGAGCGCGGCCAGCTCGTCGCGGCTGGTGATCTCGACGCCCGTGCCGTCGAGCATCCGCGCGGTCTGCGACCCAAGCGTGCCGTCCATGAAGACCTTCAGGTAGCCGATGCGAAGGCGGTCGTCGCCGAGCCCTGCGCCGAGGCGCAATGCCGCGAGCTGCTCGAGCCGGGCGGCCGGGAGCGACTGCCAGACCCGGAGGGTGAGCGCGTCGTCGGCGCGCAGGCCCTGGAAGATCCGGTGGGCGCCCAACCAGCCGTCCTTGTCGTGAACCGCGGTCACCCCGCGGGCGGCCGCAAGGCCGAGCCCGGCCCGGACGGCATCGAGCAGCTCGTCTTCCGCGATCGCGCGATAGACCACGTCCGAGCGGAATCGCCACGCCGACTCCTCGCGCAGCACGCCCGTCGGCTCGCCGCGCTCGTCGCGCTCGACGACGCCGCCTTCCACGTCGAGCTCGCCGTCCCCGCGGACGAGCGCTGCGGAGTTGAGCCAGAGGCTGTGCCCGTCGCGCGCCATCAGCGCGACCGGCGTGTCACCTGTCACTGCGTCGAGCGCTTGGCGCGTGGGCGCGACCGGCGGCGACCAGTCGCCGTCCCGCCAGCCGGTGCCGCGCACCCATGCTCCCCGCGGCGCCGCCTCGACCGCGCTCCCGACACGTGACAGGGTCTCGTCGAGGGTCTGGGCGCCCTCCAGTCTCAGTTGTCGCTGCGCAAGCGACCACTGGAGGAAGTGGACGTGCGCGTCGGTGAAGCCCGGGAGGACGCAGCGGCCGCCCAGATCGACGACCTCCGGGCTGGCGAGTGCCTTCTCGTGCGTGCCGACGCCGCCGGCAATGCGGTCACCGGCGATCGCGAGCGCCCGTGCGACGGGAAGCGACGGGTCGAGCGTGCGGACGACGCCGTTCTCGAGGATCACGCGTGGACTCTAATAGCGGGCCCGCGTGATCTACGCGAGCTCCGCCGCGAGCCAGCTGGACACGCTCGGCGCATCGAGTCGCGTGTAGTAGCCGACCGACGAGCAGACCAGGCTCTGGCTGAACACGTCGATCGCGACGACTACGCCGTTTGCGAATACCGGCGAGCCCGAGTCGCCGTAGCACGTCCCCGTTCCGGAATGTCGCCCTGAAAGCTTGAGGAACAGGTCGCCGGTCACGTCCTGACCCGGCACGGCCTGAAACGTGCCGAATTTGCGCACTCCACCGGTTGGGCCGATCGGCGCGTTCGCGCTCTCGAACCCTTCGACGCCGTAGCCGACGACGATGAACTGTTGCGTCTTCAGGTCGAGGCTGTCCACGTACCCGGTCGCGGCGAGGGTCGCCGGAATGACGCCGGCCGGCGCGGGATCGAGCTCCACGAGGCCGACGTCCGTCGTGCATTGGCCGTAGAGGCCGCACTTGGAGTTGCCGCGCAGCGTATCGACGTAGTCGGGATGCGTGTCGAATGCGACCGCGTCGACGAACGTCGACGAGGCCGTCGGCGCCGGGTCGAACGTCGCCACGACGTCGTCGCCGTCCTCCTCGAGCTCCGCGAAGGAGAACGTGCAGTGGCCGGCGGTGAGCATGACGTTCGCCGAGACAAGCGTGCCGGTGCACAGCTCGTAGAACGTGCCGTCGTCGACGACGCCGATGGCGCCGACGTTCCTGTACTGCGTCGAGCCCGTCTCGGCGCCGCCGATCAACGGCGTCGCCGCAGTTGGGACGACGAGCGCGGTCACTACGGTCGCCGCGACGACCAGTGTCCTTCTCACCCTGAGGCCTCCGTGGTTTGCCTCGCTCGAGCCTCTGATCAGCATCCAAACACACGCTCGGCTAGAAGCCTAGGCCCGCGTTTGCAGGCGGTCGGCCGCGCGTAGACTGGCGCCGTGGCGATCGACCCGCTGACCGACGAGCAGCGCGAGATTCGCGATCTCGTGCGCACGCTCGCGCGGGAGCGGATCGCGCCTCGCGCGGCGGAGATAGACAAGTCGGCGGAGTTCCCGTGGGACGTGGTCGAGCTGTATCGCGACCACGGCGTCTTCGGCGTCATGTACGACGAGGAGTACGGAGGCCTGGGCGCGAGCGCGCTGCTGACGCTCGTCGCAGTCGAGGAGGTCTCGAAGGTCTGTGCGACTAGCGGGCTGATCCTCGGCGTCCAGGAGCTTGGCTCGCTGGGCCTCAAGCTCGCCGGCACCGACGAACAAAAGCGTCGTTACCTCCCTCTCCTCGCGAGGGGCGAGTGGCTGACCGCGTATGCGCTGACTGAGCCGGGTTCCGGCTCCGACTCTGCTGCGATGCGGACCGAGGCCCGCCGTGAGGGTGACGAGTACGTGCTCAACGGCTCCAAGCGTTTCATCACGAACGCGGGCGTCGCGAGCCTCTACACGGTGTTCGCCAAGACCGACCCCTCCGCCGGCCACGCCGGCATCTCCGCGTTCGTCGTCGAGGCCGACTCGCCGGGATTCGAGGTGGGACGGATCGAGCCGAAGATGGGGATCAAGGGCTCGACCACCGGCGAGATCTTCTTCAACGACTGCCGCATCCCCGCCGACAATCTCGTCGGCGAGGAGGGCGAAGGCTTCCGAATCGCGATGCGGATCCTCGACCGCTCTCGCCCGGGAATCGGTGCGCAGGGCCTCGGGCTGGCGCAAGGGGCGACCGACTACGCCCTCGAGTACGCGAAGGGGCGCGAGACGATGGGCAAGCCGATCGCCGAGCACCAGCTGGTCGCCGGGATGCTCGCCGACATGGAGACGAAGTGCGAGGCGGCGCGGGGGCTGCTCTACCGCTGCGGGCAGCTGATAGACGACGGTGCAGAGGACGCCGAGCTGACAAAGCTCTCCGCGATGACCAAGCTTTACTGCACGGACGTTGCGATGGAGGTCACGACCGATGCCGTGCAGATCCTCGGCGGCTACGGCTACATGCAGGAGTACCCGCTCGAGCGGATGATGCGCGACGCGAAGATCACGCAGATTTACGAGGGCACGAACCAGATTCAGCGCCTTGTGATCGCACGCGAGATGCTGAAGGAGAACCGGGCGTTCCTCCTATCGACCGTTGCGTAAAGGAGGGGGGAAATGGGGGAACCATGGGTTCCTCCATTCCGGAATCACGATTCAGCGCCTCGTGATCGCACGCGAGATGCTGAAGGAGAACCGCGCCTTCCTGCTCGCAGGCGTCGCATAGCGGTCGCCGCGCGACCCCCGCATTCGGCACAGATTCGCCACGCTCTCGTTTCGCACTCGCACCACGTTTCTCACTAGGCTGGTAGTGGGAGGAGGCGCGGGGTGGCCCCACCGAGCGGTCGCGGGTAGGCGTGGCGACGAGGGCCGTCGTCATCGGGTCGGGGCCTAACGGACTCGCGGCCGCGATCACGCTTGCCCGAGCGGGGCTCGAGGTGGAGGTGCTCGAGGCCGAGGCGACGATCGGCGGCGGTGCGCGCACGGAGGAGCTCACGCTCCCCGGCTTTCGCCACGACACGTGCTCGGCGATCCACCCACTCGCCCTCGGCTCGCCCTTCTTCCGCAGCATCGAGCTCGAGCTCGACTGGGTCGACCCCCCCTCGCCGCTCGCACACCCTCTCGACGACGGCACGGCCGTCCTCCTGGAGCGCAGCGTCGACGCGACTGCGGCTCAGCTCGGGGCCGACGAGCGGGCGTACACGCGTCTACTCGCGCCCCTCGTCCCCGCCTGGAAGGAGATCGAGCCGCTTCTCGTCGGCCCGTACCCGCCGCCGCCCCCGCGCGTGCTCGCTCTCGCCCGCCGCCTCGGCCTGGTCCCAGCCGTGCGGACGGCCCTTACCGCGCTGGGGACCGCGCGCTCCCTCGCCGAGCGCCGGTTCGTGACGAAGCGCGGCCGCGCGCTCCTCGCCGGCAACGCCGCCCATTCGATGCTCCCACTCGAGCGCCGCCCGAGCGCGGGCTTCGGCCTGGCCCTCATGATTCTCGCGCACGTCTTCGGCTGGCCCTTCCCGCGCGGCGGGGCGGAGGCAATCAGCGACGCGCTCGCGCGGGAGCTCAAGCGCGCAGGTGGCGGGGTGCGCGTGCGGTCACCGGTCGACGAGCTGCCCGCCGCGGACGTCGTCCTGGCCGACGTGGTGCCCCGCGAGCTCGTGCGGCTCGCGCGCGGCGGGCTCCCCCCGCGGTACGAGCGCGCGCTCCGCCGCTACCGCCACGGCCCCGGCGCGTTCAAGCTCGACTGGGCGCTCGATGGGCCGATCCCGTGGCGCGCGCCCGAGTGCGCCCGAGCCGGCACCATCCACGTCGGGGGGACGTTCGAGGAGATCTCCGCCTCCGAGCGCGCCCCGTGGGACGGCTTTCCGAGCGAGCGGCCGTTCGTGCTGCTCGCCCAGCAGTCGCTGTTCGACCCCACTCGGGCGCCCGAGGGCAAGCAGACGGCCTGGGCGTACTGCCACGTCCCGAACGGCTCCACCGCAGACATGACCGAGGCGGTCGAGAGCCAGGTCGAGCGCTTCGCTCCAGGCTTCCGAGAGCGCGTCCTCGCGCGCAGCGTGCGCGCACCGGCCGCGCTCGAGGCGGGGAACCGCAATCTCGTCGGCGGCGACCTCAACGCGGGGGCGATGGATCTGCGACAGCTGTTCACGCGCCCCGTCGCACGGCCGGTCCCCTACCGGACGCCTGTCCGAGGCGTCTACCTCTGCTCGGCAGCGACGCCGCCGGGCGGCGGCGTCCACGGGATGTGCGGATACTCCGCGGCGCTCGTCGCCCTAGGCGACCTCGGCCTTGCACGCTAGAACCGCCCCGAACGGCGCCGTACACTCCGGCGGTGGCCGTTTGCGCTCAGTGCCACGAGCAGAACCCCGATCAGGCGCGCTTCTGCCTGTCGTGCGGCGCCGCGCTCGAGCGCGGAGCGGTGGAGGAGCGGAAGGTCATCACTGTGCTGTTCGCCGACCTGGTCGACTTCACGGCGCGCGCCGAGCATCTCGATCCTGAAGACGTCCGCCGCCTGCTGACGCCGTACTACGCACGCGTCCGTGCCGAGCTCGAGCGCTTCGGCGGCACGGTCGAGAAGTTCATCGGCGACGCGGTAATGGCGGTCTTCGGCGCTCCTGTCGCGCACGAGGACGACCCCGAGCGAGCGGTCCGCGCGGCGTTCGCGATCCGGGACGCGCTCGCGGAGCTGAACGCGGCCGACGACGAGCTCGACCTCCACCTCCG
>JBKOYJ010000050.1:0-14401 GCA_046725345.1 Actinomycetota bacterium | reverse complement strand
ATGCAGGCGCGGGCCGCCGCAGTCGACGAGCTGGTCGAGGCCGGGACGCTCGAGGACATCACGGCGGGCGGCGAGACGTCTCTCGACCGCGAGCTCGCGCAGATGGCATCGCAGTCGCAAGTCGACGCGGATCTCGAGCGGCTGAAGGCCGAGGTCGGCGCGGGCGCCGAGAAGAAAGAGCTCGAATCGTGATCGTCCGCCTGATGCACGACGGCCAGTACCTCGTCGACGACTCCCTCGGCAAGCGCCTGAACGAGCTCGACGATCGGGCCGTAGCAGCGCTGGAGGCGGACGACGAGGAGCGGCTCGACGGCTTCCTCGAGCAGATGTGGGAGCTCGTCCGCGCCCAGGGCGAAGAGCTCCCGGCCGAGTCGCTCGAGGCGTCCGACGTCATCATCCCGCCGTCCGACCTCACGCTCGAGGAGACGCGTGCGCTGTTCTCGGACCACGGTCTGATCCCCGACCTTCCGGCCTAGAAAATCTACGGGAAGTTGCCGTAAGCTTCCGCAGTCGGATGGACCTGCGGCGACACAAGAACCTTGTCCTCATTCTCGCGAGGGAGTTCGCGTCGAAGCTCGCGACGCCGATGTTCGTGACCGATGCAGACGGGAGCCTGGTCTTCTACAACGAGCCCGCCGAGGTGATCCTCGGCCGCAGCTTCACCGAGGCGGGCGAGATGTCGGCGAACGAGTGGGGGATGCTGTTCCAGGTCGAAGACGCCGAAGGACGACCCATGGAGCTCTCGCAGATGCCGGCGGGGATCGCGTTCGTCGAGCAGCGGCCGGCCCACGGTTCGATTCGCATCCGCGGCCTCGACGGGGTGCGGCGGCTGATCTCGGTCACCGCGTTTCCGCTCTTCGCGCACACGGCCGAGTTCGTCGGAGTCGTCGCCATCTTCTGGGAGGAGACGGGCGCGTGATGCGGGTGCGGATCTGGGGCTGTCGAGGATCGCTCGCCGCGCCCGGGCCGGAGACGGTGCGCTACGGGGGCAACACGTCCTGCGTCGAGATCCGCTCCGGCGAGACGATCCTGGTCCTCGACGCAGGCACGGGGATCCGTGCGCTCGGCCACGAGCTCGAGAACGACGGGGCGCGCGTCATCCACCTCCTGCTTACGCACCTCCACCTCGACCACGTCGAAGGCCTCGGCTTCTTCCGGCCGATCTGGCATCCCGAGACCGAGCTCCACGTGTGGGGACCCCCCTCGCCCGTCCGGCGGCTCGAGGAACGAATCGCTCGCTATCTCTCGCCCCCGCTCTTTCCCGTCCACCTCTCCGACATCCCGGCCAAGCTCGTCTTCCACGACGCGCCCGAGGGCGAGTGGCAGATCGACGGCATTCGCATCCGCTCCGCGCCCGTCTCGCATCCGGGCCCCACGATCGGCTACCGCCTGTCCGACAACGGCCGCGCGCTCGCGTACATCCCCGACCACGAGCCCGTTCTCGTTGCCGACCTGGCGGAGCTGCCCGCCGACTGGATCTCCGGGCACGAGATCGCCGAGGGCGCCGACGTGCTCCTCCACGACGGGCAGTACACGGAGGACGAGTATCCGGCCAAGGTGGGCTGGGGTCACTCGAGCGTCGCGCACGCGGTGACGTTCGCACAGCGCGCCGAGGCGGAGCAGCTCGTCGTCTTTCACCACGATCCGGTCCACGACGACGAGCAGCTCGACGGGCTGCGTCGGCGCGCCGCCGAGCTGTGGGAGATGGACGGATCTGAGCCGCCGATCTTCGCCTACGAGGGCATGGAGCTCGAGATCTGAAGGCGCCGACTCGGCGGCGCCGACCATCAGGACGTGCCGGCTACGCCGGCGCGTCCGTCTGAAACGACCGGTCGACACGCCCGAACGCCAACCGAAGCGGTCTGACCCAAGGGTCATCGCGGGTGCGGCTCCAGATCCGGGCCCGCGGCGCGCGTGACCCGTGCTGCGGGGGCGAGCACGACGACGGCGCCGAGCAGGAGGACGACGAGCACCAGGGCGCGGCGGAGGCCGACCGCCTCGGCGGCGAAGCCGATGGTCGGCGGCGAGACGAGGAACGCGCTGTAGCCGACCGTCGTCAGCGCGGCGATTCCGACCCCCGCTGGGATTCCCGGCAGCGAGCCCGCCGCGCGGAAGGCGATCGGGACGAGCGCCGCGAGGCCGGCCCCTGCGACGGCGAAGCCGGCCAGCGCGACCAAGGGCCGCCCTCCCACGAGCGCGAGCGCGACTCCCGCCGCCGCGGCGGCGCCTCCCCGCTGCGCGAGCGCGACGGCTCCCCAGCGCGTCGTGAGCCGGTCGCCCGCGAGCCGGAACGCCGCCATCGTCACCGAGAAGCTCGCGAAGGCAAGGGCGGCCGCTGCGGCGCCGCCCTCGAGCGGCCCGTCGACGTAGACGGCACTCCAGTCCGCGATCGCACCCTCGCCGAAGAGGCCGCAGAACGCGAGGACCGCGAGCGCCGCAAGCCGCCGCGGCGGCCGGCGAAGGCGCACCGGCTCCTCGGGCCGGTCGGCTGAGGTCGGCAGCAGCAACCGGCCCGAGACGAGGGCGCCGGCGACGAGCAGCGCGGCGACGGCGAGGAAGTGGGTCTCCGGCCCGAGGCCGGCCCATGCCGCTGCCGCTCCCGCCGAGGCGCCCGCGAGCCCGCCGAAGCTCCAGCCGGCGTGCAACGAGGAGAGGATCGGGCGCCGGTAACGAGCCTCGACCGCGAGGCCGTGAGCGTTCATCGCCACGTCCACCGCTCCCGCAGCCGCGCCGAATGCGAACAGCAACAGCGCGAGCGACACGAGGCTCGGCGCGAATGCGAGCGGCGCGAGCAGAAGCGCAAACAGGGGCAGCCCGACGACAATCGTGGTCCGGCTCCCCCTTCGTGCGACGAGCCAGCCCGCGACGGGAAGGCTGAGCACCGCCCCGACGGTCACGCCGAGAAGCGCGATCCCCAGCTCGCCGTCTGAGAGCGCGAGATCGCGCTTCACCGCCGGAATCCGGCTGACCCAGGTCCCGAACAGCGCGCCGTGGACGAAGAACGTCGCCGTGACGGCAACGCGCGCGCGTGAGTCGGTCACGAAGCGAGCCTATGCGCGGCGGGAGCGCCGGTCGGCTATACGGGTGCGTCGAAGAGGGCGAGCCAGCGCGAGAGGTCGGGCTCGATCGGGAGCTCCTTCTCGAGCTTCGCCTTCAGCTCCAGCTCCTCGGCGTTGTCGCGCTCCTGCCCTTCGCCCGTCGGCACGAACGGCCACCAGGCGCCGCGCTTGAAGCCGTAGATCCAGTAGATCGTTCGCTTGCCGCCCTCGAAGGGGAAGATCGCCGCCAGAAGTTGCGGCCCAAAGCCGCGCGCGTGCAGCTCCGACGCGACGAGATGCACGGCCGTGATCAGATCCTCGAGCTCCGAGTCCTCGACGATGATCCATTCGAACCCGAAGTCGTCCGTACGCCGGCGGACGCGCGACGCGGACTGCTGAGCCACCGCGTCGAGCAGCTCCTGGAGCTCGTTCTCGGCGCGCACGAACTCGCCGGCTGAGAGCGGCTTGAAGCAGACCGCGGCGCGTCCCGCGGAGCGGAGACCGAGCTCGACCTCGAGCGTCACGCGCGCTGTCGAGAGCGCGAACAGCGCCTCGCGTGCGGGTCCCTTGAGCTTCTTCCGCCCGAACAGGATGTCCGTCAACCCCACGGCCGCCGTTCTACCCGATGCAACCCGAAGCCGCGACGGGGACCGGGCCGATGCCGACACTGTCCCGGTGCCTGGCACCGAGGCATGGCCGAAGGGGGAACCCGAGCGCATTACGAGAGACGCCGGAATGCGTCCAGCCGCGACGATTTGTCGGGTCTCCGACACTGTCCTGGTGCCTGGCACCGGGACATGGCCGAAAGGGGCGACCTGAGCGGGCCATGGAGACGCCCGGGAATGCGGCGCAACGATCGGCCGATCTCCAGCCCAGACGAGACATGGCCCGGTGCCTGGCACCGGGCCATGTCTGGAAGCGCCGCGCGGCGGCTTTGCCGCGTCGACGTCGCGCCTGCTAGCCGGTTGCGCGTCCCATCTCGCGCGAGATGCGTGCGAGCGCCGCCAGCCGCTTCTCGAGCGGCGGATGCGTCGCGAACAGCTCGCCGAGCGACGAGCGCACGCTTGTCGGGATGATGAAGAACGCGTTCATCGCCTCGACCTCGCGCAGGTCGCGCTGCGGGATCCGCGTCATGTCGCTCGCGATCTTCTGGAGCGCGCTCATCAGATACTCCGGAGCACCCGTGATGAGCGCCGCGCCGCGGTCGGCCGCGTACTCGCGATAGCGCGAGATCGTCCGGATCAGGACGAAGCTGAGGATGTAGGTGACGATCGAGACCGCGAACACGATCAGCCACACAGGCGTGCCGCCGTCGCGGTCGCGGCCGCCGCCGAACATCCCGCCGTAGAGGCCGAACCGAGTCAGGAGCCCGGCGAGCATCGCGAAGAAGCTGGCGAGCGTCATCACGAGCACGTCGCGGTTGGCCACGTGCGATAGCTCGTGCGCCAGCACGCCCTCGACTTCGCGCGGCTCGAGCCTCCGCCACAGGCCCTCCGTGACCGCGACGGCCGCGTGCTTCGGGCTGCGGCCCGTCGCGAACGCGTTGGGGACGTCGGTCGGGATCACCGCCACCCTCGGCTTCGGCAGGTCGGCCATCGCGCACAGGCGCTCGACCATGGCGTGCAGCTCGGGCGCCTGGTCACGCTCGACGACCTTCGCTCCTGACGCCATCAGCGCCAGCTTGTCGGAGGTGAAGTACTGGAACGCGGCCAGACCGACGACGATCACGATCATCGGGATGAGGCCGACGCTGAGCACGTTGAACAGCACGACCGCGAAGACGACGTAGAGCAGGCCCAGCAGCCCGCCCGTCAGCAGTATCCGCAGGGAGAGCCCTGCATCGCGACCGTAACCCTTGCGCTTCATCTCGAGTCAGCTCCTTCGAGGGGGATTGCCTCAAGTGTAGTCGGGGGTCCCGGGGTCGGCGCGGGCGAAACGAGCCAGCACGAGATAGCCGGCGAGGCCGCCGAGCGACACCTCGCGCGGGGAGTCGTTCACGAGCAGCGAGACGGCGATCGCGACGGCGAAGGCGAGCGGGAGCGCGCGCCGCGGGCCTCGCGCGACGATGAATGCGAGCGCAGCGATCGACGCGGCGACGACGAGCGCGACGACGGCGTTCTCGGTCGCCCGCCGCCACGAGACCACGAGCCGGTCGCCGATGTCGCTCGCGACCTCTCCCGGCCCGCCGCGGACGGCCTCGCCCACGTGGGTCGCGGGGCCGAGCAGGGCATCGAGCGCGACCACCGCGACCACCGCGGCAGCGGCCGCGGCCGCCACGATCAGTCCCCGGCCCGCGTTCCGCGCGTACGCGACGCCGAGCGCCGCGTAGCCGGCGGCGAGCACGATCGCCCCGCCGCCGTCCGCCCCGAAACGGCTCCCGGCGACGGTTACGATCGCGAGGCCGCCGGCGACGGCGAGCCCTGCCCAGCCGAAACGGCGGAAGAGCAGGGCGGCCGCAGCCAGTGCCGGCACGAGGAGCAGCGTCTCGAGCAGGTTCGAGACCCCGTAGAAGCGGCCATTCTGGCTTGGACCCAGCGGCGAGAGCGCGACCCAGGTGGCGTCCGCGGCCATGGCGACGAGATAGGCCGCGACGATGGCAAGGAGCGCGAGGCCGAGCGCGAGCGGCGAGCGCAGCTCCGCGGCGGCGGGAACTGCCGCGAGCGCCCCGAGGGCGATCACCCCGACCACGAGCCACGGCTCGGAAACTCCCGCGACGCCGAGCACGAGGTTCGCCGCGGCCGCAGTCGCGAACGCGAGGACCGCCGCGCGCGGGCGAACGAACGCCAGCGCGACCCCGATCACGGCGACCACGATGGCCGCCGGCAGGCGCGCGCGGCCGTTGTCGCGGATCCGGGCGTCGAGATCCCGCAGATACGCGACTGGCGCGTCCTGCGGGCGGATCGTGAGCCGCTCGGGGTGGGCGACGTCGGCGATCGAGATCAGGCCGGGGATCCGCGTCGAGCTGGAGACGAGGACGCCGGAGCGGCCGTCCGGCGCAAGCGCGATCGCGTACCGTCGGTCGTTCGACTGCTTGCCGCCCCTCGGAATCCCCACGAGCGTCGGGCGAACGGCGTTGCACGGCCGGAGCAGGCGCGGCCCCTCGGGTACGTCGCTGTGGAGGGAGTTCCGCACCTGGCCGCGCAGAAGCGATGCGCGCGCCCGCGCCTCGCTCGTGGTCGGGCCCGCATCGGGCACGACCAGCGCCATGAACACCTCGACGTTGTCTCCGAGCCGGCTCAGATCGAGGCCGGGAACCGCCTTCACGCAGAGCGGTCCCACCGCAGCCGAGGCCGTGTCGTTCACGCCGAGGGCCGCGGAGGCAAGAAGCACGAGCACGATGCGCACCGGCACGAAGCGTAGGGTTCTGTTCGCGAATGGACGTCGTCTCCTCGCGGGCCGAGGCGCTCCGGGCAGCCGTTCTCGCCGCAGCCGTCGCCTCGCTGGTGGTCGCGCTCGCTCCTCCCGGCGGCGATTCCGCGGCGCACCTCTATCGCACCCTGCTCGCGCGCGAAGGCGTCGACCTGTGGGACAACCTCTGGTACGGCGGCCAGTATCCGTTCGCGTCGTACAGTCTCCTCTACTACGTCCCGGCCACATTCGTCGGGAACGTTCCGCTCGTCTTCGCAGGGGTCGTCCTCTCGGCGGCGCTGTTCGCGTCGCTCGCCGTCGGCGAATGGGGCGCGGCGGCGCGCTGGCCCGCGCGCGTGTTCGGCGTCGTCGCGGCTGGGCCTCTCTACACGGGCACGTACAGCTACGCACTCGGCCTCGCGGCCGCCCTCGCGGCGCTTCGACTGCTGCAGGCACGGCGGACGTGGCCCGCCGTCGCCTGCGCCGCGCTGACGCTCGGTTTCAGCCCGCTCGCGTTCGTGTTCCTATGCGTCGCGCTGGCCGCGGTGCTCCTCGCCCGCGGACGCATCGAGCGGCGCGCGCTCACGATCGCCGCGGCGCTGGCGGCGCTCGCCGCGCTTCAGCTAATGACGCTCGTCGCCTTCCCGTCGGAGGGCCGTTATCCGTTCAGCTCGTTCTCGCTCGCAGGCGTGATCGCGCTCAGCGCACTCGGGGCCGCGCTGGCGTTCCAGTCACGCGAGGCGGGTGCGATCGCCCCGTTCTTCGTCCTGTGGGGAGTCGCGAGCGTTGCCGCCTACGTGGTTCCGTCGCCCTTCGGCGACAACCTCGCCCGTCTGCGCGAGGTCGCCTTCCCGCTCGTGTTGCTGGCCGCCGTGCTCGCGCGCTTCCGCCCGCGGCTGCTGGCCGTGACAGCGCTCGCCGTCGCGCTCGTCTACAACCTCTCGCCGGACGTCCGCGCACTGCCGAAGCGGGCTGGCGACGCCAGCACTGCCGCCCAGTCGTTCTGGGCGCCTGCGGTCGCCTTCGCCCGCGGCCACGGCGGAGCGGACTACCGCGTCGAGGTCGTACCGACGTTCGGCCACTGGGAGGCGTACTGGGTCCCGCGTGCGGGGCTCGCCCTCGCGCGCGGCTGGTACCGGCAGCTCGACATGGCGCAGAACCCGGAGCTCTATCGGAGCCCACTCACGCCCGACGCCTACACGCGCTGGCTACGGCGGCTCGGAGTCCGTTACATCGTCCTCCCTCACGCGCGGCTCGGGCCGCTCGGCGCCGACCGCGAGGCGGCGCTGCTCCAGAGCCGGACGCCGGGGCTGCGCCGCGTCGTCGCGCGGCCGGAGTGGTCGATCTTCGAGCTCGCCCACGCGACGCCGATCCTGACCGGCCCCGCGCCCGCACGCCTTCTGCGCCTGGGACACGAGAGGATCGAGGGCCACGTCGGAGCGGCGGGGACGTACCGGCTGCGCGTCCGCTATACGCGCTACTGGCGGGTCCGGCCGACGGCCGTCTGCCTGGAGCCGGCCGCGGGCGGGATGACGCGCATCGTCGCGACTCGGGCGACGAGCTTCGCGCTCACGCTCTCCGACAGCCCCGGAACGCTGCTCCGGTCCGCACTCGGGCGAGCCGAAGCGCGCTGCTGACGTTTCGGTGCGAGCGCGCTCGCTAGAGTGCCGCGCGATGCGCGCACGCGTGCTCGTCGTCCTTGTTCTCGGCGTCGTCGCGGTGGCGGTCGCCGGCTGTGGCGGCGGCGAGGAGGTGAGTCCGACCGCGAACACGGTCGAGGGGACGACGGGCTCGACGGAGACGACGGGGACGACTGGGACGACTGCGCAGCAGCCGCCGCCTGCGACGTCGCAGGGGGATCCCACGGCCGGGAAGATGGTCTTCGAGAGCGCGGGGTGTGGCAGCTGCCACACACTGAGCGCGGCCGGGTCCAACGGAACGGTCGGCCCCAACCTCGACGACGCGAAGCCGAACCACGACCTGATCATCGAGCGCGTGACGAACGGCAAGTCGCCGATGCCGTCGTTCAAGGACAGCCTCTCGCAGAAGCAAATCCAGGACGTCGCCGCGTTCGTGTTCCAGTCGACGCACGGCGGCGGCTGAGCCGAGACTCTCCGCCATGATCGATCTCCGTGCGGCCCGAGCCGACCCCGACGGCTTCCGTGCCGCGCTCGCGCGCAAGGGCGCTGCCGGCCTGTTCGACGAGCTGCTCGACGCCGACCGGGAGGTCCGCGGGGTGCAGCCGCGCGTGGAAGAGCTGCGCGCACGCCGCAAGCAAAAGGGGAAGCCGACTCCGGAGCAGCTCCAGGAGCTCGAGCGGGTCAAGCGCGAGCTCACCACGCTCGAGGACGAGCTCGCCTCGGCCGAGCGCCGCCGCGACGACCTGCTCGACCGCGTCCCCAACCCTCCCGACGCCTCGGCGCCCGACGGGTTCGACGAGGAGGACGCAGTCGAGATCCGCCGCGTCGGCGAGCCGCCCGCGTTCGAGTTCGAGCCCCGCGACCACCTCGACCTCGCCGGCCCGCACGGCTGGATCGACACCGAGCGAGCCGCGCGCGCGTCCGGCACCCGCTTCGTCTACCGCGTCGGCGACCTCGCGCTCGCGGAGCTCGCCCTCTACCGCTTCGCGCTCGACAGGCTCGTCGCGAAGGGGTTCGTGCCGGTGCTGCCGCCGGTGCTCGTCCGCGAGGACGCGATGTACGGCACTGGCTTCCTGCCGACGGACGAGGTCAACATCTACCGCGTCGAGCGCGACGACCTGTACCTCACGGGCACGTCCGAGGTCGGCCTCGCCGCCCTGCACATGACCGAGACCCTCGACGAGGACGGCCTCCCGCTCTCGTACGCGGCGTTCTCGACCAACTTCCGCCGCGAGGCGGGCGCGGCGGGCAAGGACACGCGCGGGATGTTCCGCGTCCACCAGTTCGACAAGGTGGAGATGTTCGTCCTCTGCACGGCGGAGTCCTCACCCGACGAGCACGAGCGTCTGCTCTCGATCGAGGAGGAGCTCGTCTCCGAGCTCGGGATTCCCTACCGCGTCGTCAACGTGGCCGCCGGCGATCTCGGCGCGTCGGCCGCGAAAAAGTTCGACATCGAGGCCTGGTTCCCCGGGCAGGGGCGGTACCGCGAGATCACCTCCACCTCGAACACAACGGACTACCAGGCGCGGCGCCTGCGGATCCGCGTCCGCCGCGAGGGGCGCCTCGAGCACGTGCACACGCTCAACGGAACCGCGATCACGGCACGTTCGCTGATCTCGATCCTCGAGAACTTCCAGGACGACGACGGCAGCGTCGCCGTGCCGGAGCCGCTCGTCGAGCTCGGCGCGCCGGCCCGGCTCGGCGCCGTCCCGGTAAGCGCGTAGGCGCCTACAATCGGCCGCGGCGGGGTGCCAGAGCGGCCGATTGGCGCGGTCTTGAAAACCGCTGACCCCGAGAGGGGTCCGTGGGTTCGAATCCCACCCCCGCCGCCTCCAGAACAAGCGGGTTCCGCTTAGCCAAGCGCGTTTCCGGCGCACGAGGCGACGCCTGGCGCGGGCGCCCGTGATCCGCCCAACGCCGCTGTAGACCGCCCAATCGTGGCGCGCACTGGCGCGCAACGGGCGCGCGCCGGCTCCCCAACTACCTATTGAATCTTGCGCGTGAGCGAGTGCTAAGTTCGGCTCCTATCGGCCGCGACGCGATAGGCTCGACGATCGCGACCGACGGCGCACATCGCCCACTACCGGCATACACGGCCACCGATTCGATGTAGCCGTCGGTGGACGTTCGTCCGCTGGGCATCGCTGTAGCGCAAGACTGCCCGTGGCCCCCGACTTTGGAGATTCCCATGACGACCAGCGCACCTCCGTTCCTCTGGCGATCCTTCGCGTGCGCCGCGACTGTCGTCCTCGTTGTGGTGCTGACGGCGTGCACCGCCACTGGTGGCGGACAGCTGCCGCCTAGCGCCGGGTTCACCGGCCCGGCCTCGTTCGGATTCGCCTTCAGCTGCGAGCGCTCGTCCCGCAGCACGAGCCTCAATCCGCCAACCGGCCAGCTCCGCACCCAGCTCTCCTACACCGAACACGGTACCTACCTCCCCCTCGGCTCGCCCTTCACGATCCACGGGATCGTCGACAAGATCGACCCGATCCTGGAATCGGCATTCTGTATCGGTCAGAATCCGCCTCCCGGCGGAAACGAGCTGATCTTCCTGGGCCGCTACCGGCCGACGACGTCCGCTCCGGCGGGCTTGGAGGCGTGCCCGAGGCAGGAGACGTCGACCACGCCGCTGTGCCGCTTCGAGGTCATCGTGCGGGACAACGACCAGAACCTAGCTCCGTCGACGGGCGACTTCTTCTCGATCAAGCTGTCGAGCGCGACCGTTCTAGAGGCTGAACTCGACCCTGCGACCGTGGCCTATTCCAGGGCGGGCCTGCTTGAAGGTGGAAGTCTCACCGTGAAATAGCGCTTCACGAGAGACCTGAGTGCAGCACGTCTGCCTGCGCGAGCGTGCGGGACTGACGCCCGACGCCGAGCAGGCTCTGGATCCGTTCTGAAGTCGATCGCGAGCCGTGTCGAGTTGGGATTGCGGTTCCGAGCCTCTGGAGGGAGGCGGCCGTGTGCCGCCTCCCTCCACATGAGCGAACGATCAGGCGCGCGCTAGGCGGGTGTTGCTGCGGGCATCGCTTCCATGCGATCCCCACCGGCGGCGGCTTGCAGGATCGGAGCGGACGGCCTGAACCCAGTCGGTTCTATCCGACCCGACCTTGGTCTACCTCGTCGCGCTCGACGCGTCCGGACACGTCCTCGCCGGTACGCACGAATAGGTCGACACTGTCAGGACGACGACGAGGACTCCGACCGGCACGTGGACGAGGAAGATCCAGTGCCAGTCGAGAGCATCGGTGAGGATCCCGCCGAGGAGGACTCCGAGCGAGCCGCCCCCCGAGGCGACGAAGCCGAAGATCCCCATCGCCTTCGCACGCTCGGCAGGATCGACGAAGAGCGTCATCATGAGCGACAGGGCCACCGCCGAGACGACCGCCGCGCCGACTCCCTGCACGGCACGTGCTCCGACGAGCGTGCCCTGCGAGCCCGCGGAGCCGCAGACCGCCGATGCGGTTGTGAAGGGAGCGACTCCGGCCAGGAAGAGCGCCCGATGTCCCAGGAGGTCGCCGAGCCTCCCCCCCGAGCAGAAGGAAGCCCCCAAAGGTGATCAGGTAGGCGTTCACACCCAACGCAAGCGACTCTTCCGAGAAACCGAGATCCGCGCGGGTCGACGGGAGCGCGACGCCGACGATCGTCACGTCGAGGACGATCATCAGATCGCCGAGACAGAGAATCAGGAGTGCGAGCCAGCGCCTGTCGTTGACATCGGCACTGCCGCTCGCCTCGGCAGGCTTATTCTGGGCCTCAGTATCTGCCCTGGCAGTCATTGATCCTGGCTGCGGCCGGGGTCAGAGTCTCGGCCGAGCTTGGCCGAGTTCATCAGCCCTGCGACTGGCCAAAACCTTGTCATGCCGAAGACGGGCACAGCCTGCGAGAGACGCCAAGCGCTCCCACGCCCTGCGGTCAGCCGCCTATCCACGACGCCCGGAATTCACACGCGCGCCGTTCGAGCTCGGCCAGGAGCACGCCAAGCTCGTCGAGTTGGGTGCGCAGCTCACCGATCCGACGCACCGTGTGCGCCAGCTCGCCGATCGAGCTGTTCGGATCGGACGCGAGCTCTCCGATCAGCCGCTCCGCCCGCTCGAGCTGACCGTTCACGATCAAAGCGCAGGCGTGACCTTCCTCGAACAGCTTGCGCAGCTCGGCCTCGGTTACCGGGCGGCCGTCGAAGACGGTACGCACACGTTCCTTCAACACGGAGTCGAGTGCTTGGGCCATGCGGCGACGTCCGGCGCGCGAGCCAAGCGTAAACCAGGCGGGGCGAAGCGTCCGCGTCGATCGTCGGCGAAACGTGGCGCGGGGGAACCTCCCGGTTCCGAGCCCCTCCCCAGGTCCGCTTCGCGGACAGGCGCCTGCAGCGCCACCGTTCTAGCGCTGAGTGTCGGCTCGGCCCGGCCTGACGGACCACCCGCACGTCGATTACGTCCACCGCCAGCGTGAGGCGCGTCTCCAACGCGCCAACCTCACCAGCTCGCCCACTCGCGCACTTCGGTCACGTCGACCGCGAGGACCGGGCCGTCGGGCGGGTCGGCGCGGTATTGCCGGTACTTCTCGCTCAGCAGCGCGAGCGCGTGCTCGCGCTCCTCGCCGTCGTCGAGGACGCGCGCGCGTCCGCGGAGCCGGATCCACCACAGTCGGCTCCAGTCGTCCTCGTAGTGGTCGACCAGTACGGTGACGTCCGGGCGCACCCGCGCGTTCTCGATCCGGCGCAGCGTGCGCGAGCGCTTGGGCTTACGGTCGACGGCCGAGTACAAGGTGTCGCCGTCGAGCGCGAACACGATCGGGACGAGGTGGGGCCGGCCGTCCGGGTCGATCGTCGCCAGCCTCGCCACGCGTGCCGCCAGTAGTCTCGGCTCGTGCACCTCGGCGTGATCCTGCCGAACTTCGGCACGGGCTCGTCTCCTGATCGCATCCGCCGCACCGCGGAAGCGGCGGAGGAGCTCGGCTTCGACTCGGTGTGGACGACCGAGCACATCATCGTGGGCCCCGCCGGCGTCGACCCCTACGGCCGCGTGTACGACCCGCTCGTCACGCTCGCGTGGATCGCCGGCTGGACGGAACGGGTCGGACTCGGCACGTCGATCATCCTCGTTCCGCTGCACAACCCGATCCACCTGGCAAAGGAGGTCGCGACGCTGCAGGAGCTCTCGGGCGGCAGGTTCACGCTGGGCGTCGGAATGGGCTGGCACAGGGACGAGTTCGACTTCATGGGCGTCGAGTTCGAGGGCCGCGGCCGCCGGGCCGACGAGGAGATCCGGGTGATGCGCGCGCTCTGGAGCGGCGAGCCCGACTTCGAAGGGCGCTGGTGGTCGTTCCACGACGCGACGTCGGAGCCACACCCCTCACCCGAGCCGGAGATCTGGGTCGGCGGCAGCTCGGACCGCGCCGTGCGGCGGGCACTCGAGCTCGGCGACGTCTGGCACCCCTCGCGGGGCTCCGACCCTGATCACGTGCGCCGCGTCAAGGGACAGCATCCCGAGCTGCGTGTCGTCCCCCGCACCGCGCCCGATCGCGTCGACGCGATGATCGACGCCGGCGCCGAGGGCGTCGTCGTAACCTTCCCGGACGAGGACGCGATGCGCGACTTCGCCGCCCGCTATCGCGGCTGACGCGGGCGATCGTTCGCGCTCTTGGAGGCGAGGGACAGACGGGTTAGGCTGGCCGCGTGATCTGGGCGATCGTCGCGACGGTAGTTCTCGTCCTTCTCGGCCTACTCGCGGTCGTCCTCTACAACCGGCTCGTCACGCTTCGGAATCGCGCCGAGAACGGCTGGTCGCAGGTGGATGTCCAGCTCCAGCGTCGGCACGATCTCGTTCCGAACCTCGTCGAGACCGTCAAGGGGTATGCGGCGCACGAGCGTGGGACCTTCGACGAGGTGACGCGAGCCCGCACCGCGGCCCAGGGCGCAGCGACGGTCGACGATCAGGCCGAGGCGGAGAACGTGCTGACGGCCGCGATCGGTCGTCTCTTCGCCGTGGCGGAGCAATACCCGGAGCTCCGCGCTTCTGAGAACTTCCGGCAGCTGCAGGCGCAACTCGAGGCGACGGAGCAGAAGATCGCCGTCTCGCGGCAGATGTACAACGACGCCGTCCTCGCGTATGACACGGCGCGCGAGACGCTGCCGACGAGCATCGTCGCAGCGCTGTTCAGCTTCACGCCGAAGACCTACTTCGAGATCGACGAACCCGCCCGCGCCGTGCCGCAGGTGCAGTTCTGAGCGCGCGCTTCTCGACCGGCGTTGCTTGACGGCGTCCGGTCGCTCAGCGGTTACGAGCTCGCGCTGACAGGCTCCGCTACCGTCCGCTCGATCGTCCCCGTTCCGGTCGGCGAAGTATCCGAGCGGGCGGCCGAAGGTGCGGGGCAACG
>JBKOYJ010000007.1:0-23508 GCA_046725345.1 Actinomycetota bacterium | reverse complement strand
GACGACCTCGCCGAGATCGACGACTGGAGCGCGATCTACGGGATCCGGCTGCTCGAGACCGCCGGGCTCGACGTCGTCTACGACGGGGAGCAGCGGCGCACGGAGATGTACGACCACGTCGCCCGCCACGCACGCGGCTTCGAGCAACGCGGGACCGTGCGGGCGTTCGACAACAAGTACTACACGAAGGCGGCGGTCGTCGAGGCCCCGGTCGTCGAGGAGGCGCACGACGTCGAGGAGTTCCACTTCGTCTCCGAGCACACCGACCGGGAGGTCAAGGTCCCGCTCACCGGCGCGTACACGATGGTCGACTGGTCGTACGACGAGCACTACGGCCGCGGCTCGCGCCTGGGCGCCAGCGCGGCGCACCGCAACGAGGCGCGTCGGCAGTTCGTCCGCGACGTGGCCGAGCACGTGCTGCGGCCGAACGCGACGGGCCTGGTCGACGCGGGGGCGGAGTGGATCCAGATCGACGAGCCCGCGGCGTCGACGAAGCCGGACGAGGTCGATCTGGTCGTGGAGGGCTTCAACGCGACGACCTCGGGGCTGGAGGCGACCAAGAGCATGCACATCTGCTTCTCCGACTACCGCGTCCTCTGGCCTTCCGTCCTCGACCTCGACGATTGCCTCGAGCTGCAGCTCGAGTTCGCGAATCGCGACTCGCGCGAGCTCGGTCGCCGCGAGGATGACCGCCCCGGGTACGCGACCACCCTCGCGCTCTTCCGCGAGTACCGCTACCCCGACGTCGGGCTCGGCGTGCTCGACATCCACTCCGACTTCGTCGAGCCGGCGGAGCTCGTGCGCGATCGCATCCTCTACGCGGTCGACGCGCTCGGAGGCCCCGGGCGCATCCGCGTCAACCCCGACTGTGGGTTGAGGACGCGGAGCTGGGACGTCTGCCTCGCCAAGCTGACGAACATGGTCGAGGGCGCCCGCCTGGCGGAGCGCGAGCTCAACGGTGGCTAAGGCGGCGCTTGCGACGCCGACATTCAGCGCGCCGGGCTTGCCCGGCGCGCGCCTGAAACGACCGGTCGACACGATTGAAGGCCGAAGTGATACGCGTCTGAGCTCGGAAGGGCCGACGGGCTGAGCGCCGAATCGGGCGCTACCATCCTTCGGCGAGAGCGCCTCAGGCGTTCTCGCCGTTTTCAGGCGCGATGAAGACCACGCTCAAGCGAGGAATCGGACGCAGCGGCTCGCCCAACGGCAACGGGCGCGCCGTCCTCCCGCCGTCGGTCTTCACCTCGGTCACGCGCTACCAGCAGCCGCGGCGGCGGCGAGTCTGGCTGCGGCTCGTCATGCGCGGTCTCGCCTGGCTCGTCGCGCTCGCGGTCGTGACGGCCTCGGGAGTCGCGGGCGGCTTCTACCTCTACGGCGAGCACGACATCGCGCAGGCGATCGCGCCCACGCGCGTGAGCGTCAAGGTGGCCGAGAACCGGCTCAACGTCGCACTCCCGAACGAGCCTGCCACCGCGCTCGTGATCGGCTACGACCGGCGCCGCGGCGAGAGGGGCAACAGCTTCCGCTCCGACACGATCATGCTCGTCCGCGCCGACCCGCGCGGCAAGACGCTGTCGACGCTGTCGTTCCCGCGCGACCTGCTCGTCGACGTGCGCTGTCCCGGGCGAGCGTCGTTCCCAGCCCGTATCAACGAGGCGTACGCGACGTGCAAGGAGCAGGGGACGCTCGAGACCGTGCGCGCGCTCACGGGCCTCCCGATCCACTATCTCGTGACGGTCAACTTCCGTGGCTTCAAGCAGATCGTTGCGAGGCTCGGGGGCGTGTGGATGGACGTCGACCGCCGCTACCTCAACACGCACACCGGCCCATACGGGTACGCCGCGATCGACCTCCAGCCCGGGTACCAGCGGCTGAACGGCTCCGACGCGCTCGACTTCGTCCGTTACCGCCACACCGACGACGACATCCACCGCAACGCCCGCCAGCAGCTCTTCCTGGAGGCGTTCAAGGAGTCGGTGACCTCCGCGATCTCGGCGACGAAGATCCTCAAGATCGTCAAGGTGATCACGAGCAACGTCGAGGTCGGCCAGCAGGGCGGCGGCGGGCCGTCGCTCTCGACGCTGCTCAGGTACGGGCTGCTTGCGTACCACCTCCCAGACGGCCACTTCGCCCAGGCGCGCATCGAGGGCCTCTACAACGACCCGGCGACGTTCCACCTGATCGCCCCCGACGGAGCGATCAGCACCGCCGTCTGGAACTTCGCCCATCCGTGGGTCGAGCGCGTTCAGGACGGCTCCGCCCCGGAGCGCAAGCGGCTGCCGAAGGCGCCGCCTGCCCGCGCGACCACCGTGCTCGTCCTGAACGGGAACGGCGTCCCCGGCGCCGCCGCCACCACCTCCGAGGAGATCGGCAAGCGCGGGTACCACACCGTGACGCCCCCGAACGGGATCGAGGCGAACGCCCCTCATCAGGATCACCCCGACAGCCTCGTGTTCTTCCGCCGCGGCGACGAAGTCTCCCAGTCTGCGGCGCTGAAGCTCGCGAAGCTCGTCGGGCGCGCCGAGGTCAGGACGCTTCCCCGCGGCCGCATGCAGTACCTGTCGAACGACGCGATGGTCGTGCTCGTCGTCGGGCGCTCCTTCGGCGGCTTGGCGCCGCCCGGTGGGACACGGACGAAGCACGAGCGCCCGTACGTAACGACCAATCCAGGCGTGACGGCGCCGCTGCTGCGCCAGGTCCGGCGGAAGGTGCCGTTCCGCCTGCTGTTGCCGCACGTGCTCGAGCGGTCGTCATCTCCCGATGACGAGATGCCGATCCGGGTCTACACGATCGCGCGTCACAAGGCCGTCAGGCTCGTCTACGAGACGGGCACGCACGACTACTGGGGCGTCGAGATGACGGATTGGGACGAAGCCCCGATCCTCGCCGAGCCGAACACGCTGAAGCGGATCCACGGCCGGACGTACGAGCTCCACTACTCGGGCAAGCACATCCGCCTCGTCGTCGTCCGCTACGCCGGCGCGAGCTACTGGGTCGTGAACACGCTGCTGAACACGCTCTCGAACGAGACGATGCTGGCGATCGCGCAGGGCTTGCAGCGGCTGCCGAGGCACTAAGCTCAGTTCATGGCCTCGGATCGGGCACGCGTCGCCGTCTTCGGCGCCGGCTACGTCGGGCTCGTCACGGGCGCCTGCCTCGCCGAGCTGGGGCACCGCGTCACCCTGCGCGACGTCGTGCCCGCGAAGGTGGACGCGCTCTCCCGGGGCGAGGTCCCGATCTTCGAGCCCGGGCTCGAGGAACTGTTGGCGCGTAACCGCGAGAGGCTGAGCTTCACGCTCGACGTGCGCGAGGCGATCGAGGACGCCGAGTTCGTCTTCGTCTGCGTCGACACGCCGCCGACCTACTCCGGAGACGCCGACCTCTCGCGCGTGTGGACCGTCGTCGACGAGCTCTCGCGGCTCGGCGCGGGCTCCATCGTCGTGATGAAGAGCACCGTGCCGGTGGGGACCGGCGAGAAGGTGCGCGCTGCGCTCGACGCACGCGGACTCGAGCACGTCGGCTACGTCTCCAATCCCGAGTTCCTCGCGGAGGGCAGCGCGATCCGTGACTTCATGGAGCCCGATCGCATCGTCGTCGGCGCGTTCGGCGAGGACGACGCGGAGCGCGTCGCCGCCCTCTACGACGGCATCCCGACCGCGATGGTGCGGACGGACGTCGCCTCTGCAGAGATGATCAAGCTCGCGTCGAACGCGTTCCTCTCCACCCGGATCAGCTTCATCAACGAGATCGCGAACGTCTGCGAGCTGATCGGCGCGGACGTGCAGGCGGTCGCGGAGGGGGTCGGGCTCGACCACCGTCTCGGTCCGCACTTCCTGCGTGCCGGCGTGGGGTGGGGTGGATCCTGCTTCGGCAAGGACGTGTCCGCGCTGAAGCAGCTCGCCGGCAACTCGGGCTACCACTTCCATCTGCTCTCCGCCGTCATCGAGGTGAACGAGCTGCAGAAGCGGCGGGCGGTCGCGAAGCTCGAGAAGCATCTGGGCAAGCTCAGCGGCCGTGCGATCGCGGTGCTCGGGCTGGCGTTCAAGCCGAACACCGACGACATGCGCGACGCGCCCAGCCTCGTCGTCGCCTCGCGGCTGCTCGCCGAGGGCGCTGACGTCCGCACGTGGGACCCCATCGCCGACGCCGGGGACCTCCTCCGCGGAGCGACGCGCTGCGAGAGCGTGGAGGAGGCCGTCCGCGGCGCGGACGCGGTCGTGATCGTGACCGAGTGGCCGCAGCTTCGCGACCTCGACTGGGCTGCGCTCCGCGAGCGGATGCGAACGCCGCTCCTCATCGACGGCCGGAACTTCCTCGACCAGGCGGAGATGCGCACGCTCGGCTTCGTCTACGAGGGAATCGGCCGAGCCGCAACGCCCTTCGCCGCCCTGCCGGAGACGCCGGAGCCCGAGCCCGAAGCCGAGCGGAGTTCGTAGGCGATTCTGATGAATCCCGAACGTGTCGACCGGTCGTTTCAGACGGTCGGGCGGGCAAAGCCCACCCGACCTGATGGTCGGCGCCGCCGAGTCGGCGCCTCACAGGCGAGTCTGATGAACCCCGAACGTGTCGACCGGTCGTTTCAGACGGTCGGGCGGGCAAAGCCCACCCGACCTGATGGTCGGCGCCGCCGAGTCGGCGCCTCATAGGCGCGTCCGCGGTGGAGGCCGTCATCCTGGCCGGCGGCAAGGCCGAGCGGCTCGGCGACGCCGCCCGTGGCCGCCCCAAGGCGCTGGTCCCGGTGGCCGGCCGGCCGTTGGCGCGCTACCAGGTCGATCTGCTCGTAGCCGCCGGCGTACGGCGCGTGATCGTCAGTTGCCGCGCGGGCGCCGAGGAGCTTTTCCAGCACGAGCTCTCCGGGCTTGGCGCCGAGATCGTCGCCGTCGGCGAGGTCGAGCCGCTCGGCCGGGGCGGCGGCCTCCGGTTCGCAGCCTCCCGGCGGGCGGAGGCCGGTCCGCTGTATGCGCTGAACGGCGACGAGATCTTCGACGTCGATCTCACGGCGTTGCTGGCGCGCCACCGCGAGCGCTCTCCGGCGGCGACGATCGTCGTGGCGCCGATGGTGTCGGCGCTCGGCGTGGTGGATCTGGACGACGACGACCGCGTGACGGGCTTCCGCGAGGCGCCGCGGCTGCCCTACTGGGTGAACGCCGGCTGCTACGTCCTCGACGACGAGGCGATCGAGCGGCTGCCCGAGCGGGGCGACCACGAGACGAGCACGTTCCCCGAGCTGGCAGCGGCCGGACGGCTGCGTGCCTTCCGCTACGAGGGACTCTGGCTGACGGTGAACACTCCCAAGGACCTGCGCCGCGCCGAGGAGTATCTCGCCGCCAGGAGCTGACGCTCAGGGAACGAGGACCGCGGAGCCGCGGATACGGCCGGCGCGCAGCCGGTCGAGCGCCTCGTTCGCCTGGTCTAGCGGGAACTCCTCGATCTCCGTGCGAACCGGAACGCCCGGCGCGAGGGCCAGGAACTCCTCGCCGTCCCGCCGCGTGAGGTTCGCGACGGAGCGGACGACGCGCTCGCCCCACAGAAGCTCGTAGGCAAAGGCCGGGATTTCGGACATGTGGATGCCGGCGCACACGACCGTGCCGCCCTTCGCGACGACGCCGAGCGCAGCGGGGACGAGCGCCCCCACGGGAGCGAAGATGATTGCCGCGTCGAGCTCCTCGGGCGGGCGCTCGCCGGAGCCGCCGGCCCACTCCGCGCCGAGTGCGAGTGCGAAGCGCTGGCCTTCGTCGTCGCCGGGTCGCGTGAATGCGAACACGCGGCGACCCTGCGAGCGCGCGACCTGGGCGATGATGTGCGCGGAGGAGCCGAAGCCGTACAGGCCGAGACGGGCGGCGTCGCCGGCCACGACGAGCGAGCGGTAGCCGATCAGACCGGCGCAGAGCAGCGGCGCGGCCTCGAGGTCCGGATACCCGTCCGGAATCGGGAAGCAGAAGCGCTCGTCGGCGACCGCGTACTCGGCGTAGCCGCCGTCGACGTCGTAGCCGGTGAAGCGGGCACGGTCGCAGAGGTTCTCCCGTCCGCTCAGGCAGTAGCGACACTCGCCGTCCGTCCAGCCGAGCCAGGGCACGCCGACGCGTGCGCCGACCGCGAATCGGCCCGAGGCACGGACGACGGTGCCGACGATCTGATGGCCGGGCACGAGGGGCAGCTTCGGCCGTGGAAGCTCGCCGTCGACGATGTGCAGGTCGGTACGGCACACCGCACACGCGTGGATGCGGACGAGCGCCTCGCCCTCGCCCGGCTGGGGCACGGCCAGCTCGGCCTCGGCCAGCTGCGCGCTCGGCCGGCCGAGCACCATCGCGCGCATCATGTGCGCGCAGGGTCGGTTGTTCTCAGCTCCTGACCGGCGCGCCCTCGCGCTCGACCCGGGCGGAGCCGGCAGACGGGACGAAGATGGTCGTCCGTCCGTCGTCCCAGCGCACGCGGAACCGCTTCGGAGTCCCCTCGAGGACCTCTTCGATCGTCCCTGTCCGCTCCGGCTGGTCGACGCTCTCCGCCTCGACCACGATCCTGTCGCCAACGCTCGCGTCCATCCGATCCTCCTTCGGTCGGCCGCTCGTGCAACCCCGACTCTAGCGTCGTAGACTCGCCGCGTCGTGGCGATCGACTCCCCGAACCTCGGCGGGCTCGACCGTTTCGCGTTCGAGCCGCGCCGGGTCGAGAAGCCATGGGGGTACGAGTTGATCTGGGCGGTCGCCGACCACTACGTCGGGAAGGTGCTCTTCGTCAAGGGCGGCCACTCGCTCAGCCTCCAGTTCCATCGCGAGAAGGACGAGTCGTGGTACGTCCAGGAGGGTCGCGCCGAGCTCGAGATCGCCGCACCCGGGGAGCGCGTCCCGACCTCCGAGGTCGTCTCGGCCGGCGCTGCCTTCCGCCTTCGGCCCGGCACCGTGCACCGGATTCGCGCGCTCGAGGACACGCTCGTGCTCGAGGTCTCCACACCGCATCTCGACGACGTCGTCCGGCTCGAGGACTCGTACGGCCGCGCCGAACCACGCTCCGACCAAGGTTGACACGCTTGTGTTAGGGTTGAGCGCATGGACGCGCTCACGGTTGGCGACGCGGCGACGCGCACCGGCTGGTCGCCCCGCATGCTCCGCTACCTGGAGCGCGCGGGGCTCGTCGTCCCGCGCCGAACCGCGGGGGGCTACCGCGCGTACGGACTTCGCGAGCTAAACCAGCTCGCCTCGCTGCGGGAGCTTCGCGTCCGCTTCGACGTCAGCATCGACGAGCTCGCGTTCGAGCTGCGGCTGCGGCGGAACCCGTCGCTTCGGGCCGCCGTCGAGAGCTGGCTCGCGGGAGCCGAGCCGCACGCGGGCGACCGCGCGGCCTGGGTGGAGTGGGAGCAGCGAAAGCACGAGCGTCTGCTAGCCGCATAGACCGAAACGACGGCGAACGGAGGAGTGAATGGCCACCACGAGACGACACGACGTGAAGGACTTATCCCTCGCGGACGAGGGCGTGCGGCGAATCGAGTGGGCGGACAAGCAGATGCCCGTCCTGCGCGCGATCCGGGAGCGCTTCGAGCGCGAGCAGCCGCTGACGGGACACCGGGTCTCGGCGTGTCTGCACGTGACGACCGAGACGGCGAATCTCGTCCGCACGCTCAAGGCGGGCGGCGCCGACGTCGTTCTCTGCGCGTCGAACCCGTTGTCGACGCAGGACGACGCCGCGGCGGCGCTCGTGTCCGAGTACGACGTCGCCGTCTTCGCGATCAAGGGCGAGGACAACGACACCTACTACCAGCACATCGAGGCGGCGGTCGATCACAAGCCCCACATCACGATGGACGACGGCGCCGACGTGATCGGCGTCCTCCACGCGCACCGCCGCGAGCAGCTCGGCGAGATCATCGCCGGCACTGAGGAGACCACCACCGGCGTCATCCGGCTGCGCGCGCTCGAGCGGGACGGGGCGCTCGGGTTCCCCATCATCGCGGTGAACGAGGCGAAGACGAAGCACCTGTTCGACAACCGCTACGGCACCGGGCAGTCGACGATCGACGGGATCGTGCGGGCGACGAACCTGCTGCTTGCCGGGCGGCGGTTCGTGATCGCCGGCTACGGCTGGGTCGGCAAGGGGGTCGCCCTGCGCGCGCGCGGCATGGGCGCGCACGTGATCGTCACCGAGGTCAACCCGGTCAATGCGCTCGAGGCCGTGATGGACGGGTTCGAGGTACTGCCGATGGCGCGGGCGGCCGAGGTGGGGGAGATGTTCTGCACCGCCACCGGCGACAAGTCGGTGATCACGCGCGAGCACATGGAGCGGATGCGCGACGGCGCCGTCCTCGCCAACACCGGCCACTTCAACGTCGAGATCGACATTCCGGCCCTGCGGGCGATGGCGACCGAGACGCGGCGTGCGCGCGAGTTCGTCGAGGAGTTCACGCTCCCCGACGGCCGGCGGCTGTACCTGCTCGCCGACGGCCGCCTGGTCAACCTCTCCGCGGCCGAGGGTCATCCCGCGGCCGTGATGGACATGTCGTTCGCGAACCAGGCGCTTGCGGTGGAATACGCGATCGCCCACGGCGGCGAGCTCGAGAGGCGCGTCTACCCCGTGCCGGACGAGATCGACGGCGAGATCGCGCGGCTCAAGCTGGAGACGATGGGGGTCGAGATCGACCGCCTGACGGACGAGCAGGCGCGCTACCTCGCGTCCTGGGACGAGGGGACCTAGCCGCCGACTGGGCGGCGCCGACCAGCAGGCGCGCGGGCTCGGCCCGTGCGCCGTCTGAACCGACCGGTCGATACGATCGAACGCCAACCGGAAGGCTCGAGGCGCTGAATCCGCGGCCCCGTAGCCGCTCGACGCTCGGCACCGAATCGGCGCGATCCCGTCACGCTCGCGTAGGCGGACGGTCGCTACGGTCAGAGACCCCGTGGGTGGGTGGGGGTTTGGGATGGGAACCCCGTCTCGGAACGGCGCACTCTCGCGCGAATGCCGGGGCAGACGCGTTTGCCTCGTCCGCGTACCGTCGTGGCGTGCGCCTGCTCGATCTCGTGCTGCCGCTGCGCTGTGCCGTCTGCTCCACCCCCGGCCGCGAGCTGTGCGGCGCCTGCCGCGCCCGCCTGCCGCGTCTCGCTCCTCCGCTGTGCGAGCGCTGCGGCTCGCCGACAGCGTGGCCGGTCGCCCGCTGCCGCGAGTGCTCGGGGCGTCGGCTCGCGTTCGCGTCGGCTCGCGCGGCCGTCGCCTACGACGACGCGGTGCGCTCGCTGGTCGCGGCCTGGAAGGAGCGCGGGCTGCGAACCCTGGCCTCGCTCGCCGCGGATCTCGTGGTCGAGAACGTCCGTCCACCCCCCGTGGCCGCGCTGACGGCCGTCCCGCCAGACGGCGATCGCAGCGTCGGCCGCGGCCACAATCCCGCCGCGAGTCTCGCCGCCGAGCTCGCGGTGCGCTGGGAGCTGCCGCTGCTGCCGCTCGTTCATCGCACCCGTCCCGTACGACGCCAACGGGGACTCGCCCTCCCGGACCGGCGTCGGAACGTCGCCGGCGCCTTCACGGTGAGGCAGCGCGTTCCCTCTCGGATCGCCGTCGTCGACGACGTCTACACGACCGGCGCGACCGCATCGGCGACCGCCTCGGCACTGCGCTCGGCCGGGGCGCGTCGGGTCGACGTGGTCACCTTCGCGCGGGCCCTCCGAGCCGGCTGAAGGGGCCCGGCCGCCAATCGCCGGCCCAAGATATGGCCGCCGCGCGATCGGGTAGATTCATCCCCTCGAGCCCGACGAAGGAGAGCTATGCGACTTCACGTGAAGGGCAAGAACCTCGAGGTCAGCGACACGATCCGGGCCTACGCCGAGCGGAAGCTGAGCAAGCTCGAGCGGCAGCTCAACGACGCGACCCGCGTCGACCTCGAGCTCGCGGTGGAGCGAAATCCGTCGATCGCGGCGAACCAGGTCGCGGAGGCCACGATCTGGACGAAGGGGCCCGTCCTGCGCGCCCGCGAGGCGAGCGGGGACATGCGCGCGTCGATCGACCAGCTGACCGAGAAGCTGCTCCGGCAAGTGAAGGACTACCGCGGGCGGCGCAGCCGCCGTGCCTCGCGGACGAACGGCGGCGTCGGCGAGACGGGGACGACGCTCGACGAGTCTCCGCCGATCGTGAAGACGAAGCAGTTCGCCGTCACGCCGATGTCACCCGAGGAGGCGGTGCTCCAGCTCGAGCTCGTCGGTCACGACTTCTTCGTCTTCAAGGATTTCGAGTCGGGCGCGATCAACGTCGTCTACCGGCGGCGGAGCGGCGGGTACGGGCTGATCGAACCGCAGGGCTAAGGCGCCGACTCGGCGGCGCCGACCATCAGGACGTGCCGGCTTTGCCGGCGCGTCCGTCTGAAAGGACCGGTCGACACGATCGAAGTCCAACCGCAATAGGCTCTAAGTCTGTCCTGGTTCCGCCGTCAGAAGCCGCTCCACGAGCGCCTCGCCGAGCAGGGAGGCCTGAGTCCAAGCACTGCCGCCGACGAGTTGCACGACACGCGGCCCCGCTGGGGCGAGGTCGGAATCCACGGGATCCATCGCCAGCGCCGGTGGGACGTTGTCGCAGCCGCGAGCGTGGAAGGTCTTCCGGCAGCACAGATTCAGTTCGTCGCCTTGCCCGACGGAACGCTGCTCGTCGACGACGACCTGCCCGAGGGAGCGCTCGCGCCGCTGGCGGACGCGGTCGAAGGCGAGCTGGAGCCGCCGTATCGCGCGGAGGCCGCGCGACAGGACGACCGCGTCTGGGCGGTCGCTGCGCGGCGGATCGAGGTGGCTCGTCTCGAGCAGGAAGTCGACGGCGACGAGATCGAGCTCGCGTTCTCGGGCGGCCGGCGCACGCTGGCCGTCGACGGCCGCCCGGCGTTCGGGAGCGTCGCGGAGCTCGAGCGACTGGCCGCGGAGCGGTTCGAAGAGTACGCGGTCCGAGCGACTCGGCTCGACGGAGACCTGTGGGAGCTCGCGATCGCGCCGCTCTGAGGCCGTGAGCGTCGCGCGAGCGGTCGTACGCTCGGCGAGAAGCTACCCTAGGCTGATGCCAACTCCGCAGCTCGGCTCCCTCGAGAAGGTCCTCCGTTTCGGCGAAGGTCGGCGGATGAAGCGGCTTCACCAGCAGGCGGCGTACGTCGCCACGCTGGAGCCGGAGTTCGAAGCGCTGTCCGACGACGAGCTCGCCGCCAAGACGGTCGAGTTCAGGCAGCGGTTCGAGAACGGCGAAAGCCTCGAGGACCTCGTCTTCGAGGCGTACGCGGCCGTCCGCGAGGCGTTCAAGCGCACCCTCCGCGTCCGCCTCTTCGACGTCCAGGTCATGGGCGGCATCGTCCTGCACGAGGGCGACATCGCGGAGATGAAGACGGGCGAGGGGAAGACGTTCGTCGCCGTGCAGCCGCTGTACCTGAACGCGCTCACCGGCGACAACGTCCACCTCGTCACGGTTAACGACTACCTCGCCAAGCGTGACGCCAACTGGGTGGGCCCGGTCTACGAGAAGCTCGGCCTCCGGGCCGCCTGGATCGAGAACATGATGTCCTTCGAGGACCGCAAGGCCGCCTACGCCGCCGACGTCACGTACGGCACGAACTCCGAGTTCGGCTTCGACTACCTGCGTGACAACATGGCCGTCTCGCTCGAGGGCGTCGTCCAGCGCGGCCACGCCTACGCGATCGTGGACGAGGTCGACTCGATCCTGATCGACGAGGCGCGGACGCCGCTGATCATCTCCGGCGAGCCGGAGACCGCAGCCGAGATCTACTACACGTTCGCGCGCATCGTCCGCCAGCTGAGCGGCATCCCGACGGCGAAGGTGCAGAAGGGTGTCCAGCCCGACGAGGACTACGAGTACGACGAGAAGCGCAAGACGGTCGCGCCGTACCCGCCCGCGATCGAGAAGGTCGAGAAGGCGCTCAAGATCGAGAACCTCTACGACCCGCGCAACCAGCAGCTCGTCAACCACCTCGTGCAGGCGCTGAAGGCGGAGTCGCTCTACCAGCGCGACGTCGACTACGTCGTCCAGGACGGCGAGGTCAAGATCGTCGACGAGTTCACCGGCCGGATCATGGAGGGGCGCCGCTGGTCGGAGGGGCTGCACCAGGCGGTCGAGGCCAAGGAGGGCGTCCGCATCCAGGAGGAGCACGTCACCCTCGCCACGATCACGCTCCAGAACTACTTCCGCCTCTACGAGAAGCTCGCTGGCATGACCGGCACGGCGAAGACCGAGGAGAAGGAGTTCGTCGAGATCTACAACCTCAGCGTGGTCGAGATCCCGACCAACGTGCCCGTCGCGCGCGAGGACGAGAACGACTTCATCTTCAAGACGAAGGACGCGAAGTTCAAGGCGGTGATCGAGGACATCAAGGAGCGGCACGGGGCGGGGCAGCCGGTCCTCGTCGGCACGATCGCCGTCGAGACGTCGGAGTACCTGTCCACGATGCTCGACCGCTCGGGCATTCCGCACTCGGTGCTCAACGCGAAGCAGCACGAGCGCGAGGCCGAGATCATCAAGGACGCGGGCCAGAAGCAGGCGGTCACGATCGCGACGAACATGGCCGGCCGGGGCGTCGACATCAAGCTCGGCGAGGGCGTCATCGACCTCGGCGGCCTGTACGTGCTCGGCACCGAACGGCACGAGGCGCGGCGGATCGACAACCAGCTCCGCGGTCGCTCCGGCCGTCAGGGCGACCCGGGCGAGTCGCGCTTCTACCTCTCCGGCCAGGACGACCTCGTGCGCCTGTTCGCGGGCGACCGGATCTACAACATCATGGAGCGCTTCAAGCTGCCCGAGGATCAGCCGATGGAGGCGAAGATCCTCTCGAACCAGATCGAGGGCGCGCAGAAGAAGGTCGAGGAGCAGAACTTCGTCTCGCGCAAGAACGTCCTCAAGTACGACGACGTCCTCAACGTCCAGCGCCAGGTCATCTACGCCCAGCGGCGGGCGGTGCTCGAGGGTAGGGACCTCTCGGAGGACGTCCTCGCCTGGATCGACGAGGTGATCGAGGCGATCGTGCTCGCCCACACCGAGCAGCAGTACTCGGAGGAGTGGGATCACGACGAGCTCGTGCGCGCGATCAACAGCGAGACCGGCATGGACCTCAGCGTCGACGAGCTACGCGAGGACGGCGTCGAGCTGGAGTCGCGCGAGGCGCTGGTGGAGGAGTTCCAGCAGTCCGCGCGCGAGCACTACGCGGACAAGGAGCAGGACTTCGGCTCGGAGTTGACGCGCGAGCTCGAGCGGTTCGTGATCCTGCAGACCGTCGACCGCCGCTGGCGCGAGCACCTCGAGAGCATGGAGTACATGCGCGAGGGCATCTACCTGCGCTCGTTCGCCCAGAAGGATCCCCTCACCGAGTACCGCGCCGAGGGACACGCGATGTTCGAGGAGCTTTCGGCCGGGATCCGCGAGGAGGTCGTCCTCACGCTCTTCCACGCGCAGGTGGAGCCCGACGAGGCCGCCCAGCTCGCCGCGGCGGGGCCTGACGGCGGCGCGTCGGACGGGCACTTGCGGTACGAGCACGAGTCGCTCGCCGGGGCCGACGCGATCGCGGCGGCGGGCGGCGGCCTCGTTGCCGGGCCCGGCGCGGCGTTGGCGGCGGCGACCCCCGTCGGAGGCGGCGGCGGTGCCGTCCTGACCCAGCCGCAGCAGCAGATCGTCCGCTCCGAGGAGGAGAAGATCGGCCGCAACGACCCTTGCTGGTGCGGGTCGGGCAAGAAGTACAAGAAGTGCCACGGCGCTTAGTCCGCCGAAAGTGCTGCGCACTTTCGGCGGGGTAACGTCCTCGGCTCCGCCGCGGTGAGCGACGGCCGAATGAATCGGCCGTCGCGGCCCAATCCGCCAAAAGTGCTGCGCACTCTCGGCGGGGTCGCCTCCTTCACTCCGTCGCAGGGAGCGACGGCCGAATGAATCGACCGTCGCGGCCGGCCTTTCACTGTCACCTCGTGCTCGTCGGCGCTGAGGGGCATGTCCTGGCCGTTCGCGAGCGCGGAACGTGGACGCTTCCGCGCTTCGTCTCCGAGGAGCGCATTCGCTGGAGCTCAGCCGGGGCGATCATCCCTCGCGCTCGCGAGACGCTGGGCACGCCGGTGACGCTGCTTCGCTGCCTGCACTCCGAGCAAGACGACGAGGGCGGCGTCGTGTCGGTCGAGCTCGAGGCCCAGGAGGACGGGTTCGAGCCGCTCGGCGGGGCCGCGTGGCGCCCGCTGGAGGAGATCCTCGGCCCTTCAGACCAAGCCCGGCGCGCGCTCGCCGACAGCGCGAACGACGGCATCCAGGCGCCGTGGCGGCGGCGAGGGTGGTTCACCGAGGCGGCGACCTGGATCGAGACGCAACTCGGCGCGCTCGGGCGACCGCTCGCCGCGCCGGTCGAGCAGGTCCGGGCGTGGTCGATCTCGAGCGTACTCCGGGCCCCGACGGCGGCGGGCGACGTCTACTTCAAGGCCGTGCCGCCGCTGTTCGCGGCCGAGCCGCCGCTGACGAAGCAGCTCGACCGGCGCCATCCCGGCCGGGTTCCACGGGTGCTTGCGCTCGACCGCGAGCGCCACTCGCTGCTGACCGACGACTTCGGCGGGACGCGACTCGAGGACGTCGCCGAAGGGGTCGCGTGGGATCGCGCCCTTCGGACGTACGCCGAGCTCCAGCTCGCGTGGACCGATCGCCTCGACGAGCTGCGCTCGCTCGGTTGCCCGGACAGAGGACTCGACGCGCTCGAGGCCGAGATCGAGCCCGCGCTCGGCGACGTCTATTCGATGAGAACGGGCCGGAACCCGTTGACCGGCGAGGAGCTGGCGGCACTTCCGAAGCTCGTGCCCCGCCTACACGCCGCGTGCGCGGAGCTCCGTGCTCTCGGCATCCCCGAGTCGCTCGAGCACGGCGACCTCCATGCCGGCAACATCGCCGTCGTGGACGGCGACCCGCTGTTCTACGACTGGACCGACGGCTGCACGTCAGTCCCGTTCTTCAGCCTCACCCCGCTGTTCCGGTGGCGGCTCGCCCACGAGCCGGATCGCCTCCTGCGCGCATACCTGGAGCCTTGGTGCGAGGCGTTCGGAGCCGAGACGACCGAGCGCGCATACGAGCTGTCGGGGTTGCTCGGCTTCCTTCACCACCTTGTCAGCTACCGCCGGCTGATCGCGGGCGTCGACGCAAACGCTCGCTGGGAGTGGGACGGCGTCATCTCCGACTTCGCGCGCGCGCTGCTCGAGGCGGACGCGATACCTTGACGATGACTAACGAATGAGTTAAATATTACGAGATGACGCAATCTCTTGACTCGACGCTCACCGCGCTCGCGGACCCCGTGCGACGCGGGGTCGTCGACCTCCTGCGCCAGCGACCCCGGCGGGCCGGAGAGCTCGCGGCCGCCTCGCGCCTCAGCGCGCCGGCGATGAGCCGCCACCTCCGCGTCCTTCGCGGAGGCGGGCTCGTGGAGGTCGCGCTCTCGGACGAGGACGCACGCGCACGGGTCTACCGGCTCCGGCCCGAGCCGTTCGCCGACCTGGGCGCCTGGCTCGAGCAGGTGCAGGCGTTCTGGAACGAGCAGCTCGAGGCCTTCAAGTCCTACGCGGAAGGAGACACACGATGACCGACGCCGTCACGACCACGATCGAGGTGGCGGTCGACCCGGCGACAGCCTTCGCGATCTTCACCGAGGAGATCGACCGCTGGTGGCGCCCCGGCGCGATCAACTGGAACCACTCCGATCGTGCGGTCGGGATCCGGATCGAGCCGGGCGTCGGCGGCCGGTGGCTCGAGCTCGAGGCGGACTCGGAGGACGGCTTCGAATGCGGCCGGATCACGGCGTGGGAACCGGGGGAGCGCTTCGTACTCGAGTACCGCGACGCGGGGCATACGATCGACGGCACGGAGGTCGAGGTGCGCTTCGACCCGGTGGCCGATGGCACGCGCGTCACGCTCGAGCACCGGGGCTGGGAGGCCGTCGCGGCCGAGGTGCGCGCCGCGCGGCGGAACGGAAAGCGCGCTGGGTGGGCCAACATCCTTCTCTGGTACAGCGACTGGGCGTTCTGGGGCTCGCCGAGGCGCCTCGCCCGCGTGACGGTGGATTCCGTGACCGCCGCCGACTAGGCCGAGCGCGCGGGCGGCTGGCCGAGCGGGCTGCGCTAGCATCGCCGTTGATGACGGAGCACCAGGCGTCGCAGCCGCTGGACCAGCAGCTCGAGGAGATCGGGACCCAGCTCGACTGGGTCCGTGATTACCTTTGACCCGGAGCGCCTGAGGACGCGACTGGCCGGGCTCGAGGCGGCGATGGGCGAGCCCGGCTTCTGGGACGACCAGCAGACCGCCGCGCGCATCTCGACCGAGCACGCACGGCTGTCGCGGCGAGTCGAGCGGTACGACCGGCTGCGCCGCGAGTACGAGGACGCGGCCGAGCTGGCTGCGATGGACGGCGACATGGCGGCGGAGATCGAGGCGTCGCTCGTCCCGCTCCGGCGGGAGCTGGAACGGCTACAGGAGGATGCGCTGTTCACCGGCGAGTACGACGCCGGCGACGCGGTCGTCACGATCCACGCCGGCACGGGCGGTACGGACGCCCAGGACTGGGCCGAGATCCTGCTGCGCATGTATCTGCGCTGGGCCTCCCAGCGCGGGTTCGAGACGGAGCTCGTGGAAGCCAGCCCGGGCGAGGAGGCGGGCCTGAAGTCGGCGACGTTCACCGCACGGGGCGAGAACGCATACGGGATCCTGAAGGCGGAGCGCGGCGTGCACCGGCTCGTCCGCCTCTCGCCCTTCGACCAGGCCCATCGCCGCCACACCTCGTTCGCCCAGGTCATCGTCTCGCCGCTTCTGCCCGACGACGCCGCCATCGAGCTCGACGAGAGCGACCTCCGCATCGACACCTACCGGGCGAGCGGCGCAGGCGGCCAGCACGTGAACAAGACCGACTCGGCCGTGCGGATCACGCACCTGCCGACCGGAATCGTCGTCCAGTGCCAGAACGAGCGCTCGCAGGCGGCGAACAAGCAGACGGCGCTGCGCATCCTGCGCTCACGGCTCGCCGAGCTGCGCGAGGAGGAGCGGGAGGCCGAGCTCGCACGCGAGCGCGGCGAGGCGCAGGACATCGGCTTCGGCAGCCAGATCCGCAGCTACGTCCTGCACCCATACCAGCTCGTCAAGGACCACCGCACGAACCACGAGGTGGGGAATGCGCAGGGCGTGCTCGACGGCGACCTCGACGAGTTCATCCGCGCATACCTGCTCGCGAGCGCCGCCGGGAGGACCTAGTCCAACCGCGTCAAGAGCCAGGAATCCGGTTACACCAGCCGAAAACTTCGCTAGACTCCCGAACTTCGAGTTCGACGACCCGGAGCGGGAGTCACCCCGCCCTCTTCCCCGGTGCCGGAACCCTCTCTCGTAGAAACGGACGTAGTGGCAGTCGCTGAGCCGGAAGCGGTCGAGGCGCTCTCGCCCACCGCCGCGGGGGCGATGATCGTGTTCGAGAGCGTGACCAAGGTCTACGAGCCGAACGTGATGGCGCTCCATGACGTCTCGTTCCTGATCGAGAAGGGCGAGTTCGTGTTCATCGTGGGCGCGTCGGGCTCCGGGAAGTCGACGATCATCCGGCTGCTGCTGAAGGAGCTCGAGCCGAGCGAGGGCCGGATCGTGGTCGGCGGGCGTGACCTCACGCGCCTGAAGCGCTCGAAGATCCCGCTGCTTCGCCGCAACGTCGGTTGCGTCTTCCAGGACTTCAAGCTGCTCGCCGACCGGACCGCGGCGGAAAACGTCGCCTACGCCCTCAAGGTGCAGGGAGAGAACCGGACCTCGATCCGGAAGAAGGTTCCCGAGGTGCTGTCGCTCGTCGGTCTCGGCGACAAGATGGGCTCGCTTCCCAGCGAGCTCTCCGGCGGCGAGCAGCAGCGCGTCTCGATCGCGCGCGCCGTCGTCAACCATCCGCCGCTCCTCGTCTGCGACGAGCCGACCGGCAACCTCGATCCCGACACGTCCGTCGGGATCATGCAGCTGCTGCACAGGATCAACAGGGCCGGGACGACGGTGCTGATGGTCACGCACGACCGTGAGCTCGTCGACAAGATGCGCAAGCGCGTGATCGCGCTCGACGACGGCCGGCTGGCGCGGGACGAGCGCCGCGGGGGATACGCGTCGGAGTGAAGCTCCGCGTCATCACCGCCGAGGCGGCACGGTCGTTGTCCTCGAACCTCTCCACGACCGTCGCCGCCACGACGACCGTCCTGATCGGGATGTTCCTGCTTGGCCTCTCGATCGCGCTGGGGACGTGGATGTACTCGTGGAGCAAGGACGTCGAGCGCCAGCTCCTGGTGAAGGCCTACTTCGCCGAGAACGCGACGCCGAAGCAGGTGGACGGCCTGCGGATGAAGCTGCTCGCGAACCCCAAGGTCAAGGGCGTGGTCTTCATCTCGAAGGAAGAGGCGCTCAAGCGGATGCGCAAGCGCTACCCGGACCTGACCGAGAACCTGACGTCGAACCCGCTTCCGGCATCCCTCGAGATCGCGCCGCGCAACGGCAGGGACGTTCAGGACGTCTCCGCGCTGTTGCGGCCGCTGCCCCCCGGCATCGCGAAGGTGAACGACGGGAAGCAGGTGTCGCGCCGGATCATCAAGGTCACGGGGGCGATCGAGCTGGTCTGCCTGATCGCCGTGTTCGTGCTCCTCGCCGCGTCGATGCTTCTGATCGCGAACACGATCCGGCTCTCGATCTTCTCGCGTCGCCGCGAGATCGAGGTGATGAAGCTGGTGGGCGCGTCGAACTGGTTCGTGCGTGGTCCCTTCATGCTCGAGGGCTTGATCTGCGGGCTCCTCGGCGCCGTCTTCGCAGTCGTCCTGCTGGTGGTGGGCAAGGAGGTCGCGCTCCCGTCGATCCTGCCGCACCTCGAGGACCGCTCCGACGTACAGGCAATCGAGTTCGCCTGGACCGCGCTGATCCTGATGGCCGCCGGCCTGCTGCTCGGGGCCTTCGGCTCCGGGCTCACGATCCGCCGGTTCCTCCGTATCTGATCCGAGAGGCGACGCGCCCGTGAGCGAGCGCGTCGTCGTCGAGATCTCGAAACGCGGCAAGCTGGTCGTGGGCGAGCCGTTCTTCTTGCCCGGGACGCCGCTCGTCCTCGACCGGAAGCGGCTCGGCGACGCGGGGCCGGGGGATCTCGCCGTCGTGCGCACGGGACGGGGCCGCGCGCGGCTGGAGTCGGCGCTCGGGCGCGCGGGGGACATCGAGGCCGTGCTTGAGGGGCTCCTCGTCCACGAGGGCGAACGCCGCGGCTTCGAGCCGCTCGAGCTCGAGGAGCCGAGCCACGAGGGCCGGACCGACCTGCGCGACCTGGTCACGTTCACGATCGACCCCGAGACTGCAAAGGACTTCGACGACGCGATCTCAACGCGACGCGAGGGGGACCGCGTCCGCGTGTGGGTGCACATCGCCGATGTCTCCGCGTTCGTGCCGGCCGGCGCGCCTCTCGACCGAGGCGCCTCCGAGCGCGGCTTCTCCGTGTATGTGCCCGGGCGCGTCGCGCCGATGCTGCCGCCCGCGCTCGCCGACGACGCGTGCAGCCTGCGACCGCACCTCGACCGCCTCTGCGTCACGGTCGAGATCCCGTTCGACGGCGCGCTCGCTCCTGGCGAGCCCGTGTTCTACCGCTCCGTCATCCGCAGCCGTGAGCGGCTCACCTACGGGCGGGCGGAGGCCATCCTCTCCGGCCGCGAGGCGGCCGACGGCGAGCTCGCGGACGCGCTTCGTCTCGCCGAGCGGGTGGCGCTCGAGCTGCGCCGGCGGCGGTTCGCGCGGGGCGCGCTCCGCATCGAGACCCCGGAGGTCGTCTTCTCCTTCGACGGCCGCGGCGGCGTCGAGCGCGCCTGGCTGGAGCGCGAGCCCGATGCGCACGCGCTCGTGGAGGAGCTGATGATCCTCGCCAACGAGGCCGTCGCGGGCCTGCTCGCGGGCCGGCGCCGGCCCGCGCTCTACCGCGTCCACGAGCGCCCCGATCCGCAAGCGATCGCGCTCCTGATCGCGAAGCTCGCTGACCTCGAGGTCCCGACGCCGCCCGTGCCCGACGAGGAGCGACTGACCCCCGCCGCCGCCGCCGAGCTCGCCGCCGCGGTGGGAGCGCGCGTCGCCGACTACATACGCCGCGCAGGCCGGGGCGTGGAGGCGTTCCCCGCCCTCGTTCTGCGTGCGCTCAAGCAGGCGCGCTACGACCCCGCGAACCTCGGCCATTCCGGGCTCGCGAGCCGCGCCTACTGCCATTTCACCTCGCCGATCCGGCGCTACCCCGACCTCGTATGCCATCGCGTCCTGCTACACGAGATCGGCGCGGGCGACGACCCCCTCCCAGACGACCTCGACGCCGTCGCCGAGCACGCCTCCGCGCGGGAGCGCCGGGCCGCCGAGCTCGAGCATCGAGCCGACGACCTCTGCCTCGCCTGGCTGCTGGACGCGCGCCTCTTCGAGCTCGGCTGGGAGGCCGCCTTCGACGGAGAGATCACGGGACTGATCGGCTCGGGGCTGTTCGTGCGCTTCGGAGAGGTGTACGAGGGCTTCCTCCCGGCCCGGCGGCTGCCGGACGACTACTTCGAGCTCAACCCGCTCGGCACGGCGCTCGTCGGGCGGCGGTCGCGCCGCACGTACCGGCTCGGCGATGCGATCGAGGTGCGCGTCGAGCAGATCCGGCGGTCGGAGGGGAAGGTCGAGGTCGCGCTCAGCGGCGCACCCCGGCGGCCAGACCGACGATGAGCGCGTCGCCTGAGCCCACCACCGCCACCCTACAATCGCCTCGTGGCCAGGGGAGAGAAGCTGATCGCCGAGAACCGCCGCGCGCGGCACGACTACCACCTGCTCGAGCGGCTCGAGGCGGGCCTCGTCCTCACCGGCACGGAGGTCAAGTCCGTGCGCGAGCGGGGAGCGACCCTCCAGCGCGCGTACGGCGACCTCCGCGACGGCGAGGTCTGGCTCGTCGGCGCGCACATCCCGCCCTACGAGCGGGGGACGACGGGAAGCCACGACCCCGACCGCGACCGCAAGCTCCTGCTGCATCGCAAGCAGATCTCGTCGTTGATCGGCAAGGTGAAGGAGCGCGGTTTTACACTGGTGCCGACGCGGATGTACTTCAAGGACGGCCGCGCGAAGGTCGAGCTCGCGCTGGCGAAGGGCAAGGAGCAGCGCGACAAGCGGCGCGACATCACGCGCCGCGAGGCCGAGCGTCAGATGGAACGCGCGCTGAAGGCGCGCCGCTAGCGCTTCAGCGACGCGAGACTCGCAAGCGGGCCACGCATGATTACGCGGCCGGGCTCGATCCGGTATCCCAGCCGCGCGTTCAGCCGTCGCATCGGCTCGTTACGAAGCTCGTTGTTGGTCACGAGGCGCTCGTATCCCGCCGACTTCGCCCACTTCACCTGCGCGCGTTTCAGCGCTCCGGCGATCCCGCGCCCGCGCCAGCCGCGCTTGACGCCGGTCATCGCGTGATACGCGACGCCCGGCTGGGCGGCGCTGGCGGTCAGCCGCGCAAAGCCGACGACCTCGTCGTCCGCCAGCGCGAGCATCGTCCCCTCGGCGAGCGTGCCGGGATACCGCCACTCGTGCTCGAGCCAGCGGTCGAAGTCCTCGAGGCGCTCGGGCGGGCGGTCGGACGGCACGTCGAGCGACGCTTCGCCGGCGACCGCGTAGATCCCCTCTGCCAGATCCGGCCGCTCGGCCCACGTGGTGAGGACGATGCCGGGCGGCGGGGCTACCGCCGGCGGGGCGGTGCGCGCGAGGTCGAGCACGAGCGTCGAGTTGTGCTCGACCACCCGAAATCCGCGCCGGGCGGCGAAGCCTTGCGACTCCGGGTCATCTTCGGGGACCGCCGCGTCCAGCTGCGAGACGGAATGCTCGATCGCCCAGCGGGACGCCTCCTCGTAGAGCGCCGTCCCGGCGCCTTGCCAGCGGTGCTGCGGCAACACGGTTAGGAGAGCGAGCGCGGTACCGGGCCGCCGCTGGAAGGTCGCCACCGCAAGCGACCCCACGGGTGCGGCGTGGAGATAGGCGACGTAGTCCGCGTACGCCTGCGCGGCCTCGGCAAACGCGTGCACCTCGTCCAGCGAGGCGGCTTCACGGGGCCAGACGGTGTTGTAGATCTCGAGCGACAGCCGCTCGTCGGCCTCGTCCGCGCACGGTCGGACGTCGATCACCGCGGCTACAATACGGTCGACATACGGGGGCGACCAGGTCTCGACGTGGTCGGTTCTCCGGCAGAGCTGCGAGCCGAGGTCTCCGGTTGGCCTCGTAAAACAACCGGAACCAATGCAAGTGCGAAGACCAACGATCTCGCACTCGCCGCCTAACTCCGGTTAGGTGACGCGCCGTCCCGGGTTCGGCCCGTGACCCGGAAGCGGCGTCAACGAACGGGCTCGGCGCGGAGGGAGAGCCAATCGCCCGAAGCGCGACTTCCAAAGGATGGCTGGCCCGGCGGTTGGTCGTCCGTCCACCGGTCGCCGGGCGAGAGAGAAGGCGGACTACGCTCGTAGAGGCCCTGTACGGTGCGACCGCGGACGCGGGTTCGATTCCCGCCGCCTCCACTTTCCCCGCAAATCGAGGGTTTCCGGTCGGAATGATTTGCGACTCGGAGCACGCCCTAGTCCTTGTTGAGCGCCCGTAGGGCGGTCTCTAGGTCGCTGGTGTCGAGATGGGCGTAGATGTTCGCTGTGGTGCCGATGTCGGCGTGGCCGGCGAGCATCTGCGCCAACTTGAGGTTGCCGGTCTGGCGCAGGAACTCGGTGATCGCGGTGTGGCGCGCCTCGTGCATCGGCCGATGCGACAGTTCCGCCCGCGTGAGGCATCCGGCCCACCAGCGGTGCATGGAGGTGGACGAGAGGGGCTTATGCCTGTCCTGCCAGTTCGTCGCCAGCGGACCGCCGTAGAACTCGGGACCGAGCTTCTCCGGGTAGAGGAGGTGTTCCTCGGGCTCGGGGCCGCGATCGAGGATGTGGCGTTCGAGCGCGAGCCGCAGTTCGTCGTCCACCACCGGCAGGTAGCGAACCTTCCCGCCCTTGCCGAAGACTGTGAGGTTGCGCCCGTCGTAGTGCTTGAACTGCACCTTGGCCAGCTCGCTCTTGCGTAGGCCGAGCCGGAACAGCAGCAGGAGCGCCACGCGATCGCGCAGGCGCGGCTGGGCGGCGATCAGTTGCGCCGCATCGGCGGGCGTGAAGGTTCCGCGCGCAACCTCGCGCTTACGCGGTCGGAAGATCGGTGTCGCTGGGTTCCCCACGATCTTCCCTTCGCGTACAGCCCAGGCGAAGAAGTCGCGGAGGACGCTGATCACCTTGGCGCGCGTTCGCGGCGTACGCTCGCCCCAGCGGCTGTCGATGAACTCCCGCAGGCGCTCGGTGCCGACCGGCGGCGCGAAGTCGCCCAGCGTCAGATCGGCGTGATCTAGCGCGAGCTTGGCGAGGATCGCCTCGTAGTCGCGCAGGGTGTCTGCTGTGGCGCCCCACTCGTTCTTCTTCCAGCGGTGGTAGCGCGCGACTTCGAGGCCGAGTGGGGTCGCTCGATAAGAGCGGTCCCTCAGGGCATCAC
>JBKOYJ010000036.1:0-7312 GCA_046725345.1 Actinomycetota bacterium | reverse complement strand
CGCGGAGCTCGAGCGCGATGCGGGGATCCCGCTGCGCTGGTACGACGCCCTCGTTCACCTCGAGGAGACTCCCGACGGGCTGCGCATGAATGAGCTCGCCGAGCGGATCCTGTACAGCAAGAGCGGCTTCACCCGCGTCGTTGACCGGATGGAAGAAGCTGGCCTCGTCCAGCGCGTCCGTCCCCAGAACGACCGCCGCTCGATCCTCGTTGTCTTGACGGACGAGGGCCGCAGTACGATGGAGCGGGCCCGCAGCTACCACAGGCACGGGATCGAACAGCACTTCTCCCGCCACCTCGCCGACACCGACATCAAGGCCCTGACCCACGCGCTCGAGAAACTCAGCACCCACGCCCGTCCCCTCCGCCCAGGGCGCATCCGCGGCTAGAGGCTCGGCGTGGAGTCGCCGCATCCCGCCGGGGCGCAGACGACCGCGAGCGAGACCGGTGGCGGGCCTGTTCCCGCCGCGGCCTCAACGGCCACGAACGTTGGTCTGAAGCAGCGATTGTTCTTCGCGCGCAGATCGACCTCCGGTCGTGTTGGCCGGTCATTCTTCTCCGGGGATTACCCGCGACCGGCGGCTCGTTGCGGCGATTTCAGGCTGATTCTCGTGCGGGATCTGCGCGGGATGAAATGAAGCCGGCGGTCGTTATGTCAAATACATATGCTGCTTTGCAGGGCTTTTACGGGAGCGACGGGACTCGAACCCGCGACCTCCGGCGTGACAGGCCGGTCTTGGTGCCTCCGGGCTCGCCGAGAGAAGGCGGGTATTACCGGCAAGAGCAGGGCTCTTAGACCTTGGCGTTGCGGGGATAGCCGGGTGCCTGCGGGAGCTTCCGGGAGCCTCGTGCGGGATCAGCGCGGGATGAGGAGTTGCCTCGATGGCAAACGAGGCGGGATGTGAGCGGGATGCCGCGGTTGCGGCGCGCGGGGGCGACGAGTTGTCCTACTGATCAGGGCCCGCAGCACCATCACGCGCCCGAGCGGTAGATCTCCGTCCGTTCCCACGCGAGCCGCCGGTCGCGTGCGACTCGTGCGGTCACGAACGTGCCGGTACCAAGCGCGCGCTCGTCGAACAGCTTGAGGCGGCGCGGCCTGAAGAAGTAGAAGCGGTAGGCGCTGAGATCGGCCTCGGCGAAATCGGGAAAGCGCTTCGCGTACAGCGTCTTCGCTTGTCTAGCGTTCTCGCCTCGGACCTCGCGAGCCGAACCGAAGAGCTGGATGCCGCGGTCGGGCTTGCCCCAGATCTGGTTCGAGTCGTAGACGGCGATCGCGACCGAGTCGTTCGCGCGGAGGTTGCGCGAATGTGCGGCGCGTGGCTCGGACATCCAGACGATGTCGAAGTCGCGGCTCCACGCGAAGTAGGCGGTGTTGATGTGGGCGCGGCCGGCTGCGGTGACCGTCGCGATCGCGCACAACGTCGACGCGTCAAGGAGCTGCTCGGCAGTCGCGGCTATCCGCGCGGCGGCCAGAGGACGGTTCGATCGCCCGATTGCCATCGGTTTGCGCCGATTGAACCTGATTATCCACGCGGGAGCAATTAGGCACGCCGTTCAGGCAGAGCGACGGCCTTACGCGCCATGGGAGCATCGCGTTCGCGTCCGCTCGGTGAACGCACCGGACGACCTGTTCTCTGGTGCGATGGAGGGGCGCGCGGCAATCCAGGGCGGTCCGCCTTCGGCTACGTCCTTGAGGCGGTCGATGGATCCCTCCTCCGCGAGGCTGGTAGGGCGTTGGGTGTTGGGACGGCCAATGTCGCCGAGTATCGGGGTTTGATCGCAGGCCTCGAAGCGGCTGCCGAGTTCGGACTCAGGCAGCTCGAAGTACGCACCGACTCGCAACTCGTCGTTGCCCAGTTGACCGGCGAGCGTCCGGTCAACAACCCGACGCTCGCTGCACTCGCCGAGCGCGCGCAGGAACTTGGGAACAAGGTCAGCCCCATTCGCTGGCGCTGGATCAGCCGCGACCACAACCGGCGTGCAAACGCGCTCGTCGCCCGCGTCCTCGGTCTACATTAATCCGTGGAGTCTCTGCGACGTTCCGGTGTAGAGGTCAACTGGGTCCTTCCGCTCAGGGCCTGTGCACGCTCAAGCCTCCCGTGCCCAGGCGACAAGTGTCTCGCTGGGACACTCCAGTTGTCGCCGGCTGAGGAACTCCGCCATGGCGAAAACGGCGTGCCCAGCCCCATTTGACAAGCCGCGATTCGCGCCCGCAGTGAGAGGTAGGCCAGTGCGGCCACGGGCTTTCCGGTGAGGTGTTCCTGCGAGGTCGCTGTGCCAGCGGAGAGGCGCCGGCGGGTACCGAGGGTTCTTGGTGTTGACGTTCACTTCCAGGGAATCGAATGAAGCAATAGAGGAGGTTGCATGACTGAGCCCGTCACGACCCTTGACACGCGCTTCAGCGACCCCGACGCCGTTCCGACCGACTGGCACGAGACGCGTCACGTGCTTGAGACGGCCCAGTTGTTCTGGATCTCGACAGTGCGTGGAGATGGACGGCCGCACGTCACGCCGCTAGTCGCCGTCTGGCTTGACGACGCCATCTACTTCACTACCGGTCCGGACGAGCAGAAGGCCGTGAACTTGCGCGGAAACGCGCACGTGATCCTGATGACCGGCTGCAACCAGTGGGACAGTGGCCTCGACGTCGTCATCGAAGGCCAGGCCGTCGAGGTTGCGGACGAGGAGCTGCTCCAGCGCCTGGCCGGCGCGTGGCGAACGAAGTGGGATGGCCGCTGGCAGTACGAGGCGCGCGATGGCGCCTTCTTTCACGAGCGTGGTGGCACAGCCGCTTGCATTCAAAGTCGAGCCCGCCAAAGTATTCGCGTTCCGCAAGGGCACGTTCAGTCAGACACGGCACCGGTTCTGAACCCGTCCGGCGCGGGCGAATCCGATTCAGCTACGTCGCCTTCTGAGCGATCGCCGCCGCCGTCAGGCGCTGGACTCGTCGAGGAGCTGCAAGAGCTCGTGCACGGCGAGGTCGATCTCTTTGTGCCGCCACTCGGCCGCGCGATAGTGGCACGCAATAAGCCCGGTTCGGTGGACACGTCGGAAATCTCCGTAGACGAATGCGTAGCGCGCTTTCGTGTCCTCGGAAGGTCCGCCGGTGAGACCCAGATGCCATTCGCCGTATTCCTCCCACGAGTGAGAGGTGAGGTAGGCGTTTTCCCGCGCTGCCCTCGGCTGCACCTCCCCCCAGTCGCTATTCAGTACGTACTGGCGGCTTTCGATCAGGGCGCGCGCCCGCGCTACCGCCTTCTCATTGACCGGTAGGAGGCCACCAGCGAAGTGTGACGGAGAAGGCCGCGTCATCGTGCGGAAGGGCGGCGGCGAGTTGACTAGTTCGGCGATGTCTCGAACTCGATCTTTCTCGACGCGCAGGGCACCCGCCCGGTCGCGCTCGTCGCGCTCGCACGCCTGGACGATCGCCTCGGCCTCTTCGCGGGTGGTGAAGAGCCCGAGGGCTTCCACGCCCCAGCTTCGCCGGTGTCTACGTCGCGCGCCGACACCTGGCGGGGACTACGGGTGCCGCCCGGGGCGTTCAAGTAAGAGCAGCCATCGAAGGGCCTCGCCGAGCATGAGTACGTACGTTCACGGTTACGGAACCCCGGAGCAGGAGCGGCTCGTGCAGCAGGCCGAGCACTGGCGGCACCGGCTGATCCGCGACGGCACCGAGCTCGAGCCGGGCACGCGTTTGATCGAGGTCGGCACCGGGGTAGGCGCAGTCCTCGCAGTGCTCGGACAGGAGTTCCCCGGTGTCGAGCTCTACGGCGTCGACATCGAGCAGAAGCAGCTTGACTTTGCGCGTGGGCACCTCGAGCGCGCCGGCGTCGAGGCGACGCTGCGTCAGGCCGACGCGCTCGCGCTCCCGTTCCCGGATGAGTCCTTCGACCATGTCTGGATGATGTGGTTCCTCGAGCATGTCGCAGACCCGCTCGCAGCGCTGCGCGAGGCCAGGCGTATGCTCGTGCCGGGGGGCCGGATCACTGCGATCGAGGTCGACTACTCGACGGTCCAGGCAGAGCCGTCGACGCCCGAGCTCGACGCCCTCTTCGACGCGGTGGTGCGAGCGATGGAGGCGTCTGGGTGGAGCGATGCGGGGACACGACTCCCGGGCTGGTTGCGCGAGGCCGGATTCCGCGCGGTCGACGACGGCGAGCGGGCCTTCCGATGGCGGGGCGAGGAACTTTCGGGGCAGGCCGACTATGCCGCCGACGTGATCGAGAGCGCGCTTGCTGGGCTGCCTGGCGCCAGCGAGGAAGAGCTGCGCGCGGGATTGAGAGACCTCCGAAACCTCCCGAACCAGCCGAACGCGGGCCTCGGCTGGGTCGTGCACAAGTCAACCGCCGTGAGCTAGGTGTTGGACCTAGGGGAGCAATTTCAGGTTAAGCACGCCCCAATCACGCGCCCTGTGGGTACGCCCGCTGGCTTATCCGAACCTTTCGTCATTTTCGTTCTTCCGGTCCCCGAACGACTGAAAGGAGAATAAAAATGGGAAAGCTCGTGATCAGCGAGAACCTCACGCTCGACGGAGTCGTCCAGGATCCGGCCGGTGCGGAGGGCTTCGGGCGCGGCGGCTGGGTCGGTCGTGTCGGCGAGCAGGGTCGCGAAGAGGCGGCCAAGGTCCTGCTCGACGAGGCGCTGAGCGCCGAGGCCCAGCTGTTTGGTCGGCGAACCTACGAGTTCCTCGCCGCGCGCTGGCCATCCCGGAGTGGCGAATTGGCGGACAGGTTGAACGACATGCCCAAGTACGTCGTGTCCTCGACCCTGAAGGATCCCGACTGGAACCACTCGACCGTGCTTGCGGGCGACGTCGTGCAGGAGGTCTCGAAGTTGAAGGAGGAGCTAGACGGAGAGATCGTCGTCGCCGGGAGCATCCGGCTCGTCCGCACGCTGATGGGGAACGACCTGGTCGACGAGCTGCGGCTGATGATCTACCCGGTCGTGCTCGGGGCCGGCGAGCGCCTCTTCGGCGAGACCAGCGACCAAAGGTCGGTGCGCCTCGTCGAGACCCGGACCGTCGACGACCTCGCCTACCTGACCTACGAGGTCGTCCGCGAGGCCTAACGGCCTCGGACAGCGCCGGCGTTCCCAAAGCACGGATGCCCGCCCGCCGTCGGGCGGGCACGGGGGTGGCGACGATGCCCTAGGTTGAAGAGACGATCGTCGCCTACGACGATGCAAAGGCGGACGCTCTCATACGTAGGCGCGGGACTCCCCTCGTTCGCTGCGGAGGCTCGGAATCGGTGGGAGGTCACACCAATCGACGATGGTCATACTCGAGTGCGCATAGACGCACCGTCCGAACACGCGGCATCCTCGGCCATCTGCTCGCCGTTCCGTTCCGCTTCTTGGCGCGGCGCCGCGGGCGAGGATGCTCGACGATCTCGAGCACTACGTCGAACACGGTCGGGCATCGCCGCGCAAGCTGCGGCAGCTCAGGGACTAGCCCCGCGGTCCTTTCGCAACCGTTTCGGTCTACGTACTCTCAAAGAGCGCGGGAGGGGCCGAAGGCCCCGCGCGTCGAGGTTCAGGCGCGAGTACATGCACACAGCGACGCACGCCAGGCGTCGACCTGCGCGCGTCGACATGCACACCACCGGACAGGTACAACCCGCTGCGTGGCGCCGCGATCGGTCCGCCTCTCGAGCCCGGAACGCGTCCTGTTCCCCGACGAGGGGATCACGAAGCGGGACCTGTTCGAGTACTACCGCGCGATCGCGCCGGTACTCGTCCCGCACCTGCGCAACCGGCCGTTCACGATGAAGCGCTCGCCCTACGGAGTGGCCGGGGACGCGTACTTCCAAAAGCAGGCGCCGAAGGGCATGCCCTCCTGGATCCCGACGCGCACCTACCGCACCTACCCGCGCGAGGGCCAGTCGCGGCTCGTCGACTTCCCGCTCGTCAACTCCCCGGAAGCGGTGCTCTGGATGGTGCAGATGAACTGCATCGACATGAACGCTTGGTACTCGCGCGTCGACAAGCCGCACCGCCCGGACTTCGTGCTCTTCGACCTCGACCCGCCCGACGGCGGCTTTGCGCTCGCGATCCGCGTCGCTCACCTGATCCGCGAGGAGCTCGAGCGGCTCGAGCTCGAGTCCTACGTCAAGACGAGCGGCGCCGACGGGATTCACGTGCTCGTCCCGATTGCGCGCCGAGCGACCTTCGAGCGGAGCTACGCGTTCGCGGAGCGCGTGGCGCGTGGCCTCGAGGAGCGGCACCCAGGGCTGGTCACGACCGAATGGCTGAAACGCAAGCGCGAGGGCGTGCTCGTCGACCACCGTCAGAACGCGCGGGGGAAGACGATCGCCTCCGTTTACTCGGTGCGCCCCAAGGCGGGCGCGCCGGTCTCGACGCCGCTTCGCTGGGACGAGCTAACACAGGACGTGACGCCGCGCCGCTTCGGGATGCGCGAGGTGCTCGACCGGGTTGAACAGCACGGCGACCTGTTCGAGCCCGTGCTCGCGGGCGGCCAGGCACTCGGACGTGCCCTGAACAAGTTGCGCTAGCTGTGCGGCAATTTCTTTGTCGACGAACCGCCGCCCGACAGCTTCGTTCGGGAGCCTCGGAGACCCCGGCCAAACGCGCCCGGCGGGAGTTTCGCGCTCGATGAGCCGCTGGAGTTCTGGCAGCCGCTCTAGCTACGGCCAGCCGTACTGTCGAGACGCGCCTTCGTCTCGGGTGGAAACTTGCGTGTGAAAGCGTCCGGGGATGTACCAACGGAAAGCCCGGCCGAGCGCCGATCGCTGGCAGATGCACTCCGGTGGACAGCCGCATACGAGGCCGAGAGGATTGTGAAGCCGCTCGATCAGTCCCACGCCCAAAAGTGTAGGCCTCGAGGCTTGCGGAAGTGCGGCGGCGGGCTACGGTGATTGCCGTGAGGGAGTACTACGACCGGCGAGCGCCCGAGTACGACGATTGCTACCTCGGGAGGGGGCAATTCGCTCACGAAGAGCTGCCGGGGTTTGGTGCCGAGCTGGCTGAGATGACGCCCGTTCTTGCCGCCCTTTCCCCGCACGCGTCCTCGACGTCGCTTGCGGAACGGGTTTTCTCACGCGACACTTGCGCGGAGAAGTCGTCGGCCTCGATCAGAGCGAGGCGATGCTACGCATTGCTCGTGAACGCGTTCCGACTGCGACCTTCCTGCGCGGCGATGCCCTCATCCTGCCGTTTCCTGACAAGAGCTTTGAGCGGGTCGTCACCGCGCACTTCTACGGCCATCTCCACGGGGCCGAGCGCTGTGCTTTCCTTGCCGAGGCCCGACGCGTCGCCGACGAATTGGTCGTCGTTGATTCAGCGCTGCGCGACGAGGT
>JBKOYJ010000088.1:0-2454 GCA_046725345.1 Actinomycetota bacterium | reverse complement strand
GACGGCGCGGCCTACAGCGTCGAGGTTCGCCTCGGGAATGGAACGCACCTCGAGGTGCGGCTCGACAAGCGCTTCAACGTGATCGGCGCAGAGCGCGACGACGGGTCGACCGACCAGTCGGACCAGGATTAGGCGCGCGCGCGGCCGCGGCCTCGCCGACGACAGCCGGAAGCCACACTCGCACCGCCGCGGCCACTGCGGCGACGTCGGCCTTGAGGCCGTGATCGCCCGCCACGTTGATTACCTGGCGGGACGGCCCAGGCGGCGGCATCCCAAACGGATCGCGATCTCCCTGGACGACCAGTGTCGGAACCGTCACCGCGTCGAGCTCCGTGAGTCGACTCTGCGGCGGCTTCCCTGCGCGGCGCGGCGGCGTCAGGGGAAAGGCGAGGCAAAGCACCGCGACGGCGCCGGTCGCCTCGGCCGTACGGCACGCGACCCGCGCCCCCAATGAGCGGCCGCCGACGACGAGCGGCAGCCCGGCAAACTCGTCAGCGCGAAGGTGCTCGACGACCGCAATCCAGGCGGCGTCCAGCTGCGGCGGGCGCGGTGGCGAGCGCCGCCCGGCGACGCGGTAGGGCTGTTCGACGAGCGCGACCGTCACGCCCTCCGCAACGCCGGCCTCCGTCGCCGCGACGAGATCCGGCGCGCCTACGCCTCCGCCCGCCCCGTGCCCGAGAACGAGGCCCGCCCGCGGCTCGTCGGCCGTGTGCAGGTGGGCGCGCGCCGGGCCATGCGGAGTCTCGATGTCGACGGCCGTCACGGCGCTGATAGTGCCAAGAACCGCGCCGTGTTCACGCCGCACCGTGAAACGGGCGCTCAGTCCTCTGGAGCCGCGTGCTCCCCGAGCCACGCTTTCGCGACGCGCTTCGGCGCCTTGGTCAGCCACGCCTCGACGACCATGTCGTGCAACTCGTCGCGATCGAGACGCGCCAGATCCGGGATCCGGAGAAGTACGGCGGCATAACCGTCGAAGTGCGGCGTGGTGAAGTAGAGGCCGCGAGCGTCGGCGAGCAGGAGCTCTTTCACGCCGAGGTCGGCGACGCGGAACATCAAGACGTCGTCGAGCCGCTCACCCGTCTGCGGATCGACGGCGTCGCGCCTGCGGCCGCGATGGCAGCAGAACAGCTTCCCGTGCACGAGGTACGACGGCCGGCCGTCGTCGGCGACGTCCTTCGTCGTCTCTGGTAGGGACAGGGCCAGCTCGTCCAGGTCGGCCATCGTCGTCATCGCTTCGCCGTCAGTATCCCGATGACTTCTCACACGGTTGGTGGTCTAAGGACCACAGACAGCCCACGAGAAAGGACGGCGATGCCAGACATCACTCCGTGGTTGTGGTTCGACACCGAAGGCGAAGAGGCGGCGGAGTTCTACACGTCGGTATTCCCGAACTCGAGGATCGTCGACGTCGCCCGCTACGGCTCGGGCGGGCCACGCCCTGAGGGAACGGTGATGACGGTGAGCTTCGAGCTGGACGGGCAGAAGCTCGTCGCCTTGAACGGCGGGCCGGACTTCAAGTTCAACGAGGCCGTCTCGTTCGAGGTGCGCTGCGAGACGCAAGAAGAGGTCGACACCTACTGGAGCAAGCTTTCCGAGGGCGGAGAAGAGGGGCCGTGCGGCTGGCTAAAGGACAAGTTCGGCTTGTCATGGCAGATCGTCCCGCAGGCCCTTTACGACCTGCTGAGCGACCCGGATCAGGAGAAATCGCAGCGGGTGATGAGCGCGATGCTGCAGATGAAGAAGATCGAGATCGACGGTCTCGAACGAGCCGCAGTGGCGGCTTAGTTTTCGGCGCCGGCATGCAGACGCGTGCCGGCGCCGGGCGTTGCTAGACCGCCGCGAACTCGCGGACCTGCGTCAACCGGATGTTGTTACCCGACGGGTCGCGGAACGCGGAGTCGATGCCGTACGGGCGCTCCTCGGGCTCCTCACTGAACTCGACGCCGCGGCCCTTGAGCTCTTCGTAGGCGGCGTGGACGTCGTCGGTCGTGAGGAAGATCGTCCCTGCGAACCCCTTCCCCATCAACGTGCGGACCTGCTCCGCCGTCTCCGTGTCCATCACGGGCGGTCCAGGAATCGCCATCAACACGACCGCGATGTCGGCCTGAGCCGGCGGTCCCACCGTGAGCCAGCGGAAATTGCCCAGCTCAGGAACCGTTACGTCGGAGCGCACCTCCCAACCGAGCTTGTCGGTGTAGAAGGCGAGTGCCTCGTCCTGGTCGTGCACCCACAGCTGGGTGGTTGAGAGCTTGATCATCGGTCCTCCCGGTCGAATGAACGGTCGCCGGCGATGCTAGGTCTGCGACGGCCGGGTGTCTTCTCGAAACGTGCTGTGTTGCCGGCGCCCGTGGGCGCGCAGCATGCACGTCGGGATCCGCGCCTGCGCGGACGCGGGCGGGAAGGTCTCGCGGTACCTCGTCGGCGACATGCCGTAGGTGCGCGTGAAGCTCGTCG
>JBKOYJ010000103.1:0-10697 GCA_046725345.1 Actinomycetota bacterium | reverse complement strand
AAGTCGTCGACGGCACCGTCGAAGTCGTCTCCGAGGGGCACTGGAAGCTGTTTACCCGCAGTGCGGTAGCAACCGAATCGGGCTACTAGGCTTGCGGCATGAAGATCTTCAATCTCAACGCAGACGAGTGGGATCGCACGGAAGAGCGCGAGGGCTGGCGCTTCAAGGACGCTTGGGTCGGCGCGCACACCGACGCCGAGCTGATCGGCGCGAGCATGTACGAGGTCGAGCCGGGTAACAAGCAGGGGCCATTTCACACCCACCACGCGAACGAGGAATGGGTGATCGTCCTCCGCGGCGAGCCGACGCTCCGCTCGCACGAGGGCGAGCAGCAGCTGCGCGAGGGCGACGTCGTCGCGTTCCCGCGCGGCAAGGAGGGCGCGCACCAGATCCGCAACGACACGGACGCGCCCGTCCGCGTCCTCATGCTGTCCACGCTGATCGCGCCGGACATCGTCGAGTACCTCGACACGGGCAAGATCGGCGCGCGGAGCGTCGCCGGCGAGCGGATCGTCTTCGCTCGCCCCGGGCCTGAGCTCGAATACTGGGAAGGCGAGGACTAAAGCCACTTCCGGCGTACCATCACCGCGATCCGTCGACGCCGACCGAAGCACGCTGCATGCTCAGACTGCCCCGGCGCGCGTGCTCGCGTTGTAGGAGATCTATGGGCAGGTTCCGTCTGTTTTGAGAACTGACAACGCCCCGCGGGTACGAGACGGGTACGTCAGCCGTGCACGTGCGGTCACACGCGGGCACCGGCGACACGCGCAGAAAGATGGATTTGCAGGAGAAACGTGATCGCGAGTGCCCGCGCATGTACGCCGTTACCGCCTCAGAACCTCCATGGTAAGGAGGGGGTCGACGGTTCGAGTCCGTCAGAGGGCTTGCATAAAAGCCCTGCAAATGGGCATATGGTGTTGCCTGCCGCGACGAAATCTAGCGTCGTCGCGTGGTACGAGACGGGTACATGAAGGCCCACAGGACTTGACGAAGTCGAGCCGTATCGGGCGGACCCGGGACGGGCGACGGCCAGGGGGTCGCGCGTCGCAAGGAAGGTCGCATAATCGGCTGAGTCGATGACATGCCACGTCCACTCCCGCATTGATTGAGGACGACGCTCACAGGAGCTTTCCGCGCGGACTGCTTGTCGCTGCGGCCGAAGAACGACAGGAGGAGGGCTATCGGGCAGCACTCGACTCCTGAGCGCGACCTGGAGCGCCCGCGAACGCAGAGAAAGGGCAAGTGACGAACATAGGCTTGGGAGAGCGCCTCCGAGCTGTCGTCCACGGGCGCCCGCCGGGCATCGCTGTGGCCACAGTTTGTTCCGACGGCAGTCGGTTCGCCGTCGGCGCGGGCCGCTCGGACCTCACGCGCGATGTAGTCGCGTCGCCGCAAATGGTCTGACCTGGATGCGCCGATCGCGGCGTACATCCCGCAGTTCGTCAGCTTGCGGCCGGACGCGTCCGCGCGGAGGATCACCGCGCGCCATCTCCTGACCCATAGTGCGGGCCTCGCTAACCCAATTCCGGTCAGGTGGATCCACCCGATCCATGCACCGGCCGTGGATCAGAACTCGTTCCTCGACCGGCTACTGGCGAGGCACGGAAAGCTCCGGTTCGAGCCCGGCGCCAAGTCGAGTTACTCCAACCTGAGCTCGCTCAGCCTCGGCGTCGCGATGGCGAATCTCACCGGCATGTCGTTCCCGGATATCGTCGAGAGCCGGGTACTTCGGCCGCTCGGGATGCGCGACACCGGCTTCTCGTACACCGACGAAATGTTGGCGCGGGCTGCGACCGGCTACCACCCGCGCCGGAGTCCGATGCGACTCCTCTTGCCGCGCTGGGTCATCGGCGAACCTGTCGGGAGCTGGGTATCGCTCAAGCGATTCCTCCTCGACGGTCAGGCTTACGGCGGGCTCGTCGGCTCCGTCGCGGATGCCGCCCGCTTCCTCGAGATGCACGTTCGCGACGGCGAGCTCGACGGTGCGCGGATTCTTCGTCCAGGGACGGCTCGGCGGATGCGGGAGATCGTTGCACGTGGTCGTCGCTTCGACCTCGGACTCGGCTGGTTCCGGCCGGCGAATCACCGCGCAGACGACCCACCCGTCGTTGAGCACCTCGGTGGAGGAGCCGGCTTCTTCAATGTGATTCGTGTCTATCCGACCCGCGGGGTCGGGACCGCTGTGATGGGAAACGCCACGAAGTACGACATCGACGGCGGTCCCCAGCCAGTCTCGCGCCGACACGCGCAGATCCGCTCCTGAAACTCAGCAGCGAGCAAACGCGGCGAACGCTGGGGACGACTCGAGCGATCAACGAGCCGCTCCGGCCTGCAGCCGCCATCCAGCCAGCGATGCCACCAACGATGCGCCGTCGCCGGCGAGACGTTGAAGGCCGCCGCGGCAGCCCTCAACTAAAGACCCCCCTCGATCGCGCGTACCAGCGCGACCCGCCCAGCCAATCCGAGCTCGGCGTTAGCGTGCAGATACATCCGCGCCCTCCTTTGAGCGTGAGTCCGGGAAGACCCACAGCCTCAAAGGAGGGCCGGATAGAACCTCAGCCGTTCACAACCTCTGTAGGCGGGACAGCTAAGTAGCGATCCAGCTGACCGGAGGTCTCCCGCGCCATCCCTCAATCGGCTGTGTCCCAGCCTTCTTCGCCGTCCGCCCAGGGGACGGCGGTGTCGCGCCTGAAGACGAGGTCGTTCGCCTCGTCGCCAGCCCAGACGCCGATCTTGTTGCTGTCGGGATAGACCGAGACAGCGGGCGCACGTGCGCTCGACCACGCCAGTGTCCGTGCCGGCGCCCCGCTTCTGTTCATGATCTTGTGCGCCCCGGCAGCGCCTGCGGGAAACCGGACGAGGTCGCCGCGTTCCAGCGTGTGCTCGCCCTCCGGGGTGCGCACGGCAATCGTGCCGTCGACCACGAGCAGCCATTCCTCGACGTACTCGTAGTGGTACGGAGATGAGCTCTGACCCGGGCCGAGGTCGTAGATGAACATGGCCGTCGCCGTCGACCCGACGGCACGAGCCACGTCGATCCTCCCTTAGTCGTGCTCGGCGCTGAGAATGTTGATCGTTTCCATGCTGCGCTCAGCTGCCCCCGAGTGATCGCACTTCGACCGTCCTGGTCTTTGCCATCGGGTGGCTCGCGGCGATCTCGACCGCTTCCTCGAGGCTGCCGCAGTCGAGTAGGTCGAAGCCGCCGATCGCCTCCTTCGTCTCGGCGAACGTGACGATCGTCTTTCTGTCACGCACTCGAACCAGCAGCAGGTACTTCATGCTCGGCTCCCTCCCGCAGGGGTCATTGGCTTCTTCTAAATGACGGATGGCGAGGCCTAGGATCGACCACGCGGTCGAAGCCGCGTGATCCAGTCACGACCTCGCGACCTAGTACTCCTCCGACTGGGGCAAGTCGTCCGTGATCTCGAACCAATCCGCCTTCGAGCCGACGAAGATGTGCTCGGTCGGCCTCATGCTCGGCCTGTCCTCGAGTGAGCCCATCGCGACATGCACGTAGGCGCCGTCGCGCACAACCGAATAGAGCAGGGAGCCGCAGAAGCGGCACCTCGTGTGGTTCTCGCTGTCGTCGCCCCAGACGAGCAGTTGGTCTGCTCCCTCGACGACGTCGAGCTTGCTCCGCTCGATGCCGGCAAACGGCTTGAAGGCAGATCCGGTCCCCGCACGGCAGTTCGAGCAGTGACAGTTGGCCGCGTAGAGGAACTCGTCCGCCACGCGATAGCGGACCGCTCGACACTCGCACCTCCCGCTCAGCATCCGGCCGCTCCCCTTGCCCATATCCTCCTCCTCGCATCGCGTTGATCGTCCGCGGACCACCTCAGCGTCGACAGGTGGCGCGAACGCGTCGTTATGACAGGTCGAGCGACTGGTACGCCGGAGTGAGTTCCTCCCAGCGCGCCTTCCACATCGATTGGCCTCCCCCCAGGTAACGTCCGAGATCCTCGAGGTGCGCCTGCCACCCGGCGCCATGCAGGTACAGGACGTCCAGTGGCAGGCCGCGTTCCTCGACGACGAGCCGCGTCCGCTCGCCCTCCGCGGTGAGCACGGCTTCGATCACAGCCTCATCGTCAGTCCCCGGCTCCATCGTGACCACGAGGCGATTCGGTGCGTCGCAGACGTCGATGCGTCCGGGGCCCTCCCAGGTGCTGGTGAAGGACGTCTGGACGGTGCCGCCGACCCTGAGGTCGCCGTCGACGGTGGCGATCCAGCGGGCAAGCCGGGCCGGCTCGGTGATGGCCGACCAGAGGTCGGCGATATCGGTGTCGTAGAGATCCTCCACGCGCACCGCACCACGCTTCTCGTCGATGCGGCGCATGCTGCCGAGGATTTGGTTCATGTCGTCCTCGCCTTCCCCCGCTTTCCACGGGCGATCTCGGTGTGTAGGGCGTCGAGGCGTTGCTCCCACAAGACCCGATAGCTCCCGAGCCAGGCGTCGAGCTCGGCAAGCGCCTGCGGTCGCAACTGGTAGATGCGCCACTGGGCTTGCTGCTGGACCTCGACGAGCCCCGCCTCTCGCAGCACCCGCAAGTGCCGGGAGACACCCGGCCTCGCGATCGGGAGCGCCCGGGCGAGCTCGCCGACCGTCGCCGGATGGGCGCGCAGGATCTCGAGCATCGTGCGCCGGCTCTCGTCCCCCAATGCGTGAAACACGCGGTCCATGCGTTCAATGTACCCACCTTGTTATGTACCCGTCAAGGTACATGCGATTCGAGCACACGCCGACCCGGACCCCGGTGTGCCTGTTGCGCTCACCGTGGTGATCGGCTAGGCAACGGCAGGCGCTCTTGTGGTCCCGCGTCGACCTGACCGTGCGGCGCGCCCTCATCAACGGCGCCGCCGGGGTCGTGACCCTCCTCCACGGGCAGTTGTTCTCGATCGCCGCCGTCGCGATCAAGAGCGGGAAGTTCAGCTCAACGGCACCGGTACCCCTCCGCGCGATCGGTCAGCCCCGGACCTCGCCGGGCATCGGGCCGAGGTGCTGTCCCGAGGTCAGCAGGACGACGCGTCCGCCGTACTGGGAGGCGAATTCCTTCACGAGCACCAGCCAGGCGCGCACGTTCTCATGGAGGACGGCTTCGAATCGGCGGGTCCGCGAGTGGTTCGACGATCCCAGCCAAGGCAGACCAGGCCGCGTGGCCCGCACGAGCGCCGAGCTAGCCGTGGTGGACCGGATCCGCGCTTCGTGCTGTTTGCGCTGGAGGTCTATACCTGGTATACATACTCAGTATGTTCATCTCGGAGACCACCTGATGAGTGTCCCCCACGCCCTTCTGGCCCTGCTCAAAGAGGGGCCGAAGTACGGCCTGCGGCTACAGAACGAGTTCGAGTCACGGACGGGCGAGGTCTGGCCGTTGAACGTCGGACAGGTCTACACGACGCTGCAGCGCCTCGAACGGGACGGGCTCGTCGAGACCGACGACGGCGAGGGCGAGCGCTCGCGGAAGCGGTACAGGATCACCTCCGCTGGCGCCCAGGAGCTGGCCGACTGGCTGCGCACGCCGCCCGCCCTCGTCCCTCCGCCGCGCGACGAGCTCGTGATCAAGGTGCTCGTCGCGTTGCAGATCCCGGCGATCGACGTCCACGAGATCCTGCAGGACCACCGCCGTCACACGATCGAAGTCATGCAGCGCTATACGCAGGTGAAGGCGACGGCGGCCGAGAACGACGTGCCGCTCGCGCTCGTCGCCGATGCCGAGCTCTTCCGGCTCGAGGCGATCGTCCGCTGGCTCGATGCCGCAGACGTCCGCCTGAAGCAGCAGCCGTCCCCCACATCGGTCGAGGTGGCCGACCCGAATTTCGAAACAACACAGCCCATGGAGGTCTCGCAATGAGCACCGCACTCGAACTACGCCAACTTTCGAAGGTCTACGGCTCCGGGCCGACCGAGGTGCGTGCGCTCCGCGACGTCGACCTCTCGGTCGAGCGCGGCGAGCTCGTCGCGATCATGGGGCCTAGCGGTTCCGGCAAGAGCACGCTCTTGACGATCGCTGGCAGCCTCGAGCAGCCAACCAATGGTGAGGTGCTCGTGGACGGCGTCGACCTCGCGAGCGTCTCGCGCGCGGATCAGGCGAGGATGCGACGTCGATCGATCGGTTACGTCTTCCAGGACTTCAACCTGCTCCCGGGGCTGACGGCGGTCGAGAACGTCAGCCTGCCCCTCGAGCTCGACGGCGTCCGCGCCAAAACAGCACGGACGACGGGACTGAAAGCAATGGAGGAGCTCGACGTCGACGAGCGCGCCGATCGGTACCCGGACGAGCTGTCGGGCGGCGAGCGCCAGCGCGTCGCGATCGCGCGTGCGATCGTCGGCGAGCGCGGGCTGCTGCTCGCCGACGAGCCGACCGGCGCCCTCGACTCCGTGAACGGCGAGGCGGTCATGCGCCTCCTGCGAGCCGCCGCGCATCGTGGCGTCGCGGGTGTCGTCGTTACCCACGAGGCGCACCTCGCGTCCTGGGCCGACCGCGTCGTCTTCCTGCGCGACGGCCTTGTCGTCGACCAGACGGTCGCGCCTCCAGGCCCCGAGTCGCTTCTGGCGGCAGGCGATCGGTGATGAGCGCGGTCGCACATCCATCGGTGCTCGGCGGACCGAGCAACGGCGGCGTCGCCGCGCGCCGCGCCGTGACCCGGTGGGCCCGGCGCATGTTCCGCCGCGAGTGGCGGCAGCAGCTCCTGGTCGTGACGCTCCTCACCGTCGCCGTCGCGGCCGCGATCGGCAGCATCACGCTCGTCTACAACACAAGCTCTGCGGTCAACTCCGAGTTCGGCTCGGCCAACACCGTGCTCGAGTTCGACGGCACCGATCCGCAGAAGCTTGCGGCCGGACTCGCTGCCGCCGAGAAATGGTTCGGGACGACGGACGTCATCGGCCATCGCTCGGTTGTCGTCCCCGGCAGCGTCGACAAAGTGGACTTCCGGGCGCAGGACCCGAACGGCGCCTACAGCAGTGACCTCCTCGCGCTCCGGCAGGGCCGCTACCCGGAGAGCCGCCACGACGTCGCCGTCACGGACGGGGCGGCGAACCTGCTGCGGCTCGAGCTCGGATCGACCGTTGCACTCGATGGTGTTCGGCGGACCGTCGTCGGCATCGTCGAGAATCCGCGCAAGCTCAGCGACGAGTTCGCGCTGGTCTCGCCCGCGTTCGCGGGCGCTCCGAACAGCGTCATGGTTCTGGTCGACGCGAACGACGCGTCGGTTGAATCCTTCCAGGACTCCCTGGGCGAGGGTCGTTCCGGCTTCGCGGGAATGATGAGGGTCGGCAACGACGGACCGCCGGACACGCTGGCGATGTTCTCCGTGGCGACTGTCTTCCTGCTCCTGGCCTCACTCATCGCCGCCGCAGGCTTCGCAGTCATTGCGCAGCGACGGCTTCGTCACCTTGGCATGCTCGCAGCGATCGGCGGGACGCAGAAGCATCTCCGCCTCGTGCTCATCGCCAACGGCGCCATCGTCGGGGCGATCGCCGCGCTCTGCGGGACGCTCAGCGGCCTGGCGCTGTGGGTCGTGTTCGCCCCCACGCTCGAGTCCGCTATCGACCATCGCGTTGATCGGCTCAGCCTTCCGTGGCTGCTGATCGCGCTGACCATCCTCCTCGCACTCTTCGGCGCGATCGCCGCCGCTTGGTGGCCGGGGCGAACGGTCGCTCGGCTCCCCGTCACGCTGGCGCTCTCGGGGCGGCCGCCCAAGCCGAGGCCCGCACGCCACTCGGCGATCGCGGCTGCCGCGCTGATCGCGGTCGGCATCGGCTGTCTCGCACTGTCAAACCGAGACAGGCCGCCGCTCATCGTCACGGGGATCGTGGCGACGATCATCGGCTGCCTGCTCATCGGCCCGCTGGCGATCCGCGTCTTCTCCGGACTCGCAGGGCGAGTCTCCATCGCTCCCCGTTTGGCGCTTCGAGACCTCGTTCGCTATCAGGCGCGTTCCGGAGCGGCGCTCGCCGCGGTCACCCTCGCCCTCGGCGTCGCGGCGACGGTCGTGATCATCGCCTCTGCCGAGGCTGCGAAGAAGGCGGCCGAACCGGCCAACCTGTCCGACCGACAGATGCGGGTCTACCTCGGCCCACCGGAGGTTCGCGAGCTCACCCCGGTAGACACGCCCGCTCAGCTCGACCGCCTGGCCGCGCGCGTCCGACGGATCGCCGCCCAACTCGACGGGGCAACCGTGATTCCGCTCCGCAAGGCCACCCAACCCGGCGTCGCACCCTTCGTCCTCCTCGGCACGCGAGTGTTTGCGCCCCTCGACCTCATGTCGCCATCCAACTCCCCCGAGGAGGGAAAGAGCTCCCGATCGGCGCTCTATGTCGCCACGCCCGCGGTGCTCCGCTACCTCGGAATCGATCCCACCACGGTCGCTTCGGGCACGGACTTCCTCGTCGACCGCAGCGTTACGACAGACGACCTCATCATCCCGGACATGAGGAGCCGGAAGAAGATCCCCGTCACGAACGTCCAGAAGATCGACCTCGGGCACCACCTGTTCGGCTCGGACAGCGCGCAAACGCCGCCCACGTTCATCACCCTCAACGGTCTACGCCGTCACGGCTGGAACCAGATCCCCGCCGGCTGGCTCGTCGATTCGAGCCGGCCCTTGACGAGCGACCAGATCGCCGACGCGCGCAATATCGCGGCGAACGCCGGCCTCACAGTCGAAACTCGGCACGGCAAGCCGTCTTATGCGAAGACGATGGCCATCGCGACCGGCGCCGGCGCACTCCTGGCGCTCGCGATCCTCGCGATGACGGTCGGACTGATCCGCAGCGAGAGCACCGGAGATCTCCGCACCCTGACCGCGACCGGAGCCACCTCGGGAATCCGCCGCAGGCTGACCGCCACCACCGCCGGGGCACTCGCCTTCCTGGGCACGCTCCTCGGCGTCGCCGGCGCCTACGTCGTCCTTTCGGCGACCTATTACGACGACCTTGGCTACCTGAGCGACGTACCCGTCCTGTACCTCGTCCTCGCAGTCCTCGGCGTCCCGCTCGCAGCCACCGCGGCCGGCTGGCTCCTCGCCGGACGCGAGCCGCGCGCCATCGCCAGGACCGCAATCCAATGACCGGCCATCCGCTCTTGACGCTTCGGTGGTTTGTGATGGTTCTACTCGGGACGAAGATACGCGGGCTCGTGGCGCTTGCTTCTCCTCACCGCGTTGGCAACCATGCTCGCCGCATGTGGCGGCAAGACGAACATGCCCGCGCAGTCGCGACGACGTCGCCGGCCACCACGACCGCGGCCGCCGATCGGGAGTGGAAGCGGGAGTGGAAGAAGGTCGTTCCCGGCGGCGACTGCGAGTCGCCGCACGACCCATGGATCGTCGGCGATGACGTGACGACGGTTTTTCTCGGCGACCAGATCTACGACCACAAGTATTGCTACCTCGCCGACGGCTTCTACGCCGAATGGCTGGCGAACATCGAGACGCTCCACACGCGCTTCCCCGAGGATGCTGTTTTCTACATCGGGCACGGTGGTCCGGTCGGGCCGGAGATGTGGGATTGGCAGCGCGGCCACGTCGAGCTCTTCATCGAGGCCGTCTCGAACGCCGACTGATCCGATCCCGAGCGGGCGAAGGCAACGGTCGTGGGCTGTTGCGGGCCTGCGCGCTAAGCGAACTCTCAGGAATCTCTCAGGTTCGCTTCCTCCCGCGGGTGGGGCCACGATGATGCAGAACAGCGGCCCGACCTCAAGCTCAGCCCGTGCGCTCAGCCAAGGCCGGAGGTGCTCCCAGCCCCACTCGTCCATGCCGACCTCGCGTCGCCGCCCGCCCTTGCCGTTGCGAACAAGAACCGATCCGCGCCGCGGGTCGAGATCGTGCTCGGCGAGTGCGAGCGCCTCCTGGACACGCAGCCCCGTGCGCCACAACACCACGATCATCGCGCGCAGCCGCCAGCCATGACGGTCATCGGCGGCGTGGCGCATCACGGCGATGATCTCTTCCACCGTTGGCGGGCCGGCCGGGTAGCGCATCCCCTTGTTGGGCGGTGGGCGCCCGGCGTGGTAGCCCGGCATCGTCGCCGGCGAACGACGCCTCCCGGCGGAATCCAACACTGACAGCACGGTCATGGGACCTCCTTCCATCGGACAGCAGGTAGGCGCGCTGCCCTACCACGCCGACCGCAACCGGACGACCGCTCTCGTTGGCGAACCGAGCGTCCGGACGAGGCTCCGGGTAGCGCCTAGAGACGACTGGTGCTCGTCCTCAGCGAGTGCGAGCTCGATCGTCGTCGAGAGTGTCGCAAGCACGCAAAGCGACGCACCGGCGCCCGAAGCTCGCCGGTCCGGTCGACTCCCTTGATGCCCGACGCCGCGTTCGTTGAACAGGTCGCGAGAGCGCCGTCGACTCCGCCGTCTTTCCTCGACGCCGAGAGCGCGGAGCCGATCGGCTGACAGCGCCTCTGCGTCGCGGGCGCGCTTTCGCCGGCAATACTGCCGCTGTGCCTGGGCCCGCGCGCACCCGGTCCGCAGGCCGCGGGGGTCGGACCAGGCAGCTCAAGTCCGGCAACGGAGAAAGTCGGAGGCCGGCCCCTTGCAGGTCGGCCTCCCCCTTAATCAACCTGACGAGCTCCTGGCGGAGCTTGAGCTACTTCTCGATATCGACTCGGATGAACGGCGCGGGGAACGGGAAGTTGGCGGCGCCGTCGACGAGTGTGTTTCCGTCGAAGACGATCGTCGCCGTCGCGGTCG
>JBKOYJ010000113.1:0-10277 GCA_046725345.1 Actinomycetota bacterium | reverse complement strand
TCAGGCAAGCCGTCTTTGGCTCAACCATGAGGGTTCCCCGGCCGTTGAAGCGCGCTAGATACCGTGGTTGTGAGGACCCGGTGATGCCACGAATCGTCGTCTATCAAGACAACGATCGCTTGTTGTAGTCGCATGTCACGTGACCGCAGGGAAGCTAGGTTTCGTACTCGAGGCCTCGGATCACGGGTTAGCCAATCGCATCGGAAATAGGCGTGGCCTTTCCGCCGGCGCGGACGGCTCCAAGCGCCTTGCGGACGTCACCCGGCGGCCTCAGGGTCGCACCGCGCCCGCAGGCTTGCTACGCGGCCGGCGGCCCTTGGCCCCTGCACCGAAGCGTCTTATCGTTGTGGGAGTGGAGACCCGCATGGTCGCGCCGGAGGCAGCGCTTCGTACTCAAGGAGACGCGTGGTTCTCGGCGCGGTTGGAGAATTCCTGGAGAACACCCTCGTAGGCTGACGGCATGGCGGCGACCGACGTGCAGGAGGGCCGGGCAGAAAGGGCAGTCGGCGCTGACCTCCGCGAGCACCGTCTGCAGCTGCGCGTGCTCGGGCCGTTGGAGGCGCTTTCGGACGGCGTCGCGCTCACGCTCGGCGGCCGCAAGGAACGAACGGCGCTGGCGTTGCTCGCCGCGGACGTCGGCAAGGTGGTCGCGACCGACGACCTGATCGACGGTATCTGGGGCGACGAGCCGACCGCCGCGGCGCGCTCCACGCTCCACACCTACATCTCGAACCTGCGCAGCCGGGTCGGCGACGTCATCGTCCGCGACGGCGGCGGCTACCGCCTCGAGATCGAGCCGGACCAGGTCGACGCGTTCGTCTTCGAGCACGCGGTCTCGAATGCGCGCGAGCTCGCGGAGGCGGATCAGGCGCAGGCGGCGCAGACGCTAAGGCAAGCGCTCGCGCTCTGGCGCGGCCGTCCGTACGCCGACGTCGCCGGCTCGCCGCCGCTCGACGTCGAGGCGCGGCGGCTGGAGGAGCTCCGGCTCGAAGCGGTCGAGGCGCGGATCGACGCGGAGCTCGCGCTGGGACGCCACGCGGAGCTCGCGGGCGAGCTCGAGGTGTTGTGCGAGGAGAACCCGGTTCGTGAGCGATTCCGCGCGCAGCACATGCTCGCGCTCTACCGCTCCGGCCGGCAGGCCGAGGCGTTGCGGGCCTACCAGAAGACGCGCGCCTACCTGGCCGACGAGCTCGGTCTCGACCCGACGCCGGAGCTCCAGGAGCTGGAGCGCTTGATCCTGACTCAGGACCGCTCGCTCCTCCCCGACACGGAGCCGCAGGTTCAGACGCGGGCGTTCCTGCTGACGGACGTCGAGGACTCGACCGTGTTGTGGGAGCTGCACACGGACGCGATGCGGGCGGCGATGGCCGAGCACGACCGGATCGTGCTGGGTGCCTTCAAGGCAACCGGCGGGGAGGTCGTCAAGCGGGTCGGCGACGGCGTCGACATCGCTTTCGCGGACTCCGCCGCCGCCATCTCCGCCGCGCAGGCGATCCAGATCGCGCTGTCGGACGTCGACTGGCGCGAGACCGGCCCGCTCCGCGTCCGGATGGCGATCGACGCGGGCGAGGTGGAGTGGCGGGGCGGGGACTACTTCGGCCCCGTGCTCAACCGAGCGGGCCGCCTGCTCGCCGCGGCGCACGGCGGCCAGGTGCTGCTCTCCGGGGACGCGCACGGCCTCTCGTCGGCCCGTTCGGGCTGGCAGGCGAAGGCATTGGGCGAGCACCGCTTCAAGGGGATCGGCGCGCCTGTCGCTGTGTTCCAGCTGGTCGTCGAGGGGCTGCCGGCCGACTTCCCGCCGCTTCGAATCGACCGGCCGTCGACCTCGGCGGCGCGCACGGGATTCGGGCGCTCGGTCCGGGGCTACGAGCTGCGAGAGCAGGTGGGCGCCGGCGACTTCGGCGTCGTATACCGCGCCTACCAGCCGTCCGTCGGCCGCGAGGTCGCAATCAAGGTGATCCGGCCGGAGCTCGTCAACCAGGCCGCCTTCATCCGCCGCTTCGAGGCCGAGGCGCAGCTGGTCGCCCAGCTCGAGCACCCGCACATCGTCTCGCTCTACGACTACTGGCGCGACCCCGAGGGCGCCTACCTGGTGATGCGGTGGCTGCGCGGTGGCTCGCTGCGACAGGCGCTGGAGCGAGGGGGCTGGAAGCTCGAGACCGCCTCGCGTCTGCTCGCGCAGGTGGGGAGCGCGCTCGCCTACGCGCACCGTCAGGGCGTCGTGCACCGCGACCTGAAGCCGGCGAACGTGCTGCTGGACGAGGAGGGCCACGCCTACCTGTCCGACTTCGGGATCGCGGCGCGGCTCAGCGACCCGGACGACCCGCGTCGCGTTGTCAGCGGATCGCCCGCGTACCTGCCGCCCGAGGAGATCGCGAGCGAGGCGCATACGCTGCGCTCGGACATCTACGGGCTCGGCTTGCTCATCTTCGAGCTGCTCACCGGCGAGCGACCGCCGATGGACGGGCCGCTGCCGTCGATCTCCGGTCTGCGTAGCGAGCTGCCGGCCGCGCTCGACGGCGTCGTCGGGCGCGCCGCGGCGCTCGACCCGGGCGAGCGGTACGCGTCCGTGGACGAGTTCCTGACAGCCTTCGCGAAGGCGGCGGGAACGGACACGTCCGCGCTCGCTGACACCTACACGCCTGCGGAGAACCCGTACAAGGGCCTGAGGGCCTTCGGCGAGAGCGATGCGGAGCACTTCTTCGGCCGCGACGCGCTCGTCGGCCAGCTCGTGGCCGCCGTCGCCGAGCAGCGGCTGGTCGCGGTCGTCGGCCCGTCGGGCATCGGCAAGTCGTCGGTCGTGAAGGCGGGGCTCGTCCCGGCGCTGCGGAAGGGCGCGCTTCCCGGCTCGGACCGCTGGCTCGTCGCCGATCTCTTTCCGGGCGCCTACCCGTTCGAGGAGCTGGCCGCCTCGCTCCTGCGAGTCGCGGTCGAGCGGCCGGACGACCTGGTTGAGGAGCTCGCCCGCGACGAGCTCGGCATCCGGCGAGCGGTCAAGCGCATCCTCCCGCCCGGCAGCGAGTTGCTGCTCGTCGTCGACCAGTTCGAGGAGCTCTTCACCCTCACGACGGACGAGGAGATGCGCCGCCGGTTCCTCGACGGCTTGAGCGCGCTCGCCGCCGACCCGCGCGCGCCCGTGCGCTTGGTGGTCACGCTACGCGCCGACTTCCTCGACCACCCACTGCGCTACCCGGAGTTCGGTGAGCTGCTCGGAGCCGGCATGGTGACGGTGGCGGCGCCGTCGGAGGATGAGCTCGCCGAGGCGATCGAGCGCCCGGCGGCCGCCGTCGGTGTCCGCTTCGAGGCGGGCCTCGTCTCTCACATCGTCGCGGACGTGCACGACCAGCCAGGCGCGCTTCCGCTCCTCCAGTACGCCCTGACCGAGCTCTTCGCCGCCCGCACGAGCGACCTGCTCACGCTCGAGGGGTACCGCGGCACCGGGGGCGTCGTCGGCGCTCTCGGCCGGCGCGCCGAGGAGCTCTACGCGCGCCTCGACCGGCCGGCGCGGCGCGCCTGCCGTCACGTGTTCCTGCGGCTGGTCAGCGTCGACCCGAACGGCCAGGACACGCGCCGCCGCGTGCGGAGGCGCGAGCTGCGCGGGCTCGAGCTCGAGCCGGAGGTGCTCGAGGCGATCCTCGGCCGCTACGGCGAGCACCGGCTCCTCTCCTTCGACCGCGAGCCGTTGACGCGGACGCCGACGGTCGAGGTCGCCCACGAGGCCATCCTCGGCCAGTGGGACCGGCTGCGCGCCTGGATCGACGAGCGGCGCGAGGACCTCCTCCTCCACCGGCGGCTCGTCGAAGCCGTGGAGGAGTGGCACGACTCGGGCAACGACCCCGAGTACCTGCCGCGCGAGGGCCGCCTCGCCCAGTTCGAGGCGTGGGCGGAAGCGACCGACCTGGCCCTCACCGCCGGGGAGCGGGAGTTCCTCGCCGAGGCGCGCTCCGCGGCCGACGTGGCGGCGCGCCGTCGCGCTCGCCGTCGCCGCGCCATCCTCGCCGGCTTCGCCGTGCTCGCCGCGGCGGCGTCCGTGCTGGCGGCGTTCGCGCTCGTCCTCCGCGGCCAGGCCAGCGACGAGGCGCGGCTGCAGAAGGCCCGTCAGCTTGCGGCGTCGGCACGGGCAAACCTCGAGCTCGACCCGGAGCTGAGCATCCTGCTGGCGCTCGAGTCGGCGAAGACGACGCGCAGCCACGACGGCACGGTGCTGCCCGAGACAGAGCAGGCGCTGCACGACGCGCTCGCCGCTTCGCGCGTGCTGACGGCCGTTCCGGGCGTCGGTCGGAAGAGCCCTGTCTCCGGACTGGGGCACGTCGCCGAGCTCGCGCCCGACGGCGCCAGCTTCGTCGCGGCCGATGTCAAGGGCAACACCGCGAGTCTCCGCGATGTTGGCACGGGCAAGCGGCTCGCGACCCTCAAAGGCCACTCCGATCAGGTGCTCGCAGTCGGCTACAGCCCGAAGGGCGACGTCGTCGCGACCGGAGCCGCGGACGGCACCGCACGACTCTGGAGCGCCAAGACGGGCGAGCTGCTGCACACACTGCGCGCACACAAGGGCGCCGTGCTCGCGACGAAGTTCGATGCCGCCGGTCGTCGCCTCGCCACGCTCGGCACCGATCGGGCTGTGCGGCTGTGGGACGTGCGAAGCGGGCGGGAGCTGCTGGAGCTCGCGAACGTGCACAACCGAACTAACGTGCAGGACGCGTGGTCGGAGGGGGTCGCGTTCGTCGGCGACGACCGGATCGCGGTCTCCCCGTGGTCCCGCGGGACCCCGGTCTCACCGGTCGTCGCGCGGATCTTCGACCTGTCCACCGGAGCTGAGGCCGGCCTCGTCGAGGACCCGAGCGGCGAGGCCGGGGCGAGAGAGATCGCCGTCAGCCCCGACGGCACGCTGCTGGCCGCCAGCCACGGCGACATCAATCCGGAGCTCCAGCTCTACCGGCTGCCGGGCGGCGAGCTGCTCGACGCGGTCGAGGCGCACTCGGGCGGCGTGATGGACATCGAGTTCAGCCGCGACGGCCTCGAGCTCGCGACCGCGGGCGTGGACGGAGCGGCGAGGGTGTGGGCGGTGCGGAACGGCAAGCTCCGGGAGCTCCTCGCGCTGCGGGGGAACCCAAGTCCGGTGATGAGCGTGTCCTTCTCCGCGGACGCGACGAGGCTGGTGACGGTCGGCCAGATCTCGCAGGAGGCGAGGGTCTGGGACGTGTCACCGGCAGGGCGCGGAGAGGTCCTGACGTTGCCCGGGCCTCTGTCCGGGCCGGTCGCTCCGGCCATCGCTTTCACGCCCGACGGCAGACGGCTCGTCGCGAGCTCGGGGCCGGCGGGGACGGTCCGCATCTGGAGTGCGGAGACCGGGGCCGAGCTCCTCACCCTCGACAGGGACGCACGGTCGGACGCGCCGGTCCGCGGCGTCGACGGCATCGACGTCAGCCCGGACGGCTCGCGGATCGCGACGGCCAGCGCCGATGGAAGCGCGCGGGTCTACGACGCCGCGAGCGGCGACGAACTCCTTGCCGTGCGGGGACGGCACTGCTTTGCCCCGCGGACCTGCGCGGTCAACGGCATAGCCTTCAGCCCGGACGGCACACGCATTGCTACGACCGGATCCGACGGGACCGCCCGAATCATGAACGCCGACACCGGCCGCGAGCTAAGAGTGTTCCCTGGCCGTCGACCAATCGGCACGGGTACGTACTCCGTCGAGTGGAGCGCAGACGGGAAGCGTCTGCTCGCCTTCGGCAAGAGTGGGGCACGCATCTGGGACGTCGCGAGCGGGCGACAGCTCGCGCGCACCCAGAACGCGCCCGGTCCCGGCGGCGCGGCCGCCTGGAGCCCCGACGGGACGCAGATCCTGACCGAAGGGGGCGCAGGTCCGCTGGTGTGGAACGCGGCGACCGGGAAGCTGGTGCGGACCGTGGCGGCCGGCGCGCCGATCGAGGGCATCGCGTTCAGCCGCGACGGCACGCGCCTGGCGCTCACGACCGTCGACCCCACCATGAGCACGAGAGTCTGGGACTGGCCCGGCGACGTCGAGCTGCTGAAGCTCGGCGACGGCGCGAAGCGGGCGATCTTCAGCCCGGACGGCAAGCTCCTCGCCGGCGTGCGCAGCGAGCCCACTCCGTACGTTCACGTGTGGGCGCTCGACGTCGACCGGCTGCTCGAGATCGCGCGCGGGCGCGTCACGCGCTCGCTCACCGACGCCGAGTGCCGGCAGTACCTACAGGGCCCGTGCCCGTGAGGCGGACGTGGCGGCGTTCGAGGCGGTCGACGGCTCGCGGGATGGGGCGCTGATCTACACCCGTTGATCTCGACTCGCCTTTTCCCTTTGTGGCACAGAGTGGAGATGGCGTGATGCCGAAGCTCCTGCACTACCTCTCGCCGACCACCCCGCCGACTCGTGTGTCCTGTACCGCGAGGCACGGACCTGAGCGTGTATGCGCACGGCCGCTCACCGGCTCTCGCGCGCTCGCGTTTGCCGCCGGGCTGGTGAGGACCCGGTGATGACACATATCCGGCTGGACCGGCGATGCGCTCGATGTTCCCGGGTGATTTAGTCATGGGGCAAACGTGATCACGCGCCCTGCGGACTGAGGCCGTCGCGATGGTTACTCACGCGATGGGTATGTAGAGTCTCGCCCTCTCTGGGTCGCCGCGGACGAAGGGGACGGCGCATTTGCAAGCAGCGATAGCGGACCCGACGGGCGCTGCCCGCGTGAAATTCCTCCTTCCGCTGGCTCTGGCCCAGTTCATCTGCAGTTTCGCGGGCTCGAACATGAACGTCATGATCAACGACATCAGCGAGGACCTGGACACGACGGTTCAGGGTGTCCAGCTCGCGATCACGCTCTTCTTGCTGATCATGGCGGTCCTCATGATTCCCGGCAGCAAGTTGACGGACCGCTGGGGCCGCAGGCGGTGCTTCATCGGAGGTCTCACGTTGTACGGAGTGGGCGCCCTCTTGAGCGCCCTCTCGCCCGGTCTTTTCGTGCTGGTCGTCGGCAACTCGGTCCTCGAAGGCATTGGCACGGCGCTCTTGATCCCGCCCGTCTACATCCTCACGACGATGGCGTTCAGCAATCTCACCTCCCGCGCACGCGCATTCGGCGTGATCAGCGGACTGGGAGGCATCGGCGCCGCGGCAGGACCGTTGATCGGCGGCCTGATCACGACGGGGATCAGTTGGCGGGCCGCGTTCGTCTTCCAAGCCCTGGTCGTCGCGACGATCATCGTGCTCAGCCGCCGGATGGTCGATCCCGTGGCGCCGGACCCAACGCGGCCGTTCGACGTGCTCGGAGCGATTCTCTCGGCTGTCGGCATGTTCTTCGTCGTCGTCGGAGTCCTCTTCGCCGACAGCGACAAGGCCGTCACGGTAGTGCTGATGGCGATCGGGGCCGGCTTCCTGATCGGATTCTTCCTCTACATCCGCTCCCGCGAGCGAAGGGGGAAGGAGCCGCTGCTCTCCACCGGGTTGTTCCGGAACCGCATCTCGAACCTCGGTCTCGTCACCCAGAACATCCAGTGGCTGCTCCTCCTGGGGACGTCGTTCGTCGTCGCGGTCTTCCTGCAAACTGTTCGCGGGTACAACGCGATCGAGACGGGCGTCATCTTCACGGCGGCCACGCTCGGCGTTCTGCTGACGTCGTTCGGTGCAGAGCGATTTGCCAAGCGGCGCACGCAGAAGACCCTGATCATCGCGGGCTTCGTTACAACCGTGGCCGGCATCGGGCTCTTGATCGGGCTGGTCAGCGCCTCGGACAACGTTCTCGCCTTCATACCAGGGCTTTTCCTGGTCGGCTCGGGCCTGGGGATCATGCTGACCCCTTCGGTCAACCTTGTGCAGTCCAGCTTCCCCGAGGACCGTCAGGGCGAGATCTCGGGCCTGTCGCGCAGCGTTTCGAACCTGGGCTCGTCGTTCGGTACCGCGATCGCCGGCACGATCCTCGTGTCCGACCTCGCATCCGGCAACCGGTCGTACGCGCTGGCGATGGCCGTCCTCGCCGGCATCGGGCTGATCGGTCTCGGCGCGGCCACGCTCCTTCCAGCCAGGCCCGAGCGCCAAGCTGTTTGAGCTCCTGCCCCTCGCCGAGCTTCGCGGCGGGCGCGCGGGGGGATGTCAACCCTCTAACTGAGGCAGTTGGCTGGATTGCGGTAGAGGAACGGGCCGAGGCGATCGCGCCGGCTTACGGGCCGATTCGTCAGCGACGCGCCGACGACGACTCGCGCGGGATCCCCGCTCGCGACGACGACGTTCCTGCCGACGAGCGTCTCGCCACGCTGCGTTCTGACCGCTCCGAGGTAGATCACGAGGCGCGTTCCGACGTGGCAGCGGAGCGTCAGAGGGCGGTAGACGTTGAAGCGCGGCTCGGCCGGACTCGTGAACGGCTGCGTACGTGAGATCGACCTGCAGGCGGGACTGACCGTCCAGCCGTGCGCCGAGACTGCGACGAGCTCGCGGCCCCCCGTCCTCACGGAAGCTCCGAGCAGCGGATGAAAGACGAAGGTGAAGCTTCGGCCGGGGCACGAAACCACCCTCACGCGCGCCGAGGTCTGCTCCTTGGCGTTCGCCAGCCCGACGACGCCGGTCGCAGCGATCAGCGCGAGCACGCCGAATGCCGAAGCTCGTGGCATTTGCGACAGCTTACAGGCGTCCGAGCAGCTCGATGTCACCGTCGCGGGCCAGCGCGCGGAAACCGAGCGCAAGCAAACGGCGTCGAGCGCGCCCGGCACAGGCCGGCGGAATGCCGTCAGCCGTGAAAAGCGCCCGGTGCAGGACCACGTAGCGGATGCCGAAGCGGTCGAGCAGCAGCCCGCGATCGGCGCCGCAGTCGAGTGGCCGAAGCCGCCGCAGCGTGCGCACGGCCGCGGGGGGCGCGAGCGTCGAATAGCCGCCCGGTCGCTGACGCGGCGCCTGCGGGAAGTACTCGAGGTAGACGCTGCCGAGGTAGCGCTCGGGGGCGAACGTGGGAAGCTCGAGCACGCGTCCCGCGGGGCGGGCCGCAAGCGCAGCGTAGGCGCGGTTCGCGGGGTCCGCGGCCGAAGGGCCGAACGCTCCGATCCAGAGATCGAGCGCCAGCAAAGGCAGCGCGGCGACGGCGACGAGCTCCCGGCGGACTCCGGCCAGCGCAATCGCGACGAGAGCGGCGAGCGCGAGCGAGGCGACCGGAAGCAGCCGCTCCGGTACTCGCGGAAAACGGAACGGCTCGACGTGCTTCCAGAGCCATTCGTAGCTCGGCAGGTGCGTGCCGAGGGCGAGCACGATCGGGACGAGCGCGCCGAGGCCGAGCAGCGCTGCGAGATCGAAGCGGCGCAGCCGCAGGAGCAGCGCGAGGCCGGCGAGCGCCAGCAGCGGCGTGAGCCAGCCGAGGAAGACGACGCGCTCGATCCCGTTGCCCGTCGTTCGCGAGAGGAAGTCGACCGGCTTTGCGGAGTAACGCGCGACCTCCCGCAGCGTGCGGCCCTGTGCCTCGGTCGAGGTGGCGATCAGCGTCTCGTACACGAGCAGGCCGGCCGCACCGCCTGCCGCGAAGATGGCCGCGGCCGTCCACACCATCCGCCGCCAGAGCGCATACGCCGCCGCGAAGGGCACCGCCGCGAGCGCGAGCTGGACCTGGCCCGAGAGCGGAACGGACACCGCCGCTACCACCCCCAGCGCGTGCCATCCGTGCCGCCCCTGCCGCCCGCGCTCGAGGCCGAGCAGCGCGAGCGGCAGGAGCACGGCCACGAGGCCGAGCAGGTGCTCGCTGCTCTGCGCCACGCGGTAGGGCGCGAGCGCGAACACCAGCCCGCCCGCGAGCGCGGGTGCGCGCGGGAGCCCGAGCGCGAGCAGCCAGGCCGCGGTGAAGCCGCCTGCCGCGATGAAGCCGATCAGCACGAGCGCGTTCCAGGCGCGTACACGGCCGACCACGCGCTCGAGCGGCCAGTAGACGAGCCCGAAGGGCCAGCCGGCAAAGCTCGGGCGCGGCGCCGCCTCGGGCCGAAAGCTGTATGGATCGCGCCACGGCTCTCGGCCGCGCTCGATCTGATCTCCCACGAGCCAGAGCTGGTAGCCGACCTGGAGGTGGTCGCCCGGCGAGACCCGCCCGGCCGGCCGCTCGCCCCAGGCGACGTACTTCGTCCACGCGTCGCCGATCGCCGGAGCTGTAGCGACCACGCCGGCCGCGAGGTAGAGCGCGGCCGCTACGAGGCCGAGGCGCGCGCCGCGGAGAGGAGCTCGTCCACGTCCGGCACCTCGCCCGCGTCGTAGCCCCATGCGGCGCGGACCGTACCGTCGCGGTCGACGA
>JBKOYJ010000012.1:0-37057 GCA_046725345.1 Actinomycetota bacterium | reverse complement strand
CCGGCACACGCCGTGAGCGCGACGGCGTCCGCGAGCCGGAACCCGCGCAGCACGCGCGGCTCCATCGCCATCACGTCGACGATCTCACGCCCGAGCGCGTGGCCGCTGATCGGCGCCAGGGCGACGACCGGCAGCGCCCGTCCCGCCCCGAACGCCAGGCCTGCGAGAACGCCGAGGCGCACGTCGCCTACCGCGAAGCTGATCGCCGCGAGCGCCCAGACCGCGAGCGTCAGGACGAACGTCGCGAACCCGACGCCGAGGAGAACGCCGTACGCGCACGCCGCGAGCGGAAGCGGCAGCCGCCGGCGCCACGGCTCGGGCACCTGGCGCCGGATCTGCGGCACGACGCGGACGCCGCGAGCCTCGGCCAGCGCGGCCGCGAGGGCGAGAGCTGCCGCCGGAACGAGAAGCGACCTGCCGGCTCCCGGCACGATTGCGCCTACTGCTGAGAGGCCGGCGAACGTGGCGACGCCGCCGACAAGCGCGCCGAGCGCGAACGCCGCGCAGGAGGCCGCGAGACCTATCCGGCGCTCCGCGGCGCCTACGGTCTCGACGATCGAGAACCCACAGGGCGACCATGCGCCGGTGAGGCCGGCGACGAGCGCCACGGCGGCGATTGCGACGGCTAGCACGGAACCTTCGTGTCGTAGTAGAGGACGCAGAACACGCGCCGGCCGCGGTAGCAGTAGCCGGTCAGCGCCGCGTCCCCGTTGATCCGCGTCCCCGTGTAGCCGCAGCAGTCGACGAGCTTCCGGATGTGCCCGCCGCAGCAGCGGTACCACCCCCCGTCGATGAACGTCCGGAACCCGAACTCGGCGCGCACGCCGTCGAGACACACGCGCGTGCGTGGCGCGGGAGGAAGCGGCCGCCGATCCGGGTCGGTCAGCGGCCGGCCCTGCTCGTCGACGGGACGGCCACGGGCGTCCACCACGCGGCCGAGGTTGTCCACCGGCTTGCCGTCGCGGGCGCGGAGGGGATACCCGTGCGCGTCGACGCGCGGAAGCCCGGTGGGGTGCGGACAGGAGTCGGTCGTGTAGATGTGGCCGCAGAAGTGGAAGGCGTCGGCGTCGCCGGGCTTGACCGAGCCGCCCGCCGCCGCCGCGACGAGCGCCCCGCCGAGCCGCGCGAGAAAGCCGCGGCGGGAGGTCGAGCGTGCGACCGCCGAGCCGAGCTCAGGCACGCGCCTCTCGCCGTTCGGCCGCCGCGAGAATTGTCTCCAGCTGGCCGAGGCTGTTGAAGGTGCCCTTGGCGCGGACCGTGCCATCGAGGGCGAGCGCGACTGCGTATGGACTGCCGGGAACGGCGAGCTCCTCCCACGCGTCGCGGTCGCGGACCTCGTCGAAGACCTGAACCGAGAGCAGCGGGTCGCGCCCGAGCGCCGCGACGGCCGGCTCGAGCGCACGGCACAGGCGGCATCCCTCCGACGAGAAGACCGCGAGCGCGAAGCGCGCTCCGGAGTCGCGCCGGAACCGCTCGACGAGCGGCGTCCGCTCGCCCATCTCCGGCCCCTCGGAGGCGAGCTCCAGCGCTGCGTCCGGCGGCAGCCTTAGCCGCAGCTCGCCGACCTCGCGCGCGAGCGCCAGTACGGCGAGCACGAGGACGGCGACGCCCGCCAGCGCGAGCGCGAGGCCGACTGCGAGCCACCCCTGAGCGTCGAGCCGGGGCAACCACGGAACGGCGGCGAAGCCTGCGGCGAGACCGAGATTGCGGCCGACCGCCGGCCAGCCGATCCGTCCGCGAGCGCCGAAGCACGGGCACGGGCGGCCGAGCGCGCCACGTCGGATCGCGGCGACGAGGACGGCGGCGAACGCCACGAGAAGCCCGGCTGCGGCGTACGCGGCGAGCGCCGACCCGAGAGCGACGCCGACCGCCAGGACGAGCTCGAGCCCCACGGCGACGCCGAGCGCCGCGCGGGGGACGCGAAGGGCAGCAAGCGACGCGGCGCTCTCCCTCGGGCGGGCGAGCTTCGACGCGGCGGCGACCCCGAGAACGGCCGCGAGCCCCAGGCGCAGCGCGAGCGCGATCAGGCGCGCGATCTTAGTGTGCGGCGCGGTGGCGCGGCCAAGAGACCGCGACCGTCGCACGGTCCGAGCTCAGCCCCTGATTTCCGGGTGGTCCGTCGGGTCAGAGCGCGAGGCCCGGCTCCTCGATGAAGGTTCGCAACGTCCTAAGGAAGTCGGCGCCCGCGGCGCCGTCGACGGCGCGGTGATCGCAGGTGAGCGTGAGGGTCATGGTCGGCCGGATCACGAGATCGCCCTCCTCCACGACCGGCCGCTCCTCCACCGCGCCTACAGCGAGGATCGCGACCTGCGGGGGGTTGAGCACTGCGACGAACTGCTCGACGCCGTACATACCGAGATTCGAGATCGTGAAGGTCCCGCCCTCGAGGTCTTCGCGGCGAAGCTTGCCCTCGCGCGCGCGCCCGACCACGTCGGCGCGCTCCGCCGCGATCTGCACGACCGGCTTGCGCTCGCACGATCGCAGCACGGGAACGACCAGGCCCGACGGAGCCGCGACCGCGATTCCGACGTGCGCCGACGAGAAGCGCAGCACGCGTCCGTCCGTGAAGTGGGCGTTCAGCTCGCGATGTTGCAGAAGCGCCGACGCGCACACGCGCGTGAGGACGTCCGAGAGAGTCGGCTTCGCCTCGCCCTCGCGCTGCCGCTCCCGTAGCCGATCGTGGAGCTCGAGCGCGCGCGTCATGTCTGCCGAGACGGTGAGCTGGAAGACCGGGGCCTGCCACGCCTCCGTCAGGCGGCGCGCGATCGTCTTCCGCGTCTGGGTGAGCTCTACTTCCTCGATCTCGGCCTCGACCTCCGCCCGCCCGGGCGCCGCCATGGGAGCCGCCACGGCGCGCTCGACGTCCTCGGCGACGATGCGGCCCTCGGGCCCGGTACCGCCCACCGCGGCGAGGTCGATGCCGCGCTCACGCGCGATCCGGCGTGCCAGCGGCGAGGCCTTGATACGGCCACCGTCGGTGCGAGCTGGAGGCGGCGCCTCAGCTGCCTCGGCCGCGGCGGCGACGCGGCCCCGCTCGCGCTCGGGCTCGCGGGCGGGCGCCTCCGCAGGCTTCTCGGCGCTCGCGGGCGCACCTTCCGCCTCGGCCCGTTCGGGCTCTTCGGCGCGGCCGTCACCTTCTGCGACCTCCTCGCCGGCCTCCCCGACGTAGGCGATCGTCGTGCCGACGTCGGCCTCACCCTCGCTCAAGAGAATCTTGAGCAGGACGCCCGACGCGTCGGCCTCGACCTCCTGGGTGACCTTCTCGGTATCGAGCTCGTAGAGCGGCTCGCCCTTCTCGACCTGGTCGCCCTCGGACTTGAGCCACTTGACGATCGTCCCCGACTCCATCCCCTGGCCGAGCCGGGGAAGCTTGATCTCAACCGCCATCGCGGCCGACGGCCCTCCGGACGGCCGCCAGCACCTCCTCCGAGTGCGGGACGACGAACTCCTCCATCACCGGCGCGAAGGGCAGCGGCGTGAAGCGCGCGCCGACGCGCTCGATCGGCGCGTCGAGCCAGTCGAAGGCCTGGTACTGCACGACCGCGGCGACCTCGGCGCCGAACCCCATTCGCGTCACGGCCTCGTGGGCGACGACGCAGCGGTTCGTCTTCTTGACCGACTCGACGATCGTGCGCTCGTCCAGCGGCTGGAGCGTGCGCGGGTCGACCACCTCCACCGAGACACCCTCCTTCTCGGCCTCGTCGGCCGCGCGCAGAGTCTCGTGGACGAGCGGTCCGAGCGCGACGACCGTAACGTCCTCACCCTCGCGGTGGATCCGAGCCTCGCCGAGCGGCACTGGCTCGAGCTCGTCCGGCACCTCCTCCTTGAAGCCGTACAGCAGCCGGTGCTCGAAGAAGACGACCGGGTTGTCGTCGTAGATCGCGCTCCAGAGGAGGCCTCGGACGTCCGACGGCGTCGTCGCGTACGTGACCTTCAGCCCCGGGACGTGGACGAACCACGCCTCGAGCTGCTGGGCGTGCTGGGCTCCGGGCGACCAGCCTGCCCCTCCCTGTGTCCTGATCGTGAGCGGCACCTTCACCTGCCCACCGGACATGTAGCGGTGCTTGGCCGCCTGGTTGACCACCTGCTCGGCGGCGAGCGTGAGGAAGTCCTCGTACATGATCTCGACGACAGGGCGCATGCCCTGCATCGCGGCTCCGATCCCGGCGCCGACGATCGCGGCCTCCGAGATCGGCGTGTTGCGGACTCGCTCCGGGCCGAACTCCGCCAGCATCCCCTGCGTCACGCCCATCGAGCCGCCCATTTCCGCGATGTCCTCGCCCATCAAGAAGACGTCGTCGTCCTCGCGCATCGCGCGAGAGAGCGCGTCGCGAACCGCTTCCCGATAAGAGAGCTCCGGCATTACACGTACACGTTCTTCAGGGCGTCCTCAGGCGCGGGGTCGGTGCCGCGCTTCGCGAACTCGACGGACTCGTCGACGATCCCCGTCACCTCGCGGTCGAGCTCCTCGAAGTCGTCGTCCGAGACGTCGAGGCGCTCTCTCAGCTTCGTGATCGGATCCTGCGCCTCGCGCAGGCGCGGCAGCTCGTCCTTCGGCCGGTAGACCTGCGGATCGCCGATGTAGTGCCCTACGAGGCGGTATGTCTCGACGTCGAGGAAGACGGGCCCGTTCCCTCCGCGCGCATGCTCGAGCGCGCGCTGGGTCGCGGCATAGACCTCTTCGATGTCCTGCCCGTCGACCCGGATCGTCTCCATCTCGTAGGCGAGCGCGCGCTTGCCCGCCTCCTCGATCGGCATGTGCTGCCAGGACGGGGTCGACTCTGCCCAGTGGTTGTTTTCGCAGACGAAGACGGCCGGAACCTTCCACAGCTGCGCGAGGTTCATCGACTCGTGGAAGGTGCCGATGTTCGTGGCGCCGTCGCCGAAGAAGGCAACGGCCACGCGTGGCTGTCCGCGGAACTTGAACGCCAGCGCGGCGCCCACGGTGGCAGGCAGGCCGCCGCCCACCACCGCGTTCGCTCCCAGGTTCCCGCGCTCCACGTCGTAGAGGTGCATCGAGCCGCCGTAGCCGTGCGAGCACCCTTCGGCCTTTCCGTAGAGCTCGGCCATTACCGCGTTCGGGTGTGTCCCCTTCGCGAGCGTGTGGCCGTGCGCGCGGTGCGTCGAGGCGATGACGTCGTGCTCGTCGAGCGCACGGCAGACGCCTACGGCAACCGCCTCCTGGCCGATGTCGACGTGGAGGAAGCCGGGAAGCTCACCTGCCCGGAACCGCTCCTCGACCTTCTCCTCGAACCGCCGGATCAGCAGCATCTCGCGCAGCAGCTCGCGCAGCGCCTGCTCCGACAGCTCGGCCTTGCCCTCGACCTTGGCCATTCGCCTGAGTTTACGCAGCGACAGCGGGACCAAGGCGCCGACTAGGCGGCGCCGACCATCAGGCGCGCGGGCTCTCAGCCCGCGCGCCGTCTGAACCGACCGGTCGACACGCTTGGAGCCAACCGCAATGTGTCTAAGCTGCCGCCCGGTGAGGCTCGTCGAGCAGTGGCGCCGGATCGTGAGCGAGCTGCCGGAGGGGTGGAGCGAAGCACGGCTGCTCCTGACCGTCGACGACGAGGGACGAGCCGCCCGCGCCGCGGGCCTCCTGGCCCCCCTACATGCCGGCCGGAGCGGGAGCGCGGTGCGCTTCTTCTGCGCACGCGTGGGGCCGGGGCCACGGCCCGACACGGTCGAGCGTCTCCTGCGGCGCCTCGACAGGGAACGGATAACCGGAACCCTCGAGCGCGTCGCCGTCTCGGAAGCCGCCGAAGAGACGGCCAGGCCGGAGGAGCGCCCCGCGCTCGCTCCCTCGTGGGACGCGGAGCTCCAGAGGCTTCCGCCGGACTGGAGCGACGTCTACGCCGAGACCCGGTTTCGCTCGACCGACCAGCTCGACCGCGCCGCGCTGCTGATGGCGCCGCTCAACCCGGCGCGGTTCGACCCGACGCCAGCGTTCCGCTTCCGCTGCGCACGCCGGTTCGGCTACGGGGCATCGCCCGGGATGGTCCGCCGCTGCCTCGAGCGGCTCGACGCGGACGGGATTCGTGCGGAGATCCGGATCGTCCACGCACTCTCGGACACTGCGCCCGTCGCGACACAGGGCCCCGTCTGGTACATCGGCGGGCGTCCGGTATGAGCTACCCGGTCTCGTGGTTCGTGATCGCGCGCGGCTGGCCGGTGCACGCGCGCGAGGGCCACCAGATCGGCCGCGTCGAGGAGGTCGTGGGCGAGACGTCCGAGGACATCTTCAACGGCCTCGTCGTCGCCACCGGTTTCTTCTCGACGCGTTACGTCCCGGCCGAGCGCGTGCGCGGAATCCTCGAAGGGCGCGTCGACCTCGACCTCTCGGAGGCTGAGGTCGACGCGCTCGCCAAGCGCCCTCCCAGCGAGACCTCCAACACCGGATAGGGGTCGCGAATAACCGCCCCGGAGGTTTCGCTGGCCCCCGGCGCGGCAAGACGCCCACCATGCTGCGAAAGCTGCTCTGGAGCGCGCTGTACGCGGGCCTGGGAGCGGTCGCCGCGATCGGCGCCCGTGCGACAGCGTCGAAGATCTGGCGCGCGACCACGGGCGAGGAGCCCCCAGCGAAGAAGTGACTCGCGGCGACGAGACCGTCGAGCGCGCCGCCGACAAGCTCGGAGAGACGTCGCGGCGTGCCGCCGCACGCGGTGGGCTCGCGGGCAAGCTCGCCCGCCCGCTCGCCGAGGACTCAGCGTTCCTGCGCAAGCTCAAGCCCGGCCTGGTGAAGGCTCGCCTCGCGGGTGGTGCTTCGCGTCCGGAGCCGCCCTCGGCGCCGAGTGGGCCGCAGCTCGGCCCGCGCCGACCGGGAGCAGGCCCGAACCCGTTCGTGCTCCTCGCGGCTGCGTTCGCCGTCGGCATCCTGCTCGCCAAGGTCATCGACTGGAGAGGTCATGCCCACCCGCGCGACTGATCAGCCGGGAGTGGGAACGGCGGCGAAGGACGTCGCCGATCACGCGAAGGCGCTCGTCGGTCTCGAGTTCGAGCTCGCATCGCTGGAGCTGAAAGGGAAGGTCGGCGCGCTCGGCGTCGGTGCGGTGCTCGGCGCGGGGGCCGCACTGCTCGCCGTGTTCGCGCTCGGATTTCTGCTGGCCGCGACCGCAGCAGGGCTCGCCACCGCGATGGCCACCTGGCTGGCGCTGTTGCTGGTCGCCGCCGGTCTCCTCGTGCTGACGGGCGTCTTCGCGGGACTCGCCCTCAGCGCGTTCAAGAAGGGGTCTCCCCCGGTGCCCGAGCAGGCGATCGAGGAGGCCCGCAAGACCGGCGAGACGCTGAGGAGCAATGGCCGCGCGTAACGGCCGTACCGCCGAGCAGGTCCGCCGCGACATCGAGGCGGAGCGCGAGCAGCTCGCAACCTCGTTGGAGCAGCTGCGAGCCGGCTTCGGCGAGGCCACGAACGTCGCCGCCAAGGTGAGGGAGCGCCTGCCGATCGCGGTCGCCGGCGCGGTCGGGGCAGGATTCGTGCTCGCGGGCGGGATCGGCGCGTCGATGCGCTACCTCGCACGTCGCGGGCGCGAGGGGAAGACCTGGGCGCGGCTCGGCCAGTTCGAGCTCGTCGACCGCGACTGACCGACAGCCCAGTCGAATGGCGACGGAGACGCCGGCCGCGACCGGGCGGACGCCGCCGAGCCCGACCGGCCCGAGCGTCGGAGAGTGGCTCGACGCGGGCACGCGCGCGGCAAAGGGTTCATGGGCCACGACGGGCTCGGTCTCCCGGCCTACGACGAGCTCGAGAGCCTCCTCGGGGTCGTCGCGCCCGGCGCGGTGCTCGAGGCCCTGACGCTGACCTTCGTGGCGTCCTGATCTTCTTCGCCCTCGTCTACTTCCTGGCGCCGAACGAGACCCAGCGGAACTCGAAGTGGATCTCGCCGGGGTCGCTCGTCGGCAGCCTGCTTTGGCTCGCGCTCTCAGGCCTCTTCGCCCTCTACACGAGCTTCTCCGACTCGTACGACAAGACGTACGGCTCGCTCGCCGGCGGAATCGTCCTGCTGCTGTGGCTGAACTACTCGGCGGTCGCGCTCCTGTTCGGCGCCGAGCTGAACGCCGAGCTCGACCGGCAGGCGGACATCCGAGCGCCGGCGGGCCCAACGCCGGCCTCGTCGAGCCCGCCCGCCGCACTCGCTGACGGGACTACCGGACCCGGAACGAGCCGCGCATCGTCGAGGCGTGCGGGTCGCAGCGGTAGCGGTAGACGTTGCCCTTCCGGAACGTCACGCTCCAGCGAGTCGTGCCCTTGAAAGCGACGCCCGTCTTGCGGTCGACACCCCGGCCGGAGAGATGGAAGTCGTGCGAGCGCGAGCGGTCGCGAACAGTGATCGCGTACCGGCCCGCCTTCAAGCCGCGAACGCGGGCCCCGGACGCCGTCTTCAGTGAGATCGTGAAGCTCGGGCCGACGGTCGCAACCAGGGAGCTCGCAGTCGATCCGGCGGGCGGGGGTGCTGGCGGCGAAGCCGGGGGCGGTGAGGGGTCGTCGTAGCCGCCGGGGAGCGTCTGGGACCCCGCAGCGGCGGCTGCGGCAAGAGCGGCGGCGACGGCGAGAGAGAGGCGAAGCATGCGCCGCACGATACGCGGACTCGTGGGAACCGGATTGCTAGCGCGCGCGAAGCGTGCCGCTCAGACGCGGGTGCGCGTCGCTGCGATAGCGGTACGTCTTCCCCGCTCGCAGGCTCACCGTCCAGCGCACCCTTCCGGTGAACGCGACGCCGCTCCGGCGGTTCACGCCCGCGCCGAGCAGATGGAAGTTGTCCTTGCGCGTGCGGTCGCGAACCGCGATCCGGTAGCGGCCGGCGGGAACTGTGCGGACGCGCACGCCACGGCGCTTCAGCGCGATCTTGGCGCCCGGCCCGACCTGGGCCTCGAGCTCGCCCAGCTCGGTCGGCGGATTGCCGACGACGAACGTGCCGCGCATCGAGCTGGGGTGGGCGTCGCAGACGTACGTGTACCTCCCGTCCACGAACGTCACCGTCCACGTGGCCTCGGTGATCTGCCCGACCGTGGTCGTCTGGTTGACTTGCGGGCCGCTGAGGTGGATGTTGTGGAGCTCGGAGCGGTCGCTGACCTGGATCGTGTACGTGCCGGGATCGAGGTTCGTGACGCGGCTGCCGTTCTCGTCGACGAGTGAGATCACGAAGGCGTCGCCCGTCCCGACGACCGCGACGAGAGGCCCTTGCTGCGCGACCGCGGACGACGGGGCGAGCGCGAGGAACGCCAGAACGGGCAAGAATCGAAGCAGACGAGGCATCGTCATCGCCTATACCCCTGAGCTCCCCGCCCGGATTCGCTACGCCCGGAGAGCGGCGCCGAACCGATCGGCGAGCGCCCGCACGATCCGCTCGCGCAGCGCGGCAGCGTCCTCGTCGGACAGCGTGCGCTCGGACGACTGGAAGGCGACCGTGAAGGCGACCGACTTCTTGCCCGGGCCGACCTGGTCGCCGCGGTAGACGTCGAAGATCTCGATCTCGCGAAGCTGCGGCCCGGCAGCCTCGCGCGCGGCCTCGATCAGCGCCCCGGCGGGCACGTCGGAGTCGACAGCGAACGCGAGGTCCTGCTTGACGGCCGGATACGTGATCACGTCCTCGTACAGGACGATGTCGGGCACGCGCTCGACGAGTGCGTCCACGTCGAGCTCGAACAACCCCCACGCGCCCGCAAGGTCAGGACGCCGCACGTCTTGCACCCAACCCTCTTCCGTCCGGGCCCCACGACCGGGAAGCACGAGGTCGGTCGCCGGCTCGAACGCCGGCTCCACCTGCAGGGCGGCGTAGAGCGCCTCGACCGCACCCTTCGCACGTCGGAAGCCTCCTTCCACGATGCCGCCGACGTGCCACGGCTCGTGCGGCAACGCCTCGCCCGACGGGAGGTAGACGTGGGCGAGCTCGAAGAGGGCGACGTCCTCGTTCCCGGCCTCGACGTTCCGGCGGGCGGCGTCCACCAGACCCTGCACGAGCGACGTCCGCAGCACTGCCTGCTCGCTCGAGAGCGGTTCCGGGAGCCGGATCGCGCCCGGCATCGGATCGTCGGGCACGAGGCTCCAGCTGTAGATCTCGTCGAAGCCGAGACCGACCAGGATGTCCTGGACCTGCCGTCGCACGCGCTGGCGCTTCGTGCGCAGACCGAACATCGCGGTGCGCGCCGGCATCGTGAACGGCACGTCGTCGAGCTTGAATCGCCCAACCTCCTCGACCAGGTCAATCTCCCGGGTGACGTCCGTCGCGCGCCAGCTCGGCACCGTCACCTGCCAGTCGCCGTCGACGGCGAAGCCGAGCCGCTCGAGGATCCGCCGCTGCTCCGCCCCAGCGACCGGGAGCCCGATCACCTCGTCCGTCCGCCCGGGACGGAAGCGGATCACCGGCGGCGGAGGCCACTCGCCGCGCACGTCCGCCTCTCCGGCGAGGCGCGCGCCCGCGACGCCAAGGAGGAGGTCCGTGGCAAGTCGCGCCGCCTGGAGCGCCGCCTCGGGGTCGACTCCCTTTTCCCAGCGGTTGGACGCCTCCGAGCGAACGCGGAGCCGCTCGGAGCTGTGCATGATCGTGACCGGATCGAAGTTCGCCGCCTCGAGCAGCACGCTCGTCGTCTCCTCGGTCACCTCGCTGTCCTCGCCGCCCATGATCCCGGCGATCGCGACAACACGCTCGGCATCGGCGATCACGAGGTCACGCGGGTCGAGCTCGCGAACCGTCCCGTCAAGGGTTCGGATCGGCTCCCGAGGCTGCGCACGGCGGACGACGATCCGCCCTTCGCGTAGCTTCGTTTGGTCGAACGCGTGGAGCGGGCTCCCCAGGGCGAGCATGACGTAGTTGGTGATGTCGACGACGTTCGAGATGGGACGCATGCCGGCCGCGACGAGGCGGGCACGGAGCCACGCCGGCGAGGGGGCGACGATCAGGCCCCGAAACAGCCGACCGACGTAGCGCGGGCAGCCCTCGAGGTCGTCGATGCGGATGTCGACCGGCTCGTCGCCGGCCGGCTCGGGGTCGCGTCCGGGCATCGGCGCGAGGTCGAGATCGAAAAGCGCTGACACTTCCCGGGCGATCCCGTAGACGCCGAGCAGGTCGGGACGGTTGTGGCCCGTCTCGACCTCCAGCACCTGCTCTGCGAGCGGCAGCACGTCCGCGAGCGGCGTCCCCGGCTCGGGACCGTCCGCGAGCACGATGATGCCCGTATGGTCGGGGCCGAGCTCGAGCTCGCGCTCCGAGAGGATCATCCCGCGCGAGAGGGCCCCGCGGAGCGGGCGCTCCTCGAGCTTGACGCCGCCGGGCAGCAGCGCGCCTGGCAGCGCGACCGCGACCGTCGCGCCGGCGCCGAAGTTCCACGCTCCGCAGACGATCTGGCGCGGCTCCGCCTCGCCGACGTCGACCTGGCAGAGCTGCAGGCGGTCGGCATTCGGATGCTTCGCGGCCTCGAGCACACGGCCGACGCGGAACAGTGCGACGTTCCCATCCTCGTCGGGCACACCGCGGCTTTCGATCCGCTCGACCTCACAGCTCGCGATCACGAGGCGCGCGGCGAGCTCCTCGACGGGGACGTCGACCGGGACGTACTCGCGGAGCCAGGAGACGGGAATCCTCATCAGAACTGGCGGAGGAGACGGAGGTCGTTCTCCCAGAACATCCGGATGTCGGGGACGCCGTGGCGCTGGGCGGCGATGCGGTCGAGCCCAAGGCCCCACGCAAAGCCTGACCACTCGTCCGGGTCGTAGCCGACGTTCTGGAAGACCGCCGGGTCGACGACGCCGGCGCCGCCCATCTCGAACCAGCCGGAGTACTTACAGAACGCGCAGCCCGCCCCGGCGCAGAGGAAGCACGTAACGTCGAACTCGACCGACGGCTCCGTGAAGGGGAAGTAGCTCGTTCGTACGCGGACCGCGCGGTCCTCGCCGAAGAGCGCGCGGAAGAAGTGCAGGAGCGTCCCTTTCAGGTCGGCGAGCGTGATCCTCCGGTCCACGGCGAGTGCTTCGACCTGGTGGAAGGTCGGCGCGCTCTTCGGGCTCGGCGTGTCGCGCCGGTACGTGCGCCCCGGCACTGCGACGTAGATGGGCGGCTCGCGCGTTTCCATCACGCGGATCTGGCCCGTCGACGTGTGCGCCCGAAGGAGCGTCTTGTGGTCGTCGACGTAGAACGTTTCGCGCGGCGAGCGCGAAGGATGGTTGAGCGGCTGGTTGAGCGCGTCGAAGTTGTGCCACGCAGTCTCGACCTCACGGCTGTCGACGATCTCGTAGCCGAGGCCGAGGAAGATCTCCTCCACCTCACGCATGATCTGCGTCAGTAGGTGGAGATGGCCGCGAGGGAACGACTCGCCGGGGAGGGTGACGTCGAGCGACTCCGCGGCGAGCGCCTGCTCGAGCTCCGCGCGCTCGAGCTCGGCACTGCGCTCGGCGAGGGCCGCCTCGAGCCGCTCGCGAAGCGCGTTCAGGGTCATCCCCGTCTCGCGGTCCCGAACGCCGCGGAGCGCCTGCTTGAGCTCGCTCTTGCGGCCGAGGAAGCGGACGCGGACATCGTCGAGCTCGCCGAGGTCGGGTGCCGCCGCGATCGCGCCCAGGGCCTCGGATTCGAGCGCCTGGACGTCCATCCCGCGACTGTACCAACGTCCCCCAGCGAGAATTGCGGCGTGAACGCTACGCGTCCGGTTTGGCCGTTCAACCGTCGCGTTCCGCCGACGTTGCCTCCGCCGTCGCTGCCGGGGCTCCCGCAATGAGCTCCTACGACTCGTTCGCGCCGATCTACGACCGCTGGGCGGCCGACATGACCGACGACGTCCCGTTCTACGTCGAGCTCGCACGGGAGAGCGAGGGACCGCTCGTCGAGCTCGCCGTCGGCAACGGCCGTGTCGCGATCCCCGTGGCCCGGGCCACCGGCAGGCGCGTGCTCGGGATCGACAGCTCGCCGGCGATGCTCGCCGACGGCCGGCGCAAGGCCGCCGAGGCGGGCGCGGACGTCGAGTTCCGCGAAGGCGACATGCGTGGGCTCGCGCTCGAGGAGCCGGCCGGTCTCGTCTACTGCCCCTTCCGTGCGCTCCTCCACCTCCCGACCTGGGCGGATCGCCGGAGAACGTTCGAGCGAGTCGCGGAGTCGCTCGTGCCGGGCGGCCGCTTCGCCTGGAACGTGTTCGCGTTCGACCATGCGATCGCCGCGCGCCTCGACGGACAGCATCAGGAAGAGCCCCTGCCGCACAGCCTGCGCTACGCCGTCGGCGACAACCGCGTCGACATCACCCTCGACGAGGGTGCGTCGGTCTCGCTGTGGTGGGCGACGAAGAACGAGTGGCTGGGGCTGGTCGACGTCGCCGGGCTCGAGTTGGAAGGGCTCTACGGCTCCTTCGACCGGCGACCGCTCGAAGACGACAGCCGGGAGTACGTGTGGGTGACGCGGAAGCCGCTCTGACCCCGTACGACGCGATCGCCGCGATCTACGACCCGTGGAGCCGGAGCGTCGTCGAGGACGTCGACTTCTACGTCGATCTCGCCGCCGAGGCGGGCGGGCCGGTGGTCGAGCTCGGGGTCGGCACCGGCCGCATCGCGATCCCGACTGCACGGGCGGGCGTGCGCGTGATCGGTGTCGACTCGTCGGCCGCGATGCTCGACGTCTGCCGCCGGCGGGCCGCCGAGGAGGGCGTGGACGAGCAGCTCGACCTCCGGCTCGGCGACCTCGCCGCGCCGCCAGTCGAGGAACGAGTGCCGCTCGTCACGTGCCCGTTTCGCGCCTTCCTCCACCTGCGGACGGAGACCGAGCGGCTCGGCGCGCTCGCAGCCGCACGTCGCCTGCTCGCCCCGGGCGGCCGCCTCGTCTTCGACGTCTTCGAGCCGGCGCCCGACGACGTGGAAGCGACGCATGGTCGCTGGATCGAGCGCGAGCCCGAGATCTTCGAGCGCGCGGACTGGGACACGGACGCGCGAACGCTCACGCTGTCCGTCCGTGGTCCCGAGGGCGCCGCGACCATGCAGCTCGCCTGGATCTCGCCTCCCGAGTGGCAGGCGCTGCTCGAGCGGACCGGCTTCACGGTCGAGGCCCTCTACGGCTGGTTCGACCGCCGTCCGTACGAGGGCGGCGAAGACTCGATCTGGATTGGCCGGCGTTAGGCGGTTTACGCTCTGCTCGTGCTGATCGTCTTCATCTCGGTCGCCGTCATCATCCTGATCGCGCTCGCGCTCGCGGTCCTCTACAACCGCCTGGTCCGCCTGCGCAACCGCTCGGAGAACGCGTGGGCGCAGGTCGACGTCCAGCTTCGGCGTCGCTACGACCTCGTCCCCAATCTCGTCGAGACCGTGAAGGGCTACGCGGCGCACGAGCGGACGACGCTCGAGGAGGTCACGCGGGCGCGGACGGCGGCGCAGGAGGCGAGAACCGTGCCCGAGCAGGCGCAGGCCGAGAACGTGCTGACGGCGGCGATCGGACGGCTGTTCGCGCTGGTTGAGCAATACCCGGAGCTGCGCGCGAGCGAAGGCTTCCGGCAGCTGCAGAGCCAGCTCGAGGACGTCGAGTCGAAGATCGCGATCTCGCGGCAGATCTACAACGACACCGTGCTCACGTACGACAACGCGATCGAGACGGTGCCGACGAACGTGATCGCCTCGTGGTTCGGCTTCGAGCCGCGGGCGTACTTCGAGACCGAGGAGCCCGCTCGGCTGGCGCCGCAGGTCACGTTCTGAAGCGGGCTGTCCTTGCCGCCGGCGCGATCCTGCTGGCGCTGGCGGCGCCCCTGCCCGCAGCGGCGGGCTCCTTCTCCCTACCCGCCGCGGACGTCGGCGTCCGCGTCGAGCCCGACGGCGGCCTGCGAATCGTCGAGCGGCTGACGTACGCCTTCGACGGAAGCTTCAGCGGGGCGTACCGCGAGATTCCGCTGCGCGCCGCCGAGCAGCTGACCGACGTCGGCGTGAGCGAGGCGGGACGGCCCTTCCGGCCGGGCGCCTCGGCCGAGCTCGGGAGCGCGGGAGCCCCCGACACGTTCGGGGTGGCGCGCGTGGGCAACCGCGTTCGCGTGGTCTGGCACTACGCAGCGCTGAACGAAGAGCGGACGTTCACGGTCTCCTACCGCCTCACCGGGCTCGCCGTCGCGCACGACGACGTCGTGGACGTCAACCTTCAGGTCTGGGGCGACGAGTGGAAGACGTCGCTCTCTCGCCTCACGGCAACCATGGTGCTTCCCGGCCGCGCGCGCACGTCCCGCTACCGCGTATGGGGCCACCCGGCGTTCGTCCGCGGGGACGTCCGCCGCCTGCCCGACCGTGCGGCGCTGCAGGCGTTCGACGTGCCCGCCCACCAGTTCGTCGAGCTGCGCGTCGTGTTCCCGCGAGGGCTTCTCCGCTCAACGGCAGGTGCGCGCGTCGCGCCCGGAGCCGGCTTCGCCGAGATCGTCTCCGAGGAGCGCGAGTCGGCGCGGTCGTATGAACGCGAGCGCACCCGGGTCCGCCGAATCGTCGACCACCCGTGGCAAACGCTGCTGGTCGTGCTCACGGCAGGCCTCCTCCCCGGACTCGCCGGAGTCGGCGCTGTCTACTCGCGCTTCGGGCGCGAGCGCCCGACCGGCTACGACCGCGAGTACGAGCAGGAGCCTCCTTCGGCGCTGGAGCCGGCGCTCGTGCCGCCGCTCGTGCGCCAGTTCGGCGGAGCCGGCTCGCTGGAGTTCACCGCCACCCTGTTCGACTTGATCCGGCGTGGGCGCTTCCGCGCGAAGCCGGTCACGACCGAACGCTCGACGTGGGCCGGCCTCCGCCACGAGGACGTCGCCGACCTGGAGGTCGAGCCGGGATCCGCCGACGTGCAGCTGGCCTCGTTCGAGCGACCCGTCGCGCGCGTCGTAGACGACGTGCTGGAGCTCGGCTCCGAGCGGCTGACCCGCTTCCGCGAGCGGATCGAGGACGACCGGAAGGCAAACAGCGAGCGATTCGCCGACTTCAAGCAGCGGGTCGGCGAGGAGATTCGCGAACGCCGGTGGTTCGTGAACCGCGGGTTGATGCTGTTGATCGCCGGCGTGGCCGTCCTCATCCCCGCGGCGATCATCCTCTTCGCCGCGGCGGTGACGAGCCTCGACATCACGTACGTCCGCTGGAGGCCGCTACTGCTCGGCGGCCTCGGTCTCGTCGCCGCGCTCAACGGGCTCACGCTCGCCGCGGCGGCCGTCTTCGTTCCGCTCTGGCGCCGGCGGTCGCGGGACGCGCCGCGCGCGGCCGCGCGCTGGGAGGCGTTCCGCCGCTTCCTCGCGGACTTCCCGCGCCTCGGCGAAGCGCCGCCGGCGTCGCTCGAGCTGTGGGAGCGGTACCTCGTGTACGGGATCGCGTTCGGCTTCGCCGACCGGGTGCTCCAGGCGGCGCAGCTGCACATGCCGGAGGAGCTGCACGACGCGAGCTCGATCTACTGGATCAGCCCCAACGGCGACCTCGGCGCGGGCCCGAGCGCGCTCGCGATCGGCGACCTGAGCGCCGGCTTCGGCTCGGCGCTTGCTCCGCCGTCGTCGAGCGGGTCCGGCTTCGGCGGCGGCTTCTCCGGGGGCGGCGGAGGCGGCGGAGGCGGCGGGGGCGGCGGCGCCTGGTGAGCTATCGCCGCCGCGCCAGCTCGTAGAGAGCGACCGTTCCGGCCATCGCGACGTTCAGCGACTCCGCGTCGCCCGCCTGCGGAATCGACGCGACCTCGTCGCAGCTCGCGACGACATCCTCGGGCAGGCCCTCACGCTCGGCTCCGAGGACGAAGGTCGCGGGAGCCGCGAGCTCGACGTCGGGAAGCGGACGTCCCGCCCGCGGCACGAGCGCGACGCGGCGTCCTGTCACCTCGTCGAAGCGCACGATCGGCACGCGGAAGATCGCGCCCGCCGACGCCCGGAGCGCCTTCGGCCCGGTCGGATCGGCGCAACCCGCCGAAAGCGCGAGCCCCGCGCCGAACGCGTCGGCGGCCCGGAGCAGTGTGCCCACGTTGCCTGGGTCGGCAACGCGCCAGAGGGCGAGCATCACGTCGCGTGAGCCTGCCGGCAGGTCGTCTCTCCGGAATGCCGCGACGACGCGGGGCGGATGGCCGAGCGTCGACACGTCGGCCAGGAGTTGGGGCGCCACCGGCTCACCGTCGACGTCGAGGGCCGGCGGACGCTCCGCGTCGAGGAGGGCGAACACCGGCTCAACGCCCTCCGCGAGCGCCGCGGTGACGAGGTCCTCGCCCTCGCACACGAACAGCCCTTCGCGCTCGCGCTGACGCCGCGAGCGGAGGCGTCGGATCAGTCGCAGCCGTGGATTGTGCGACGACGTGATCACGCGGCCTCCCAGTCGATCCAGGCGCCGTGGTAGTCGGCGTGGCCGAGGAACTCGCGCTCGCCGCCGGGCCATACGACGATTCGAAGACCCCATGTACGCACGTCTCCGCGCGGCCTCCCGGACGACACAAAGGCGAGCGGCCCCCGCTCCCCTGCCTCGCGCAGCGCGCGGCGGACTCGGCCTCGACCTTCCGGGTCGACATAGCCGAGAGCCGCGGTCTGGAACACGACGGTGAGCCCGTCCTCGCGGCGATCACGGAGCACCTCCGGCAGCAGCTCGACGAAGTCGCCACGGATCAGCTCGGGGGGCGAGTGGCGAACCGCCTCGATCGCCGAGCGGAGCCGCTCCCGCCGCTCATGCTGATCGGCCCACACGAACGACTCCAGCAGCCGGGCGCCCGCAGGGTCGGTGACGTCTATCGGCGAGCGGTCGATCCCCCGCCGGCCGCGGACCGCGAGCCGCTTCACGAGCAGCCGCGCCGGCACGGCGCCCCGCTCCTCGCCCGCGAGGTGGAGCGGCGCGTCGCGCGGCCCCCAGCTTCCGTGGCGGTAGCGGTATCGGAACGAGTCCCAGACGAGATTCAGCCCGGCGCTCGGCCCGAGCTCGACGAGGTCGAGCACGTCGGCGCCGGCGCGCTCGGCCGCGCGGAGGAAGCACGGCAGCAGCACCCACGAGCGCCGCACCTCGTTCGTCTGCACGGGCTGATTCGACACGAACTCGCGCAGGAACGCGGCGTGCTGCTCGAGTGCCGCAGGCACCTCGCTCCACGCGGCCTGGCCGCCGAGCACGAGGTAGTGGAACCCGGCGAGCAGGCGGAGCGGCACCTCCCAGCTCCACTCCATGACGAGCGGCACGACCCGCGGCTCGCCGGCAAGCCGGCGGCAGAGGTCGGCATAGAGCGGCGACCGGCCCTCGCAGTGCGCCGCCTGCTCGAGGAAGACCTCGCGCTGGCTAGCTGCGATCGGAGTCGAGCGCGGCCTTCGCCCGCTCGGCGACGGCGGTGAACGCCGCCGGGTCGTTCACCGCGAGATCCGCGAGGATCTTCCGGTCGAGCCCGATCTCCGCCTTGCGCAAGCCGGCCATGAACTGGTTGTACGAGAGCCCGTTCGCGCGTGCGGCAGCATTGATGCGGACGATCCACAGCGAGCGCAGCGTCCGCTTCCGCGTCTTTCGGTCGCGGTACGCGTACACGAGCGACTTCTCGACCTGCTCCTTCGCCTGGCGGTAGCTCGAGTGCTTGAGCCCCCAGTAGCCCTTCGCCTGCTCGAGCATCTTCCGGCGCTTCTTCCGCGCGTGGACCGATCGCTTGACTCGCGGCATGGTTCGTCCTCCTAGAGGCCCAGCAGCTTCCGAACCGACTTCGCGTCACGCCCGTGGACGGGCGTCACGCGATCAATGCTCCGCTTGCGCTTGGACGACTTCTTCTCGAGCTTGTGGCTGCGCATCGCCCGCCGGCGAAGCAGCTTCCCCCCCGAGCTGAGCTTGAACCGCTTCCTCGCCCCGCTGTTCGTCTTCTGCTTTGGCATCGTCTCTCTTCACTCCTGCGTTCTTCGTCGGACCGAGCAGCATCGTCATGTTGCGGCCGTCCTGGAGCGGCGGCTGCTCGACGAGGCCGAGCTCCTTGACGTCCTCCGCGAGCCGCATCAGCAGGTCGCGTCCGCGCTCCGGGTGCGACTGCTCGCGCCCGCGGAACATGATCGTGACCTTCACCTTCGCCCGCTGGTTCAGGAACCGGAGCACGTGGCCGCGCTTGGTCGCGTAGTCGTGGTCGGAGATTTTCGGTCGGAGCTTGATCTCCTTGACGTTGATCTGGGCCTGGTGCTTGCGCGCGAGCTTCGCCTTCTGCTCCTGCTCGTAGCGCCACTTGCCGTAGTCCATGACCCGCACGACCGGCGGATCCGCGTTGGCCGCGACCTCGACGAGGTCGAGGTTCTTCCCGTAGGCGTAGTCACGCGCCTCGTCCGACGTCTTGATCCCGAGCTGCGCACCGTCGTCATCGATCAGCCGCACACGCGGCGCACGGATCGCGTCGTTCACGCGATCCTGCTTGACCGGCCGGACAGGTTCGACGAACCGCCTCGGCCTCAAAGGCTTTTCACCAAGCTCTTACGCTTCCTCTCTCTCGAATGACAAAAACCGCTGCAAGCAGCGGCAGGCGATCCTCGTCGTTCGACTCGGTTGAACCCCCGACGGACTCGCGGCCCGGAAGGTGAGGAACGCTTTCGCCCCTGCTTGCCAGAGACACAGGGTAGCAGCCCTCAGGCGGCCGACCCGAGCGCGCGTAACTCGTCGAGCAACTCGTCCAGGCCCGCGGTATAGCGGTCGCCGCCGCGGTCGCGGACGGCCAGCGACTCCCGCGACTCGCGATCCCCGTAGACCACGATCTTCGGCACCTTCTCGACCTCGGCGTCGCGAATCCGCTTGCCGATGGTCTCGTCGCGGTCGTCGACCTCGGCGCGGAAACCCGCTTCCACGAGCTCGTCAGCGACAGCACCAGCCGCCTCGCGGTGCTGGGCGCCCACCGGGAGCAGCCGCACCTGGACGGGCGCCAGCCAGAGCGGGAACGCGCCCGCGTAGTGCTCGATCAGGATCCCGATGAAGCGCTCGAACGAGCCGTAGAAGGCTCGGTGCACCATGTAGGGCGTGTGCTCGCGGTTGTCAGCGCCGACGTAGGTGACGCCGAAGCGCCCCGGCATCTGGGAGTCGAGCTGGATCGTCCCCATCTGCCACGACCGTCCGAGCACGTCCGTCATGTGGAGGTCGATCTTCGGCCCGTAGAAGGCGCCGTCTCCCTCGTTGAGCTCGTAGTCGATCTCGCGCCGCTCGAGCGCGGCCTGCAGCGCGCCCTCGGTGAAGTCCCACTCCTCGTCGTCGCCGAGCTTGTTCTCCGGCCGCGTCGAGAGCTCGAACCTCGCCTCCATGCCGAAGAGCCCGTACAGGAACATCGCGTAGTCGAGGCAGCCGAAAATCTCGTCTTCGATCTGCTCGCGCGTGCAGAAGATATGCGCGTCGTCCTGGGTGACGTGGCGGACGCGCGTGAGGCCATGCAGCGTGCCGCCCGGCTCGTCGCGGTGGAGCGGCGCCGCCTCCGCGAGCCGCAGCGGCAGCTCCCGGTAGCTCCGCAGCACGCTTCCGAAGAGGAGGACGTGGCCGGGGCAGTTCATCGGCTTGATGCCGTACAGCTGCTCCCCGTACGGAATCAGGAACATGTGGTCGCGGAACTTCTCCCAGTGGCCCGAGATCTCCCAGAGCTCCTTGTCGTAGATCAACGGTGTCCTGACCTCGAGGTAGCCGCGACGAGCGTTCTCGCGGCGGCGCAGGTCCTCGAGCTGGTTCCAGATCACGATTCCCTTCGGGTGCCAGAGCGGCGAGCCGGGCGAGTGCTCGTCGAAGTGGACGAGGTCGAGCTGCCGTCCCAGGCGACGGTGGTCGCGGCGGCGCGCCTCTTCGAGCTGCTGCAGATGGCGCTCGAGGTCCTCGGGGGCGTAGAACGCGGTGCCGTAGATGCGCGTGAGCTGCTTGTTCTGCTCGTCGCCGCGCCAGTACGCGCCCGCGAGCCCGGTCAGCTTCACGGCCCTGATTGGCTTGGAGTTCTGGAGGTGCGGGCCGCGGCAGAGATCCGTGAACTTCCCGTCCTGGCTGTACAGGCTGATGTCGCCTTCGGCGGTGTCCACCAGCTCGACCTTGTAGTCCTCCCCCTGCTCGGCGAAGTAGCGCTTCGCCTCCTCCCGCGAGAGCTCGCGGCGCTCCCACGACCGGCCCTCCTCGAGCTCGCGCAGCATCTGCGCCTCGATGCGCTCGAGCGCCTCCTCGCCAATCGGCTCCGGGAACTCGAAGTCGTAGTAGAAGCCGTTCTCGATCGGCGGGCCGATCGCGATCTTGACGCCGGGATACAGACGGCGAACGGCCTCCGCGAGGAGATGTGCCGACGAATGGCGGAGTACCGCCAGCGCGTCAGGATCGTCTTTGTCCCGCGTGGTCAGGATCTGGATTCGCTCGCCGTCGCGCAACGGTAGCCGCAGATCCTGCACGCGCCCGTTCGTGCGGACGAGCACCGCCTCTTCGGCGAGCCGCGGCCCGATCGCGCGTGCGGCGTCGAGTCCGGTGGCGCCGTCCGGAAGTTCCAGCTCCGACGAGTCGGGAAGGAGCACTCGCATGGACGAGCAGGATAGACAGCCACGCGAGAACGACCAGACAGCCGACCTCGAGGAGTCGCCGGTTCCGGATCCGGAGGCGAAGGACACCGACGCCGACGACGTTCCCGAAGCCGACTAAGGCGGCGCTTGCGACGCCGACATCAGCACGCGCGGGTTTCCCGCGCGTGCGTCTGAACTCGCCGGTCGACACGATGGGAGGACAACCGACTACGTCCTAGCCCCGCGGAACGAGCGCGAGCAGCGCGATCGGTGCGAGGATCAGAAGCCACATCGTCGCGGCGAGCCCGGCCTGCGTCGCGACGAGCCCGAGCGTGAGCGGCACGGCCGCGCCTACTAGACCGCCGACGCCGCCGACCGCAACGGCCGTGCCGCTGCGTCCGGGGAGCGCCGCATACAGGCCCGCCTTCGGGATCGCGTACCAGCCCGAGTTGAGCAGTCCGAGCAGCGCGAGCAGCGCGAGCTTCGGGACCGTGCCGGGCACGAGCAGGAACGCCGGATAGACGAACGCGACGACCGCCGCGCTCGCACGCAGATAGCCCCGCCCGCGTACGCGCCCCAGTAGCGGGACGAGCAACGCATCCCCGACCAGTCCGGCGCCCGTCCATACGGCGACGCCGAGCGCCGCGTCGACTGCGCTGAAGCCGGCGACGTCCACGAGGTACAGGGCCAGGAACCCGTGGAGGACGTCCAGCAGAAGATCGGCGGCCTCCAACAGCGCGAGCCAGCGCAGCACCTCGCGACGGCGGAGCTCGCGAAGCGCATCGGCCAGCGCGGCTGGAAGCGGCTCCGGCCTTCCGGAGCGCTCGACGGGCTCCCTGCGGACGCGCACGACGAGCGGCAGCGTCGCGAGCGCGAGCGCGAGCGAGACCCCTCGCCAGCCGATGCCCGCCCAGACCGCCGCCGCCAGAACGAGGGGCCCTCCCACGTAGCCGAGCGACCCCGCGAGCGTCCACCAAGCCATGTTTCGCTCGCGGCGCTCCGGATCGGCGTCCATCAGCGTCGCCTGCGCGAGGCTGACGAACGCCCCCGTCGCGGGGTTCCCGATCAGGAGCGCGACGAGCAGCGACCAGAAGCCGACCGCCGCGGCGGTCAACGCCGCCGAGAGCGCGAACGCGAGGCCCCCGGCGACCAGAAGGATGCGGCGACGGCCGGTATCGCCCAGGACGCCGACGAGCGGGTCCGCCGCACTCCCCACGAACCCGGGGAGCGCGAGCACGAGCCCGACCTCGGCGTAGTCGAGCCCGAGGTCGTCGCGGATCAGCGGCCACGCAGCCGCGCGTGTGCCGCCGACGAGCTCGTCTAGGAGCTCGACCGCCAGAAAGACGGCAATCGCGCTCCTCCGCCTGCCGGTCCACCGTGTCGGCCGGCCATCGCAGACGGCCCCGGGAGCGGAGCCCCCGTGGCCTGATGGTCGGCGCCGCCGAGTCGGCGCCTCTTCGGGAGCTCCGCCCCGGCGGAGGACGCGGAGTTACCAGAAGGGCTGCGCCATGAGGCGCAGTTTAGGGCCGTAGGATCGTGGCCGTATGAAACCAAGCCGCGCGCGACCGTGACCCTCAGCCAGCTCGCGATCACCGTCGCTGCGCTCGGCGGCCTCGGTCTGGTCGTGAGCCGATTCGGCCTCTCCGCAATCCCGGCCTACCTCCTCGCCGGTCTGCTCTTGGGGCCGAACGAGCCGCATCAGCTCAGCCTCGTCAGGCCCTCGGAGGTGACGGACTTCGTCGCGGAGCTCGGTCTCGTGTTCCTGCTCTTCTTCCTCGGGCTCGAGTTCAGCTTCGCGCGTCTCGTCGGCGCCGGGCGGCACGTCGCGACGGGCGGCTTCATCGACCTCGCCGTCAACGCAGGCCTCGGCCTGCTCATCGGAGTCGTCGCCTTCGGATTCAGCTTCGCGGCGTTCGTCCTCGCGACGGCGATCTACGTGTCGTCCTCGGCGATCACGGTCAAGGGTTTGATCGACTTCCGGCGGCTAGGCGACGACGAGACGGACCTGGTGCTGGCAATCCTCGTCTTCGAGGACCTCGCGATCGCGCTCGCGCTCGGCTTCGTCGGCGGCGCCGGTGGTGAGACCTCCGAGACGCTCGGGATCGTCGCAAAGGCGCTCACGTTCGTCGTGGTCGCGCTGGCCGCATCCCGCGTGCTCGCGCGGCCGCTCGACGCGCTCCTCGACCGTCTTCCACGCGAGTTCTTCCTGCTCCTCACCGTCGCGTTCGTTGCGGGGAGCGCTGCACTCGCGGAAGAGCTTGGACTCTCCGAGGCGATCGGCGCTCTGCTTGCGGGCGTCGTGCTGGCCGACACTTCGGTTCGCGGCGAGATCGAGGAGCGATTCTTCAGCTTCCGCGATCTCTTCGCCGCGCTCTTCTTCTTCGTCTTCGGCCTCTCGATCGACGTCGGAGCGCTGGGAAACGTGGGCTGGTTGCTCGCACTCGCGGTGCCGGTCACGGTCGCCGGAAAGGTCGGGGCGGGCTACCTGCCCGGCCGCAACGGCGGGTTCGGGCGCGGGCGGAGCTTCAACGTCGGCGTCGCGCTCGTCGCCCACGGCGAGTTCACGATCATCGTCGCGCAGCTCGCGGCGGAGAACACGGAGATCCCAGGCGGTGACCGAGCGGACCTCCTGGCGTTCTCGGGCCTCTACGTGCTTGCCACGGCGACGATCGGAATCACTCTGATGAAGGAGTCGAAGCGCCTTGGGCGCGTTCTGCTCCGTCCTAGACTTGAGCCGGAAAGCGCCTGATGACGATCGACCTCCGCGAGACGCGACTGCCTGGAATCGGCGTCAAGTACGCGTTCACGACCGCGCGCGGGTCGCGGTTGGTGGTCATCCTCCACAACGACGGCGAACGGGAGATCTACTGGTATCGGCGTGGTGGCGACGACGAGCCGGGAGCCGTCATCGAGCTCCACGACGACGAGGCCCGTGAGCTAGGAGCGCTCCTCGGCGGCGCGTTCGAGCGGCCGAAGATCGTCGAGGACCTCGAGATGGCGCTCGGTGAGCTCCTGATCGAATGGGTCCGCGTGCCCGACACGAGCCCCGCGATCGGCCGCACGCTCGCCGACTGCGCCTTCCGGGCTCGGACGGGCGTGACGATCATCGCCATCCTGCGCGAGCCCGAGCCGGTGAGCGGCGCGCAGCCGCACGACGTCATCCAGCGCGGCGACACCCTCGTCACCGTCGGCAAGGCGGGCCAGTACCAGGCGTTTCGGAAGCTGCTCGCGGACGGGCCGTTCGACGACGCCGGCTGACGCCTCTCAGCGCCACGCCGCCCGTACCCGCACGCGCGGCTGCGCCGTTTTCCAGCCATATGGCCGGACGAGCGCGTCCGGCCGAGAAAGGACGTCCAAAGGAGGCCTATGCCCGGTCAGCAGAAGGTCAGCGACCTGATGACGCCGAATCCGACGACGGTCGAACCGTCGACGCCCGTCGCAGAGGCGGCGCGCCTGATGCGCGACCAGGATGTCGGCCCGCTGCCGATCGTCGAGAGTGGTCGGGTCATCGGCATCCTCACCGACCGCGACATCGTCATCCGCACGGTCGCGGAGGGGAAGGACCCGCAGAGCGTCAAGGTGGGGCAAATCGCCTCGAAGCAGCTGGTCACGATCGACCCGGACCAGAGCCTCGACGAGGCGGCGCAGCTGATGGCCAAGCACCAGGTAAGGCGGCTGCCGGTCTGCGAGGAGGACGGCCGCCTGGTCGGCATCGTCGCGCAGGCCGACGTCGCGCTCGAGGCGCCCAACCAGCAGGCCGGCCAGACCGTCCAAGAGATCTCGAAGTAGCCCGAGCGCACGCCCGAACGGAGAAGGCCGGCGTCTCGCGCCGGCCTTCTCGGCGTCGCTCGGTTAGGGCCGGTCGATCGTGAAGAGAGGCGACGTCAAGGTCTCGAGGTCGGCCGGGTTCGCCGGATCGCCGAGCGCCTCGAGCGCGGTCAGCTTCAGGTAATAGGCGCCGTCGGCGACGTCTACCGTCGCGTTCCCCTTTCGAACCTTCCCGTTCCAGCCGAACGCCGTAAAGCCGGTGGAGTCGGCGAAGCTCGCCGTCGCGACGTCGTTGCGCGGGAGGTAGTCCAGGTCAAAGGCGACGCCGACACGCTTGTCGGTGGCTGCCTGGGACACCTCCGCCTTCAGGGTCCGCACCTGGTGGTCGAAGTGGATCGCGACGAACGGGATGTCTCGAATCGCGCGATTGCCGGCGTCGGGATCCGCCGTCGATCCCATCGTGTACGTGGGCGTGCCGACCTGCGGTTCGTACTTTGGCTTCCACTCCGTCGCCGAGACGAGGTAGTCGACGTGGCGCGCGAGCTTGGGCAGGCCGGCGTCGCCGCTGGTGAGCGCCTGGATCGTCTGGTAGTCGCCCGCGAAGCCCGCGAACGGAACGTGCAGGGTGTATCCGCCGCCCTGCGGCACGAAGTACAGGTAGCCGCCGTAGAGGCTCCTCGGAGCGAGCGCGGGATCCGGGCTGATCGTGACGTCCACTTGGGCCTCGCCGCCGCCCGGGACGGTGACACTCGTCACTGGCACGCCCGCCTGCGTGAACTCGACGTCGCTCGTCCCCAGCTCGAAGCCGAGTTGACCGCTCACGGGGAACGTTCGGAACGTCGAGATCGCATCCTGTGATGCGAGGTCGTATGTGATCGGTGCCGCGCCGTCGTTCCGCACCGTGAGCGTGCTCGTCTGTGGCCCGGCCTCGCTCTCGCCGAGCGAGAGCTTCCCGGGCGTCACGCGGGCGGTCGCCTGGATCGCGCGGTCGATGCGGAGCATGCCCGCACCCTGCCGGTAGACGACGTCGAGGACGCCGAGCGCCGGGTTCCCCGACCAGACGGCCGGCTGCGCCGTGTTCTGCAGGATGCTCCGGACGGCCTGCGGCGAGGTGTGGGGGAATGCCTCGAGCAGGAGCGCGACGGCGCCCGCGACGTGCGGAGAGGCCATCGACGACCCGCTCATCGTGAGGTACGAGCCCTTCTCGAGCGGCCACGTCGAGCGGATGAAGCCGCCGGGCGCGCCGAGATCCGGCTTCAGGCTCAGGTCCGCCGCGGTGCCGTACGAGCTGAAGACCGAGATCAGGCCGCCGGTCTCGTTCACGGCGGTCACCTCCGCGTGCCACGTCAGCGAGACGGGGTCGCTCACGAGCCGGTTGTGGATCAGCTCGCCGTCCGACTTCGAGACGAGCACGACCGGAATCGAGATCGCCGCGGCCACCGTCGGTCGCAGGCCGGCGGCCACGTTGTTGTAGAGCACCACGGCGACCGCCCCTGCCGCCTGCGCGTTCTGCGCCTTCACCGTGAAGCTGCAGGTCCCACGCCGGATGAGGGCGACCTTTCCGCTGAAGTACCCGGCCGGGAACGCCGCGCAGCCGTCGGCGGCGGGAAGCGCGCCGGGCGGGACGGTCCCGACCGCATCCCCGGCCGGCGTCTCGCGAACGTCGTACGTGCCCGAGGTCGGCGGATCCGGTGGATCGGGGACCCCCGTCACGCTGCTTGCCGAGTCGATGTACGCGATGCCTAGGTCGTCGGGCGAGATCGTGAAACCCGGCGCCCTGATGTGACTGTTCTCGTACGACCCGACGCCGATGACCTTCTTGCCGCTTCCCGGCGTGCCGGCCGAGTAGACGCCGTTGAGGCCGCTGTTGCCGATCGACGCGACGACGACGACGCCGTTGTTGACCAGCCGGTCGGCGGCCTGCGCCGTCGGCGACCCCGGCCAGTTGTCGAACGGGTCGCCGATGCTGATGTTGAGCACGTCTGCTCCGTCGGCGAGCACCCGTTCCATCGCCGCGAGGAGCACGTCGTCGGACGTGCCGCCGCTGCAGCCCACCACGCGATAGGCCCGGATCGTCGCGCCGGGCGCTACCCCGCGCGCACCGCCGGTCGCCGGATCGCCGTCGGCGCCGAGGATGCCGGCGACGTGCGTGCCGTGGCCAAAACAGTCGTCGGGGTCCGGGTCCGGGTGGGGAACCGGTTGGTACCCGGGGGACGTCTCGACGGCGTTGAAGTCGTCGCCGACGAAGTCCCAGCCTCCGACGACGCGGGAGTTCGGGAAGTTGGCGTCGAAGGCGCCGTCGTCGCTGGCCGCGTCGGAGTCGACGCCGTCGCCGCCGAGATCGGGGTGGTCGTAATCGAGCCCTGTGTCCATGATCGCGACGCGCACGCCGAAACCGTCGAAGCCGAGGTCGTCCTGGACGACGTCCGCGCCGGTCATCGTGATCGCCGTCGCGAGGTCGGGGGTGGCGGTCTCCTCGGGAGGCGGCTGGAACGTCCCGACCGGCGAGAGGGACTTCACGCTCGGCAGCAGCGACAGAGCGCTCGCGGCCGCGGGACTCGCGTTCACGGCGAGGCCGTTCCACAGCTTCTCGAACGAGTAGCGCTCGCCGAACTTGATGCCGGCGGTCTTCGCCTCGGCACGGAACGCCGCGTGCTCCGACTTGACCTCGCTCGCGCTCGTCCCGTCAGCGGTCGGCGAACTCTGCATCTCCACGAACCATGTCTGCGACTCGGTCGCGGCCGCCGCAAGCGGGGCCCTGCCCGTCCGTGCCGACTCGAAACTGGTCTGCACGTCATCGCTGGCGAATGCCCCCGGAGCGGCGACGACGACCAGTGCCGCGAAGACCGCGACCGACGGTCGCAACGATCGTGTCCGCATGCCTCCCCCTCCCAGGCTCGCCACGCCGCAGGAGGCGGGTCGACACCTTCTCGGAAACCTCCGCGAGAGTGCCCGAACCTTGGCGAACTGTCAACCCTCCGGAAGGTGAGAAGGCCGGCGTCTACGCCGGCCTTCTCGTTGGTGCTATCCAGCTGCCGCTAGGGGCGATCGATCGTGAACGTCGGAGACGTGTAGGTCTCGACGTCCGCGGGGGCCGTGCCGACCGCCTCAGGATCTCCACACGGAGCTTGTAGTCCCCGTCCGGCATGTTCTTGGCGAACTCGTTGCCGTTGTGCGTGGCGATCAGCCGGCCGTCCCAGCCGAAGGCGAAGAGCCCGCCGGCGGTCCGGTTTCGCGGCATCCGGTCGACCTTCAGCGCGACCGGGTCGAGCGTCTGGCAGATCATCACGGCCGCAGCGCCGGCGTTGACGGCGTTGACGGCCTTGGTGCGGAACGTGCACGTGCCGCGCCGGATCAGCACTGCCTTGCCGGTGAGGCTTCCGGCGGTGAGCAGCGAGCACGCGTCGTTCGTCGTTGTCGTCGTACCCGTCTTCGCGAGGTCGAGGCTCCTCGACGTCGGCGGATCCGCCGCTCCGGTCATCGTCTGGTAGCCGATCGCCCTGTCGTCAGGCGTGACGGTGAACGTCTTCGGCGGGATGTGCGTGTTGTCGTAGGAGGCGACGCCGATCACCTTGTTCCCGACGCCGGGGGCGCCGGCCGACCAGACGCCGTCGGTCCCGCTGTTGCCGATCGACGCGACGACGATGACGCCCTCGTCGGTGACGCCTTGACCTGCGGAAGGCGCGTCAGCGTCTCTTACCGGGGACCCTCGCGACGCGAAAGTCAGACCCCTCCCGGAGGAGGCGACGGGCAGAGTGCTAGTGCCCTGACTGAGGGGGAACTGTCAACTTTCTGTGAACAAATCCCTGTGACAACCGGGTGCCGTATTGCCTGCAAATCGGGTTAAACGCAGATCCCACGGAGAGAACGTCGACCGGCTTGCGTTCTCGGCCACGGTGCACTGCCTCACCGGGTGTGGGATCGGCGAGACGCTCGGCCTCGCGATCTCGTCCCTCGCCGGTCTCGGCAACGCGGCTTCGATCGCGCTCGCAGTCGGCCTCGCGTTCCTGTTCGGCTACTCGCTGACCGTCCGCCCGCTGCTCCGCTCCCCCATCCCGTCTCGCGAGGTCGCCCGCATCGCGCTCGCTTCCGACACAGCCTCGATCACGGTGATGGAGATCGTCGACAACGCCGTCGTGCTCGCGATCCCGGGTGCGATGGCATCGGGGCTCGGCGACCCGCTCTTCTGGGGCAGCCTGGCGCTCGCGCTCGGGATCGCGTTCGTCGTCACCTTCCCGGTCAACCGGTGGCTGATCGCGCGCGGAAGGGGCCACGCGGTCGTGCACGGGCATCACGCCCACTAGCATCCTCGTGGATGCGGCCCCGGCCCGCGCGGCTCGAGCGGCTCCCCGAGCAGTACTTCACCGGGCTGCTCGCGCGTGTGAGCGCCGCGGCGGCAGACGGCGAGCCTGTTATCGATCTCGGCCGCGGCAACCCCGAGGTCGGGCCGCCCCCGCACGTCGTGGAACGGCTGGCCGAGGCCGCGCGCTCGCCCTCGGTCCACGGCTATCCGCCGTTCCGCGGCCTGCCGGCTCTCCGCGAGGCGGTCGCGGATCGCTACGCCTCCCGCTACCGGGTCGAGCTCGACCCGGAGCGCGAAGTCGCCGTGCTCCCCGGCACGAAGACGGCCCTAGTCGAGGCCGCGCTCGTCACCGCCGAGCGAGGGACGTCGCTGTTGCTGCCCGACCCCGGGTATCCCGACTACTACTCGGGCGCCGCGCTCGCCGGCGCTCGCGTCGCCGCTCTTACGCTCGACGACGAGGCGGGCTGGGCCCCCGACTTCGCCGGCGTGGCGCACGCGGACGTCGCAGCGGTCTACCTGAACTACCCCTCGAACCCGTGCGCCGTCGCCGTCCCGCCGAACGCGTTCGGCGATGCCGTGCGGTTCGCCGAACGGGCGAGGGCCGCCGTCGTCCACGACTTCGCGTACGGCGACCTCGTCTTCGACGGCCGCCGGCCCGAGAGCTTCCTCGCGACCCCCGGCGCACGCGAGGTCGGCGTGGAGCTGTACAGCATGTCGAAGAGCTACGGAATGGCCGGTTGGAGGCTCGGCTTCGTGGTCGGCAACGCCGAGCTCGTCGAGCGGGTGAATCTCCTCCAGGACCACACGCGCGCGGGAGTCTTCGCCGCCGTTCAGGAGGCCGCGATCGCGGCGCTTCGCGGGCCCGAGGAGAGCGTCACCGAGCGCGCAGCCACCTACGAGCGGCGACGTGACCGCGTCGTCGAGAGCCTCGGCGAGACCGACGCGGCACCGATCCGGTGCGAGGGGACGTTCTACGTCTGGATCCGGCTGCCCGCGCCCCTGACCGCGCAGCGATTGCTGGTCGAGCACCGCGTCGCGGTGGCGCCGGGCGAGGGCTTCGGCGCGCGCGGCGCCGGTTGGGTACGGCTGTCGCTCGCCGTCACCGACGATCACCTGGAGCTCGGTCTCGAGCGCCTCCGGCGTGCGCTTGCCTAAGGCGCCGACTCGGCGGCGCCGACCATAAGGACGTGCGGGCTTTGCCCGCGCGTGCGTCTGCGCTGGCCGCCCGAGCCGGTGCACCCCAAGCCGCTTGTGTAAGGCGCCGACTGGGCGCCGCCGACCATCGGGACGTGCGGGCCTTGCCCTGCGTCCGTCTGCAATGACCGGTCGACACGCTCGAACCCCAACCCCTATGGCTCCTAGACGAGGGCAGAGACGATCAGAGCGACGAGGGCGATCGGGACGAGCAGTACCGCCGCGACGGCGGACAAGCCCACCGCGACGAGCAGCGTCGGGCTGAGCACCGCCGCGACCGGCGCGTACGGACGCAGGATCCAGCTGGACGACCGGAGGAATTCGAGCACGCGCCAGAGCGCAAGGGGCGTACGCATACTCGCGGCCGTCCTTTCCCCCGCACGCGTCTCGCGCTCCAGTCGCATGAGCTCCGCGACATGGCGGCTGCCGGTTCGAGGAAGGTCGCGGATCCGGCCCGGTAGCTCGATCAACTCACCCAGCGCGAGGTAGAACACGATCAGGATCACACCCGGCGCGGCCAGGATCGCTGCGAGCAAGAGCGCAAGCGCAATCTCCGTGGCCGAGTTCGGGAAGCTTTGCGCGAGCACGGCGGCCACGATCACGGCGGCGGCACCCAACGCGACGAGCGCCAGCGTCCGCACGGCGTGCGCCGCCGCGGCGAGTAGCGGGATGACGCGGCGAAGCGTGGCAACCACGGGTGCCAGCTCGCTCTCGAGCGTCACGGCTGTCCGTACGTCTGGCGGGACCACCCACGCGTAGCGTTGCAGGAGCCGGGCCCGTCGGCGGAGAATGGCAGCGAGCGAGCCGCGCAACAGGAGTCCGATTGCCGTCAGTCCCCCTGCGGCGGCCGCTCGCCGCATACCTGCCTTTTTCGGCGGATACGCGGCTTGCCTTTAGGGGGACGGGGCGGACGGCCCCGATCGGCCGCCCGCCCTCGGTTCGCTGCTACAGGAGCTCGTCGTCGGGAGTGCGGACTGCGCCGCTCCCGTAGTACGTGCCCAGCTGCTCCCGATATTCGGGATCGCCGGCGATCGTCTCGTCGTACTCCGGCGCGTTCTTGATCTCATCCTTCGTGCGATCGACGAACACCGTCTCGGTGTCGTAGTCGACCCTGTCGACCACGCCGGCCGGGATCAGGACCTTCTTGCCGAAGATCCACGGGCCGGTATCGACGACGAGGAAGCTCGCGCCAGCGTCGAGCGTCGCCTCGTCGACCTTGCCGATCCCGCCGTCTCGCGCCTCGACCGAGAATCCGGTCAGGTCACCCTGTGTGGACATTCCCTCACGGAACGTCCAGAGATCAGCGCGTATTGCCATGACCCCCCTTTGGTTGGGTTCGTGACCTGTTCCCCCGCCGCGTCCGGGCTAACCCCCCGGAGGATCGCAGAGCGTGCGAGCGTCGTGTGGCTACACGGTCCGCGACGCGAAATGGGCGACGTGATGATCCGGACGAAGAAGATCGGCGACAACAGACTGCCCATCGAGCCCCCGCCTCAGTTCTAGCCGGGACACCCAAGAGGCCGTCTGGGGACGCGGCCTTTCAGAGAAGGCGCCAGCCGGCGCCTTCTCTGTGCCTCCTCCGAGCAATCCGCGCCGGATGCCCCGCGGTACAGGGGTCAGACGTGGAATGCCTCTCGAACCCGAGTCCAGGAGGAGATCGGTGACGAAGCTCGTCCTCACCGCCGGCTGCGTGGCTGTTGGCCTTGCGCTCACGGTCGCCGGGGCGGCTGTCGCTCGAGGCCAGGCGACAGAGATCCAGCTGGCGGCGACGTTGACCGCCGCCCAGGAAGTACCGAACCCGACAGGATCCGTCGCCGGTGCGCGGGGCACGTTCACCGCCAGCGTCACGAAGAGCGACGGCGGCGGCGTCCTGGAGTGGCGACTCGCCTTCAGCGGCCTCACGGGCCGCGCCATCGCGGCCCACATCCACCTCGCCCCGCCCGGGCAGTCCGCCGGGGTCGCGGTCCCGCTCTGCGCGCCGTGCGAGAGCGAAGCGACTGGCAGGGCGAACATCAGCGCCTCCGTGCTGAACGCCCTGCAGAACGGCGGTGCCTACGTGAACATCCACACCCCGACGAATACCGCGGGCGAGATCCGTGGACAGGTCGCCGTCGTGGACAGCATCCGCACGGCGATGACTGCCAAGCAGGAAGTACCGAAGCCCCGCGGCGCTGGGCGCGCACGCGGCACCTTCACGGCCAGCGTCCGAACGTCCGGATCGGGCGCCGTCCTCACGTGGCGCCTGACGTTCACCAGGTTGACCGGCAAGGCCCTCGCGGCCCATATCCATCTGGGCCGGCGCGGCAAGCCGGGCGGTATCGCCGTGACGCTCTGCGGGCCGTGCAAGAGCGGCAAGCGAGGGCGCGCGACGGTGCGGGGAAGCGTCCTCGCCGCGCTCGAGGCCGGCCGCGCGTACGTCAACGTGCACACGCGCCGGAATCCCGCGGGCGAGATCCGCGGCCAGCTTCCCCCCGTCGCGCTTCGCGTTACGGCGCTGTCCGGATAAGCGCCCAGAGCTACCTCGCCGCGTCCTGACCCTGGGCGCGGCGAGGGCCGCTCGAGACGTTACGGCGTTACGAGAAGGGCCCGCAGCGCGGGCCCTCGTTGTGGCAGCTTCGCGCAGCTCGGACGCGGGCTACGACGCCTCCTCGCCCCACGACCAGCCGTCCGTGGTGCTCGCATACGCTTGGACGTACGCCGCCGGTGTAGCTGCCGAGGTACCGCCGCCCTTCGGGTTGTTCCATTTCCATCCACCGGCGAGAGCGGCTGCCAGCACGAGGATTGCGATCAGCTTGATCTTCACGGCGCCTCTTTCGGTCGGGAGCGACGAACGTACCGCGTCACCGACCCGGTGACCTCACCCTTCAGGGGGATCTTCAGGCCTAGCTGGAGAAGATGAAGTGCGGAGCGTCCAGCCTCTCTATCGGGGCCGTAACAGTCATCTCGATCCGCTCGCCGGTGCGTGAGACGTCGAACTCGAGGAACTCGCAGCAGACCTGCTCGGCAGCGGCGAGGTCGCGGATCCGCGGCTCGAGGCCGTCGGCGGCGGCGAAGGAGTAGCGGACGCCGTCCGCGATCCGCTCGCGCGCTTCGGCGTGTGCGAGGAGCTCCGCCCACTCACGCAGACGAGCCTGCTGGCCCTCGCCGTCGAGGGAGCACGCGATCACCGGCAACAGCTTGCGCATCTGTCGAGCGTAGCGTCACGTACAGGTGTCATCGACGTGGCGGGCAACGCGGATCGCTCTCCAACGTGGGGTCATTGAGGGCGACGAGTTGGCGCCCGCGGGCGCGGAGCTGATCTCGAGACCCGACCGCCCGTTCGCCGCGTGCAGCGGTCTCTTTACGGCTCCGTCCGGTTTTCGTGTGGCGGCCCGACGTATGGGAACTCGGGCAGCAAGTCGTTGTGTGGGCCCACCCTATCCTCCCTCACCTTCCCGTTCGTCAAGATGGCCATAAAAGGATCGGCCACATCGTCGGTGAGCAGGCGACCGTTGTCCGGGTAAGCAACCGGGCGCGTGGGGTCGTATCGCAAGATGTCCGGCAACAAGGTCCCCGCCACCCGCTTGGCCTCCTCCGGAGAGTACCCGCCTGCGTGCTCCAGCGAGTGGGCCATCACGTCGACGAAGCGAGCGTCATCTGCCGGCTCGCTGCCGACGTATGCGTCCTTCTCCTCGTTCGGGACGAGGAAGGGGACCAGCTGGGTTCGAGCCCCCCGCTCGACTTGGGTCCAGGTCGCGTCATCTGCCGGGACCAGCGCTCGGTGCCAGAGACCCACCTCGCCATCTCCCAACTCGCCATTGGGAAGCTCGAGCACGATGCTGCATACGTCGCTGTCCGCGAAGAAGTCGTCTCCCGTGAACTGGAAGTCGTTCAGGGCACCACCTGCGTCGAAGAAGAAGGGGTCACTACGCCAGCCAGCGAAAAAGCGGTACTCGCCGGCCTGCGTCACCGGAGCTTCTGGGCCCTTCGACACTGAAGCGCCCTCGATAATCGCTTCCCCGCCGTCGCCCTCGCGGGCGCCGTCGACGCCCTGGATGCTGCGCACGGTCGCACTCTGCGCGCCGTTCTCTGACGGCGAGAACCGGAACCGATAGGTGATGTCCGCGACCAGATCCCCGTCGGTGTCGATCCTGAGCTCGTAGATCGCCTCCGGCGCGAATGGCTCCGTAGTGGTGGGCCCCTCCGGGTCCAAAGCCTTAGACGGATGCACGTCCATGATGAGGATCGACCTGTTCGTGTCCTCCGGCTTGGGGAAGGCGAACAGGTCGCAGAAGTCAAGTCGGGCATCGCCAAGCGGGAAGCCGAAATCAACGCCCGAGTAGGGTGTGACATGGGTCCTCCTCGTGCTCTAAGCGTGCCTGTCGAACAGCACGCTCAAGATATATCCGGCGGCGACCACCGCTTCTGGGACCCCGGAGGGTTGCCCTCCAGCTGTGTCAGCTCAAGGTTCCCCTGCGACATCGCCCCGGCAGTATCTCTCGGGCCGGAAGAATGCGGTTCCGAGTCGGAGCGATCGTTCGCGCCCGTTCGCTCAGGGTTCGGTGAGGCCGCATGGTTGCACCGTTTTCCTAGCCACCGAACCCGGCGGCAACGAGCTTTGCCGCCGCCTGCTCGGCGCACATTGTCCGTGAGCCCGGCGCCGTCGCCACCGCTGTTGCGGTTGCTGCTCGCTTCTTCATCTCGCCCCCCTTTCCCGGCGTGACCCCTCCCGCCTTCGAGCTCAGCTCAAAGGCGGCGAGACGCCGAGTCGACCAACCCTGCAACGGAGCCTAAATCCACGGGGGGCATTCAGGAAGCTCGCGCGCCTCGGCGAGCCGGGCGGCGGGCCGAACCCTCGCGGCCGTCGAGCGCTTCCCGCCGATTGCCCGGCTCGAGCTCGAGCCTAGGCGGCTGCGCGCTCGGCATCGAAGACGGCCCGCCTTTCGAGCCCTGTCCCACCAGGCCGGCGTCGGCGCCGCACGCCGGGCACGTCGACGGCAGCTCCCAGGCGACGTTCACTCCGTTCGCCATTGGTACGGCCTCAGGAGCGAGCGCCAGCCGCAGGCGCGGCAGTCGCACTAGGGCGGCGGGAAGTGGAGAAACTTGGCTTTTGCAGGCGTTTCGAGGCGGCACGTCGGCCACGATACGGTCGCGGCGTCAGGGTTCGTGGACTGAGCGTGGACTAGCCGGGAAACGGCTCCACCGTCCACTTTGCGTGGAAAGGCGCCTCGTCGTACATCGCCGGTTCGATCCGGACGATGCGGAACCTCTCACAGCCCCGAGGCATGAACACTTCTCCTTCGTGCCAGTCGCGCGTGTCAGTTACGAAGACGGCCGGATCGGCCGGTTCGCCGTCCTCGGGGCATCAGTACGAAACGAAACGGAACGGCACGGCGTAGACATTAGGGCCGAGGACGCAAGACGTCCCAACGTCTTGACAGTCCTCGCGGAGGGTGAGACGCTCAGTCCGTTCGCCACAAGCACGGGGGGGATCCACGACGCTCGGTCTGGGAAGCCGTACGGGTCTCCGGGGTCGCCCCCCGGAGATTCCGGCGGCTCCCCAGGCCGAGTGTGAGCGATGACGGAGCAGCGGTTCTCGCGAAAACGGCTTCTCGCGGGTGCGGGAGTCGGCGTCGCCGGACTCGCGCTCCCGACGGGCGTCAGTAGCGCCGGGAGTAGAGCGCTCGCTGTCTACCGTCTGAACCCCGACGCCGGCGTCTGTGACGGGCCCAGAAGTGCCTGCGCCTGCAACGCCTGCTACGGGCACACCGCCAAGCTCTTTCCCTCGGCGACGGCCGCCGACGAAAACCGCGCGCACGTGTTCTGCAACTGCGACATCGAGACGGCCGGGATGCTTCCCTACGCCAAGTGGGTGGCGCTCTTCGGAGAGCCGCGCCACATCCTGCGCCCCTCGGCCGACACCCGCGACCGGAAGGTCGCCGCGATTCTGCGTGGCACGTCGCTCGCCGTCTGACGGCTGATTCGTAACCCGCGCTAACGCCCTCGCACGAGGTCGCGAAGGAGCGTTGCCGAGCCCGCGTTCACGTGCTCGCCCATGTCGGTCAGCAGCCCGAGCAGGAGCACGGCGTCGGACAACAGCGCCTTCCGCTCGAGCAGGTAGCGACCGGCGAAGCGGACGGCGGCGCGTTCGAACAGATCGTGGCGCTCCTCTCGGAGCAGGAGCACGAGCTCGAGCACGTCGGGCAGGTTGAGCTTCGGCATGTCGCGCGCCTCGGCGAGGGCGAGCGCGACGTTCCGCGCCTTGAGTGCGCGTTGGAAGGCGGCGTAGGTTGAGCCTGCCGCTCCCATACGAACACATGTTCGCAGAGTCGCCGCGCGGTTGACGATCTCTGGCCGGAGCGCCCGCGATGGGCTACGTTCGCGCTGCAGGATTTGCTGGTCACGGCGTCTTCGCCGCATTCGAACTCATGC
>JBKOYJ010000104.1:0-22620 GCA_046725345.1 Actinomycetota bacterium | reverse complement strand
CTTCACGTCGGCGAAGTCGAGGTTGACGAGCCCGGGAACCGTGATCAGGTCGGTGATTCCCTGGACGCCTTGCCGCAGGACGTCGTCGGCCAGCTTGAACGCATCGACGATCGGCGTCTTCTTCTCGACGACCTGGAGCAGGCGGTCGTTTTCGATCACGATCAGGGTGTCGACGCGCTCGCGCAGCACTTCGATGCCGCGCTCGGCCACGTCGGCCCGCCGACGGCCTTCGAACCCGAAGGGACGCGTCACGACCCCGACGGTGAGCGTCTCGAGCTCGCGCGCCAGCTCGGCGACGATCGGTGCGCCGCCCGTTCCGGTGCCACCACCCTCGCCCGCGGTGACGAACACCATGTCGGCGCCCTTCAGCGCCTCCTTCAGCTCGTCACGGCTCTCGTGTGCGGCGGCCTGACCGACCTCGGGATCCGCGCCGGCGCCGAGCCCGCGCGTCACCTGAGAGCCGATCTGGATCTTCACGTCGGCATCGGTCATCACGAGCGCCTGGGCATCGGTGTTCACCGAGATGAACTCGACGCCGGTAACGCCCGCGTCGACCATCCGGTTGACGGCATTGGTGCCGCCTCCGCCCACGCCGACGACCTTGATCACGGCGAGGTAGCTGCCGGACGGTTCGCTCATGGGTTTGTTTCGTGACCTCAAGCTGAAGTGGAGCTTTCGGCTACTCGACTCTCAGGCTCGACCAGAGCGTACGCATGGCGAGCGGCTCTGTCAACAGCAGCTGGACGCTAACCTTCAACCTCAACCTTCGACTTGAGGGTTCCGCCGGCGACCGAGCGCTGGGGAAAGCTGACGTCGACGTACGTCGGACCACCACGAGACGGCGGTGGCAGTGTGGCGAGGATGCGCCCGGCAACGGCCAGCTTGAGCGGCAGATGGCGGCTGTCGCCGAGGCGCAGCTCTCGGCCACCGGCCAGCACGAAGACGAGGCCTTCCTCGCCCGCGCGCGCGGTGAGGACGTGGGCGCGAAAGCGCTCGCGGCGGGCGACGTCGGCTGCCCGAACGGCGCGCAACGCCGCCGGCTCGGAGAGGGTGTCGCCCGGCAGGACCGCCACGGAAGCCGGCAGCCAGACCCTAGGCAGGCGCCGCGCCGCGCCGCGCGCGAGGGCGCGAATGACCCGGCCGCGCTCGGAGACGAGCCACGACCTCGACCCGGCGCGAAGCACCGCCGCCGGGCGCTCGCGCCGGACGGTGACGACGAGGACGTGCGGGAAGGCACGGTCGTACGCGGCCGAGCGAACCTCGGGCAACGACTCAACGCGACTCAGCACCTCGCCGCCGCTCAGTCCGACGAGACTGCGTCCGGCCATGGGGACGAGCGCTCGGCGTACCTGTCGCACAAGGCGCGGCGGCGCGCCCTCGACCGTGACCTGATGGAGCGCGAACGCCGGCGTCTCGCGCGCGAGGACATAGGCGCCGGCCGAGGCGCCGACGAGGGCGACTGCGGCGGCGAGTGTGCGCAACGACGGCAGAAGCGCACGCATTGCTGGCACGTGCAGCCTCGGCGCGCGCGGCAGCGAAACGACGGCCGTGCGCGGCTCGCTCGTCGTAGCGGCCACTCGGCGACCTTCGCCGCCGCTGCGCCGCCTCCTACTCGAGCGCCGGCAGCTCGAGTGCGCCGAGCAGCTCGACCTCGCGCTCGAGCTCGACGCCGAATCGCTCCCGCGCCCGGCGGCGCCCCTCCACCATCAGCGCGACGGCGTCGGCGGAGCGCGCGCCGCCCGCGTTCTCGATGAAGTTCGCGTGTTTCGGCGAGATCTGCGCGCCGCCGATGCGATGGCCCTTGAGGCCGCAGGCCTCGAGCATCCGCCCGGCCGAGAGCTCGTGGGCCGGATTCTTGAAGACGCTCCCGAAGGTGCGCCGGTTCGTCGGTTGGGCAGCCTTCCGCTCGGCGTTCAGCTCGCGCACGCGCGCGCGGATGGCCGCGGGCTCGCCCGCAGGCAGCCGAAGCTCGGCGTGCGCGACGACCTCCCCCCGAGCGAGACCCGAGCGCCGGTACGTGAGGCCGAGCTCGTCCCGGGACCGCCAATCCGAGCCGTGCGGGCCGACGACGAGCGCTCGCTCGAGCACGGCGGCGAAGTCCGAGCCATAGGCGCCGGCATTCATGCGCACGCCGCCCCCGATCGTGCCGGGGATCGCGCACGCGAACTCGAAACCGCCGAGTCCTGCCGCACGCGCGCGATGGAGCGCGACGGCGTTCGTGGCGCCGCCTCCCGCGGTCAGCAGTTCTCCCTCGACGCTGACCTCGGCGAGCTCTCCCTCGAGCCGCAGCACGACCGCGTCCACGCCCGCGTCCGCGGCGAGCAGGTTCGAGCCGAGGCCGACAGCCGCGACGGCGAGACCTCGCTCCGACGCGAACGCGAGTGCGCGTTCGAGCTCGGCGAGTGTCGCGGGCCGAGCGAGCCACCGAGCTGGTCCACCCGTGCCGATGGTCGTGAGCCGTGCGAGGGCGACGCCCTCCTCGAAGAGCATCAGCCGCCGAGGAGGTCGAGGATCGCAGGCGCCGCGCGGTCGACGTCGCCCGCTCCGACTGTCACGACGACGTCGCCGGGCCGTGCCATCGCGGCGACGAGCCGCGCGCCGGCGGCGACCTCCGGCGCCCAGGCGAGCGGCATTCCGGGGCGCGCGTCCGCGACCGCCTCGACGACGAGCTTTCCGGTCACGCCGGCGAGCGGCTGCTCGCGCGCCGGGTAGACGTCCGTCACGCAGACCACGTCCGCGGCCGCCAGCGCCACGCCGAGCTCGCGGGCGAGATGGCGCGTACGCGAGTAGAGGTGCGGCTGGAAGAGCACCACCACGCGGCCGCCATCGGCGAGCGAGCGGGCGGTCGCGATCGTCGCGGCGATCTTCGCGGGATTGTGGGCGTAGTCGTCGACCACCGTCACGCCGCTCGCGTCGCCGCGCTGCTCGAAGCGCCGGCCGACGCCGCGGAACTCCCCGAGCACTCGTTCGGCGTCCGCCGCCGCGACCCCGGCGAGCTCGAGCGCGGCCACCGCGCACGCCGCGTTGCGCCTGTTGTGCTCGCCGGGCACGACCAGCTCGACCTCCGCGGCCGGCAGCTCGGCTCCGCGGACGACGTGGGGGACGCTCGACAGCCATCGCTCGAAGAGTTGATCCACCTCCGCACGCGACCCGAACGTCGCGTGGTGGTCGAGGTCGACGTTGGTCACGACGGCGATCTCGGGGCGCAGGGACGCGATCGTGCGGTCGGACTCGTCACCCTCGACGACGAGCCAGCCGCTTCCCGCGCGTGCGTTGCCACCGAGCTGCGGGACCTCGCCGCCAACCAGGAAGGCGGGATCGCCGCCGAGCCGGTCGAGGCAGAAGGCGATCATCGCGGTGGTCGTCGTCTTCCCATGCGCGCCGGCGACGACGATCGAGCGCTGGAGCGCTACGAGCTCGGCCAGCAGCTCGGCGCGGCTGCGTCCGTCGAAGCGGTCGGCGAACGCCGTCGACACGACGACCTCGAAGTCCGACGGCGGCGGAGGAGGCTCGGCCGCGACTACGACCGGAATGCCCGCCGCCCGGACGTGCTCGAGGTACGGAGTCTCGACGCGGTCCCAGCCCTCCACCTCGGCGCCCCAGGCGCGGGCGAGAACCGCGTACCCCGAGAGACCCGCGCCGCCGATACCCGCGAACCAGATCCGGCGGCCGAGGAGCGGAGTGGCGGCGGCGGGTTCTGCGGCCGTCATCCCTGCACCCCTCCCGCCGCCGGCTCGGCCGCCCGCGGCGCTCCGCCCGCCATCGAGACGAGCTCGTGGGCGATTTGCTCGGCGGCCTCCGGACGCGCGATGAGGCGCATCGCCAGGCTCATCTCCGCCAGCCGGCGGCTGTCGTCCAGAAGCGAACGTGCGAGGTCGGGAGCACGGCCGAGATCGGTCTCCGGTATGCACACGGCGCCGCCGGCACGCTCGAAGTACCGCGCGTTCTTCTGCTGGTGGTCCCCGGTCGCGTGCGGGTACGGCACCAGGATCGCCGGCAGTCCTGCGCTCGCCAGCTCCCAGACCGATCCGCCGGCCCGGGCGAGCGCGAGATCGGCGGCGCCGAGCGCCGCGCCGAACTCGTCCAGGTATGGAAGGAGCCGGTAGCCGTCTCGGCGGACACGCGGCCGGAGGCGCTGGTAATCGCGCTCCCCGCACACGTGGAGCACGAACGGCCCGGCGTCTCCGAACGCCTCCACCGCGGTCTCGTTGAGGCTTCGTGCTCCGAGGCTCCCACCGGCGACCAGCAGCAGGCGGCCCTCAGGGGGGAGCTCCAGCCGGCGCCGTGCCTCGTCGCGAGGCAGCGGCCGCGACCGGGCAGGAATCGGCCGGCCGGTGACCCGGTACTTCGGGCCGCCGCGGTTCCCGAGCGGGAACGACAGGAAGATCCGGCGAGCGAACGGTGCTGCGAGCCGGTTCGCCAGGCCCAGGTGCGCATCCGCCTCCGTGAGCGCGGCCGGGATCCTGAGCGACGCCGCCGCCACCACGATCGGCCCCCCGACGTAGCCGCCCGCGCCGAGGACGACGTGCGGGCGCCGCCGCTCGAGGATCCGTCTGCATGCGAGCGGTGCGCGCGCGCCGCGGGCGAGCGCGAGCGCGAGCGCGAGACCCGGACGGCGAGGGAAACCGGAGACGCGGAAGGTGTCGAGCTCGTAGCCCGCCTCAGGAACGAGCCGCGCCTCCACCCGCTCGCGCGACCCGGCGAACGTCACCTGCACGCCCAGCTCGCGCAACGCGTCGGCGATCGCGATCGCGGGCAGCACGTGTCCGGCCGTCCCTCCGGCCCCGATCACGCACCGCAGCCCGTGCCCTCGCTCCATCACCCGCGATGTTAAGGAGGACGCCGACCGAGGCGAGCTGCACGACCAGGCTGGAGCCGCCGTACGACACGAAGGGCAGCGGAATCCCCGTCAGCGGCGCGAGTCCCATCACCGCCGCGAGGTTGATCGCCGCCTGCCCGCAGACCAGCGCGGTGATGCCGGCTGCGAGCCGCTTGCCGAACGGGTCGGCGCACGTGAGGGCGATGCGGAGCCCGGCGAGCGCGAAGGCCGCGTAGGCGCAGACGACGGCGCCCGTTCCCACGAGCCCGAGCTCCTCGCCCACGATCGCCAGGATCATGTCCGTATGCGCCTCCGGGAGGTAGAAGATCTTCTGGACGCCCTCCCCTAGGCCCTGGCCGAAGAGGCCGCCGGAGCCGAATCCGATCAGCGCCTGCACGATCTGGTAGCCGGTGTTCTGCGGATCGCTCGACGGGTGCAGGAACGCGAAGAAGCGCTCGCGCCGGTAGTCGCTCGACGCGATCGCGGCGACTCCGGCTAGCGCGACGAGCAGCCAGGCCGACGTGAGCACGCGGAGCGGGATGCCTGAGACGAGCAAGACGGCGCCGACCGCGAGCAGGAGCGCGATCGAGGTGCCGAGATCCGGCTCCACCAGGATCAGCGCGGCGACGAGGATCGTGACGGCGCCGATCGGACGCGCCAGCTCGCCGAGCGTTCGCGGCGGCCGGCGGCGGGCGAGGTGTGCCGCGACCCAGACGCAGACGGCGACCTTGGCGAGCTCGGACGGCTGGAACGCGGCAGGGCCGACGGCGAGCCAGCGCCGCGCGCCGTTCACGGGCGTTCCCAGGACGAGCACCGCGAGACACAGGCCGACGCTGCAGACGAGCAGCAGGGGGGCGAAGACCCGGAGGCGACGGAAATCGAGCCGCGACGCCGCGATGAGCAAGCCGACGCCGATGAGGGCGTACACGCCCTGCCGCTTCAGGTAGTAGCTGGGGTCCCCGTCGCCGAGGAGCGCCGCGGCCGACGTGGCGCTGTAGACCATCACGAGCCCGAACGCGACGAGCCCGAGGGTCACGAGCACGACAGCCTGCGAGGCGATCCGCCCCGACGTCATCCCCGTGGTCCTCCCACCCCGGGTGCGTTCGACCGCGCGGGCGTCCTTCCTACTCAGCCCAGCGACGCGGCCGTTCGAGCCCTGTCCCGGTGCCAGGCACCTGGACAGGTCCGTTCAGGCGAAACCCGTTCCTGGCCTCGCGCCGCGCACGCGGTACATCGGCCCGAGGGGACGCGTCTTGGTGCCAGGCACCAGGACAATGGACGAAAAGGACGGTTGCTGGGTCAGCGGCGCGCAGCCCGCGCCGAGACGAGTGCGCGGAAGGTGTCGCCGCGGTGCTCGAAGTCGCGGAACTGGTCGTAGCTGGCGCAGGCCGGCGAGAGCAACACGACTTCGCCCGGAACGGCGGCGCGCGCAGCGGCCGCCACGGCCCCCTCGAGGTCGCCCGAACGTTCGACGTCGACCCCGGACGGCCCGAGCGCCGCCGCCAGCGCGTCCGCCGCCTCGCCGATCAGGTACGCACGCCGGACGTTCTCGCCGATCGCCTCCGCAAGCGGCTCGAAGCGCTCGCCCTTCAGCGACCCGCCGAGAATCAGGTGGACGGGAACGTCGCCGTAGGCCTCGAGCGCCGGGAGAGCAGCCGCGACGTTTGTCGCCTTCGAGTCGTTGACGTAGGCGACGCCGTGCACCTCGGCGACGAGCTCCAGCCGGTGGGGGACCCCCGCGAACGACTCCAGCGCGGCGGCGATCGCCTCCTCCGGAATGCCGGCCGCACGCGCGCACACGGCGGCCGCGGCCGCGTTCTCGCGGTTGTGCCGCCCCCGTAGCCGTGGCTCGGCGGGCAGCGGGTCGCCGGCGTCGAACTCAACGCGCCAGCCCCGGCCGGGCACATCACCGAAGCCGCGCGGGACGACGGCGACATCCTCCGGAAGCTGGTTCTCGAACACGCGCAGCTTGGCCGCCTCGTACGCCGCTACCGTCCCGTGCCGGTCGAGGTGATCCGGAGCGAGGTTGATCAGAACGGCAACACGCGGCCGGAAGCGCTCGATGTGCTCGAGCTGGAAGCTCGACAGCTCACAGACGATCCAGGCGTCGCCGTCCAGCTCGCCGTCGACGGAGCAGACGGCAAGGCCGATGTTCCCGGCGACGGCGGCCGGGCGGCCTGCGGCGCGAAAGACGTCCCCCAAAAGAGCGGTCGTCGTCGTCTTGCCGTTCGTCCCCGTAACGGCCAGGAACGGATTCGGCAGCACCCGGAACGCGATCTCGACGTCGCTCCAGACCGGAAGTCCGCGCTCGCGCGCCGCCGCCGCGAGCGGCGCCTCGTTTGGAACGCCGCCGCTCTTGACGAGGACGTCGATCCCGTCGAGGAGCGAGACGTCGCCGTCGTTGCCGAGCTCGCGATCGGCTCGCACGACGCGAACACCCCGGCGCTCGAGCGCGGCCGCCGCCGCCGTGCCCTGGCGGGCGACACCGAGCACGAGCGCGGCCGCGGGCAGCTCAGGCGCCGGCACCGACGCGGCCCCGAGCGCCCCAGGCGCGGGCGACGAGGCGGATGGAGCCGTCCGGCTCGACGGGCAACTGCTCACGGATCCGCTCGCGGAGCGCTTCTCGTCCCCCATCCGAGAGCGACAGCGCGTACGCCGGCGCGGGCGCCTGCCCGCCGAGGAACGGCGTCCAGAAGTCGTCGAAGTCGTGAAAGTGGGTCGGGACGTCGAGCGCCCGCGTCTCCAGCTGCTCGAGACCGGCGGCGGCGAACACGCCGTGCAGCGCGTCGGCCCGTGCGATCGGGAACCGCCGTCCCTCGTCGTGGTCGGCGGCAGCCGGGTCGAGCTCCACGGCGGCGTCCCAGAAAAGCCGCATCATCTGCATGTCACCGGCGTAGTCCCAGACGTACGCGGCGACCGACCCGCCTTCCCGCGTGACCCGCGCCATCTCGCGCACCGCCGCGAGCGGCTCGGGGACAAAGTTGAGCACGAGCCCGGCCACGGCGGCGTCGAACTCGTCTCGCGCGAACGGCAAGGCCTGTGCGTCCGCGACCGCGAACGACGCGCGCTCGTCCAGCACCGCCGCTCGCGCGAACTCGACGAACCCGGCCGAGGGGTCGACGCCGACGACCGCGGCAGGATCTGCACGAGCGAGCACGAGCTCCGTCACGGCCCCGGTCCCGCACCCGACGTCGAGCCAACGGCGCCCCGGCGGCACGCCGAGCCAGTCGACGAAGTCCGCCGCGACCAGCCGGCTCCAGCGACCTACGTACGCCTCGTACGGCTCCCCGGTCGCCCACAGGTCGGCCGGCCCGCTCACGTCCGCCCGCGGATGAACTCGGGGAAGTAGCGGTAGTAGAGGCCGAAGCCGATCGCGCACAGGATCCCCGTCACGATCCAGAAGCGCACCATGATCTTCGTCTCGGACCACGCCTTCATCTCGAAGTGGTGGTGGATCGGCGCCATCAGGAAGATCCGCCGCCCCAGGTACTTGAAGGTGAAGACCTGGAGCATGACCGAAAGCGCCTCGAGCGCGAAAATCCCGCCAACGAGCAGGAGCACGACCTCGGCCTTCATCATGATCGCGAAGGCGCCGAGCGCACCGCCGATCGCCATCGCGCCGGTGTCGCCCATGATCACCTCGGCGGGGAAGGCGTTGTACCAGAGAAACCCGATCGTGGCCCCGATCAGCGCCCCGCCGAGGATGGCCATATCGAGGTAGGGGATCCCTTGCTCTCCGGCGAAGCCCGGCTGGCCGCTTCGCACGTACGAGAGAATCGCCATCGCCGTGAACGCGAAGATGGCGATGATCCCCGTTCCGGCGGCGAGGCCGTCGATCCCGTCGGTGAGGTTGACGCCGTTCGCCGCGCCCGCGATCACGAAGAAGACGAGCGCGTACCACGCCCACGAGAGCGGCAGCACCCACCCTGTGCTCGGCAGGACGACCGATGTCGAGAGGCCGACGTCGTGCGCGAGGTAGCCGACGCCGGCGGCGATCAGCGCGAGCAGGACGAGCTTCCACCGCCCCGCCAGCCCGAGCGAGCGCCTGTGCGTGAGCTTGATGAAGTCGTCCAGAAAGCCGACGGCCGCGCACGCGACCGCTGCGAAGAAGACCGTCAGCGCCGTGGTCGAGTAGCGGCTCAGAGCGAGGAACGCGAGGCCCGCCGCGAGCACGATCAGCACGCCGCCCATCGTCGGCGTGCCCTGCTTGATGATGTGGCCCGCGGGCCCCTCCTCGCGAATGTGCTGCCCGAGCTCCCGCCGGCGCAGGAACGCGATGAACTTCGGGCCGACGAGGATCGAGATCAGCATCGCGATCACGGTCGCGACGAGGACGCGGACCATCAGGCGGGCGCTCCCGCGAGCGCCTCGGCGACCGCCTCGAGCCCGGCCGAGCGAGAGGCCTTCACGAGCACGACATCTCCTGGCCGGAGCAGCTCGCGCAGGCGCACGATCGCGTCGTCACGCGTCATCGCGAGCTCCCCGCCGTACTCGCGCGCGAGCTCGCCGCCGACGGCGAGCACGACGTCGACGCCGAGCCGGCGGGCGGCCTCGCCGGCCTCTCGGTGGAAGCGCGCCGCGTCCGGCCCGAGCTCGGCCATCTCGCCGAGCACGGCGACGGTCCGACGCCCGCTCGCGCGCTCGACGAGGTGCTCGAGCGCCGCGCGCATGGAGACGGGATTCGCGTTGTAGGCGTCGTTGATCACGAGCCCGCCCTCCGGAAGCTCCGACTCCTCGTCGCGCCAGCGCGAGAAGCGGATCTCGCCGGCGCCCGCGCCTGCGCGGGAGAGCGGCAGCCCGACCGCCCGGTAGGCCGCGAGCGCCGCGAGTGTGTTCGTCGCCTGGTGGCGGGCCGTGAACGGCACCTCCAGCTCGACCCGCGCACCGCCGACGTCGGCCGTCAGCAGGGGCGGGTCGAAGCGCTCGAGCCGCACGTCGCCGCCCTCGCCGAAGCGGACGAGCTCGACGTCGTCGCGCCGCAGGAACGGCTCCAGCTCGGGCGCGTGTGCAGGCACGACCGCCGTCCCGCCCGGCTCGAGATGCGCGACGACCTCGGCCTTCGCCTCTGCGACGCGCTCGATCGTCCCCAGCAGCTCGAGGTGCACAGGGCCGACGCCGGTGACGACTCCCACGACGGGCCGCGCCAGCGTGCAGAGCTCGGCGATTTGCCCGAGCCCACGCATCCCCATCTCCGCCACGACGACCTCGGTGTCGGGCTCGATCGCGAGCAGCGTGAGCGGCAGTCCGATCTCGTTGTTATGACCGCCCGCCGAGGCGACCGTGCGTGCGTGCGGCCGGCAGAGTGCCGCCAGGATGTCCTTCGTGGACGTCTTGCCCGTCGATCCCGTGATTCCGACGACCCGGGCGGCGCTCCGCGAGCGCACCGCGCGCGCGAGCGCCGCAAGCGCCGAAAAGGCGTCCTCGGGAACGAGCGCCGCCGATGCCCCGCGCGAGAGCGCATCGTCGACGAACTCGCGGCCGCGGCCCACGGCGACGAAGAGGTCGCCCGGCTCGACTGCCCGGGAATCGATCGCGACCCCACGCAGGTCGGCCGCCCCCCGCGCGACGGTGAGCTCTCCCGGCGCGAGCCGCGCCACCTCCTCGAGCGCGAGTGCGATCACCGGGCGGCACGCACCCGTCCGAGCGCCTCGCGCGCGACGGCACGGTCGTCGAACGGCAGCACACGGCCTGCGAGCTCCTGGCCCTGCTCGTGCCCCTTCCCGGCGATCACCACGACGTCGCCCGGCCTCGCGAGCTCGACCGCGCGCTCGATCGCGGCGCGGCGGTCGAGCTCGACCTCGACACGGCCGTCGCCGCCGGGGAGCCCGGCCACGATCTCGGCGACGATCGCCGCAGGATCCTCGCTGCGGGGGTTGTCGGAGGTCACGAGCGTGAGATCGGCGAGCTCGCCGGAGATGCGCCCCATCAGCGGACGCTTCTCGCGGTCGCGGTCGCCCCCGCAGCCGAAGACGCACACCAGCCGGCCAGGGCCGAGCTCGCGGGCCGCGGTCAGGACGTTCCGGAGCGAGTCAGGGGTGTGGGCGTAGTCGACGAGCACGGCGAACGGCTGCCCTTCGTCGACCGATTCGAACCGTCCGGGAACGCCCTCGACGCCTTCGATTCCCGCCGCGATCGCGTCCGCCGGGACGCCCAGGAGGCGTGCCGCCGCCACAGCGCCGAGCGCGTTCTCGACGTTGAAGCGGCCGCGGAGCCTGAGCTCAGTGCCCTCGAGCGCGCCTGGGCCGACGTCCGCGTCACCGTCGAGGCCGAACGTCAGCACCGTCCCCGGGAGCTCCGCCGCGAGGCGCCGCCCGTAGGGATCGCCGACGTTGACCGCGGCGGCCTCCGCCTGCGAGAACAGCCTGCGCTTGGCGTCGAAGTAGGCATCCATCGTGCCGTGAAAGTCGAGGTGGTCCTGGGTCAGGTTCGTGAAGACGAGCACGCGGAAGCGCACGCGGTCGAGGCGTCGCTGCGCGGAGCCGTGCGAGGTCGCCTCGAGCACGCACGAGTCGCAGCCGGCGTCCACCATCTCTCGGAACAGCCGCTGGAGGTCGATCGCTTCCGGGGTGTTCAGCGTCGCCGCCCTGCTCTCACCGCCAACGCGGCGCTCGACATTCGTCAGCAGCCCAGGCAGCCGCCCGGCCGACTCGAGGATCGAGCGCAGGAGGAACGCCGTCGTCGTCTTCCCGTTCGTCCCCGTCACGCCGACGACGTCGAGCTCGTGCGTCGGGTGTCCGAAGAACTCGTCCGCGGCGACGGCCATGGCGGCGCGCGCTTCCGGCACGACGAGCTGGGGCACGGGAACTCCGAGGGGCCGCTCGACGACGAGCGCGACGGCGCCTCGCGCGACCGCGTCGCCGGCGAAGTCGTGCCCGTCCGCCCGCGAGCCGGGGACGCAGAAGAAGAGCGCGCCCGCCGTCACCGCGCGAGCGTCGTAGGCGAGGTCCGAGACGGCGACCGGAGCGCGTCCCACGACGTCCGTCGGCGCGAGCGCTGCGATCACGCGCTCGAGGTCCATTTCCGCGGCCCGAGTCTAGTCGCCGTCGCGGCGGAAGAGCGGCGCGTCGGGCGGAACCTCGAGGTACTGGAGCGCGAACTTCGCGATCTCCTGGAACGCGGGCGCCGCCACGACCCCGCCCCAGATCGCTCCGTGCGGCTCGTCGACGGAGACGAGCACCACGAGTCGCGGCCGGCTCGCGGGAACGAAGCCGACGAACGAGGCGACGTAACGGCTGCGCGCGTAACCGCCGTGCCCGTCGGGCTTCTGCGCGGTTCCGGTCTTCCCGGCGACCTCGTAGCCGGGAATCGCGGCCTCCACGCCGGTACCGCGCTCGCTGACGACGCCCCGGAGCATGCGCACGAGCGTCGCGGCCACGCGTCTCGAGACAATGCGACGGCGGTAGGGGCGGTCCGGCCGGCGGCTGCCAACGCGGGCCACGAGTTGCGGCCGGACCCACATCCCGCCGTTCGCGACGCTCGCGTAGGCCGCGGCCATCTGCAGCGGTGTGACCGCGATGCCCTGGCCGATCGGCACGTTCCCGATCGTCGACCCTGACCACTTCACCAGAGGCAGCACGATTCCCGGGCTCTCGCCCGGAAACTCGATTCCGGTCCGGCGGCCGAGCCCGAAGCGCTCGACCCAGGAGGCCACGCCGCTCTCGCCGAGCAGACGCGCGAGCGTGATCACACCCACGTTCGAGGAGCGCGCGAGGATCTCGGACACCGTCATCGTCTCGGTTCCCCGCAGGTGGGAGTCGTGGATCACCCGGTCGGCCACCTGGATCTGCGGCGCGAGCCGGAAGGCCGTCCACGGCGACACGAGCCGCTCCGAGAGGACGCCGGCGACCGTGACGAGCTTGAACGTCGAGCCCGGCTCGTAGGTGTCCGTGACGGCCCGGTTCCGCGTCACGTCCGGCGACGAGCGGCCGAACCGGTTGGCGTCGAACCCCGGAGCGACCGCGAGCGCGAGCACCTCGCCGTTCCGCGGATCGAGCACCACGGCACTCGCCCCGCGCGCGTGCCACTTCTGCACGGTCTCGCGCAGGACGGCCTCCGCCGTCGCCTGCACGTTGTGGTCGAGGGTCAGCTCGACGTCGCGGCCGTCGAGTGCCGGCCGCTCGTCGAGCACGTCGAGGACGCGGCCGAACGGATCCTTGACGATTGTGCGGCTACCGGGGCGACCGGCGAGAGTGCGGTCGAACTCGGCCTCGACGCCCGCGAGCCCGCGGTTGTCGACGCCCGCGTAGCCGAGCACGTGTGCCGCGACCGAGCGCTGCGGATAGAAGCGGCGCTCCTCCGGATAGAAGCCGAGCCCGGGAATCCGAAGCCGCTGCAGCCTCGCTGCGCGATCCGGGTCGGCCTGTCGCTGTACGTAGACGAACTGACGCTTCCTGTCGGCGAGCGCAGCCGCGAGCGGGCCTGCGTCGAGACCGAGGATTCGCGCGGCGACGGCGGCGACCGCCCGCGGGTCGCGAACGTGGCGCGGGTCGGCGTAGACGGTCGTGGCACGCTCGCCGATCGCGAGCAAGCTGCCCGTGCGGTCGAAGATCGTCCCCCGGCTCGCCGGAACCGTGATCGTCTCGCGGTGCTGGCTCGTGGCGAGGCGACTGAGCGACTGCGCGTGCACCGCCTGCAGCCACACGGCGCGGCCAAGTGCCGCGGCGAACGCGAGCAGGAGAACGGCGAGGAGGAGGCGGATCCTGCGGTCCGCGAGCTGCCCGGCCTTCACTTCCCGAGGTGGACGAAGGTCGTTTGCTCCTGGGTCGCCGGGACGAGACGCAGGCGCACGCGCGCGACCGGGCCGACGCGAGCGTCGGCCGTCGAGAGTCTGGACTCCAGGTCAGCGTTCGCGGCGCGCAGCTCGGCGCGCTCCCGCGAGAGCCGGTCGAGCCGCAGGTTGAGATCGAGCAGCGCGACGTTCAGCGCGACGATGCCGGCGAGCAGGCCCGCGAGCGCGACGATCCACAGCACGCCGCCGACGACGCTCCGCCGCCGCGCGGCCTGCCGGCGCCGGACCGGGCGGGTGCGGAGGGGAGCCGGCGCAGGGGCTGCGACGGCGCTGGAGCGGACGGCGACGGCCATCAGACCTTGGCTGCGGCCCGCAGACGCGCCGACGACGCGCGTGGGTTCAGCGCGACCTCGTGCGCATCGGGCCGGATCGGCTTCGACGTCAGCCGGCGCACCAGTGGCTCGCGCCCGCAGACGCAGACCGGGAACTCGGGCGGGCACACGCAGCCGCGCTCCTGCTCGCGCAAAAACCGCTTCACGATCCGGTCCTCGAGCGAGTGGAAGCTGATCACCGCCAGCCGGCCGTCCGGCGCCAGCAGCTCGAGCGCGGCGGGCAGCGCCGTCTGGAGAGCTTCGAGCTCGTCGTTGACCGCGATCCGGAGCGCCTGGAAGACACGCTTCGCCGGATGGCCGTCGCCGAAGCGGGCAGGGGCCGGAATTGCCGTCTTGATCGTCTCCACCAGGTCGCCGCTCCGCTCAAAGGGGCGCTCGCGTCGCCGGCGGCCGAGGGCGCGAGCGATCTGGCGCGCGTAGCGCTCCTCGCCGTACCGGCGAAAGATCCGCTCCAGCTCGCGTTCGTCCGCCTCGTTGACGAGGTCGCGCGCCGAGGTGCCCGCGGTCGGGTCCATGCGCATGTCTAGCGGGGCGTCCACGGCGTACGAGAACCCCCGCTCGGGCCGGTCGACCTGCATGCTGGAAAGGCCGAGGTCGAGGAGCACGGCGTCGGCGCGGACGTCGTTGTCGGCCAGCTGGCGCAGGACGATCGAGAAGTCGCCGGGAAGGAAGCGCGAATGGAGCGATCCGTGGCGGCGCCGGAAACCTTCGAAGTAATCGCGTGCGGTGGGATCGCGGTCGATCGCGATCAGGCGGCCCCGCCCCTCGAGGTCCTCCGCGAGCAGCGCCGCGTGACCGCCCGCGCCGAAGGTCGCGTCGACGACGGTGTCGCCGGGCTGGATGGCGAGCAACCGCCTGACGTCGTCGGCGAGAACCGGGACGTGGTCAGTCGCGCTGGGCTGCAAGGCGTTCGGCAACATCCTCGACGCTCCCTTCTACCTCCTCGAGATGGGATCTCCACGCCGCGCGGTCCCAGACCTCCGCGTGGTCGTTGACGCCTGTGACCACGACCTCGCGTCCGAGCCGCGCGTGCCGCGCCAGCGCGACCGGCAGCACGATGCGCCCCTGCCGGTCGAGCTCCTCGTCCTGTGCGGCCGCGAAGAAGAAGCGCTGCAGCCCGCGGGCCTCGCGGCTGAAGAGGTCGAGCCCCCCGAGCCTCCCGCTCACGAGCTCCTCCCACCGCGGGCGGGGGTAGACGTAGACGCAGCCGTCCATCCCGCGCGTGAGCACGACGCCGGCCGCGAACGCCCGACGGAACTTGGCCGGAAGCGTGAGGCGGTTCTTCTCATCGATCGTGTGCTCGTATTCGCCGAGGAGCATTCGGGGCCGCTCATCTGTTTCCCACTTTCCCCCACTCTAATCCACACATCCCCACTTAGCAACCCCAGAATCAGCTGCCATGCGCGCCGCGGCGGGTGACGGCAGCAGCGCCTCGCTCGGCCGCGTAGGCGACGGCCTCGTCCGTCTCGCGGCCTTCGGCGAGCGCGACGGTGAGCGCCGCGGCAAAGGCGTCGCCGGCGCCGTAGCTGTCCACGTACGGCCCCGGCAGTGCAGAGGCGCGGTAGGGCCCGCCCGGTTGCGACCAGCCCCCGAGCGGACCCGCCGTCGCGACGACGAGGCGCGGAGGCGGCTCGAGGTCGCCGGGCCGGTAGCGCTCGCCCTCGTCCTCCCCGCTCCCGACCAGGCCGTCGAGCTCGACGGCCGCCTCCTTCAGCACGGGGAGGTCGCGCGGCGTGGCGACGAGGACGCGCGCCCGCCGCGCGGCCTGTACGGCGTCGGGATCGCCGCTGACGAAGTAGACGCCGTCGGCTCCGGCGAGCTCGTGCCAGGGAAGGCTACGGTCGCGCGCGCGCGGGACGAGCTTGTCGCCGAGGACGTTGATCGTGCGCTCTCCGCCCTCATCGACGAACACGATCGCTCGGCGCGTTGGCTCGCCGCGAACGACGGCGTGCACGCGTACGCCAAGCGCCTGCAGCCGTGCGCGTGTCCTAGCCCCCAGCTCGTCGTCGCCGACGGCGGTGAAGAAGTCGACATCGGCTGCCAGCCGCGCCAGCTCCGCGGCCGCGACCGCGCCGCCGCCTGCCGGCTCCTCCCACCATTCGCCGACGTGCACGATCTCGCCCGACCGCGGCAGCCGCTCCACGCGGAGGAACTGACACCACTCGAAATGCCCGACGACCGCGAATCGCATCGCACGAGTCTCACATTCCGGCTCGCCCAACCGTTTGAATGCACAGATGCCCGTGCCGCCGTTCGAGCGCTTCTACGACGCCCACCGCAGCGAGATCCATGCCTTTCTCGTCCGCCGGCTCGGCCGAGACCGCGCCGACGACGCGTTCCAGGAGACATTCCTGCGGGCCCTGCGTGCCTACGAGCGCGTCGACGGCCGCAATCTCCGCGCGTGGGTCTTCACGATCGCCCAGAACGTTTCGCTGGACGAGCTGCGCAAGCCGAGGCTGTACGACGCGCCCGCCGACTGGGTCGAGATCGACGATGACGAGCGGCCGGCCTACGCGGAGCTCGAGCACCTGACCGCTGACCTGCCGCCCAAGGAACGGGCGGCCGTCGTGCTCCGCTACGGGTACGACTTCGGCTACGACGAGATCGCATCGGCGCTCGGCTCGACGCCCGACGCCGCCCGCCAGGCGGCGTCGTCGGGCGTGCGGCGACTGCGCAGAAAGGAGCTTGAATGACCACGCTACGCGTCTGGTTTGGCCGAAGGGCCACGACTTCGGTCAAGAAGGAACTCCGCATCAGCTGCGAGGGGGCTGACGCATGACGATTACCCCCGAGCTGGACGAACGCTTTCGGGCGGCTGCGGCCGACTCAGGGCTGCTCGACGTCGCGTACGACCTGGTCGACTCGCCGTTCGGCGCGCTGCTCGTCGCCGCGAGCGAGGCCGGGCTCTGCCGCATCAGCTACGACCCCGAGCCCGAGCGCGAGGAGGAGCGGCTCGCGGCCGCCTTCGGAGTCCGCGTGCTCCGCTCGCCGCGTCCGGTCGACCGCGCGCGGCGCGAGCTCGACGAGTACTTCGAGGGCCGCCGCCGCGACTTCGACCTCCCCGTCGACCTCCGGCCGGTGGGCGGGTTCCATCGCGCCGTGCTCGCGCGCCTCTCCGAAGTGCCGTACGGACGCGTCACGACCTACGGCGAGCTCGCCGCGCGCGCGGGACGACCGCGCGCCGCCCGCGCGGTCGGCACCGCGATGAACCGGAACCCGATCCCCATCGTGCTTCCCTGCCACCGCGTGATCGGCGCGAACGGGAAGCTCGTCGGCTACGGCGGCGGGATCGAGCGAAAGGTCGCGCTGCTCGAGCTCGAAGGAGCCTCGCTCTAGGCGGACGCTTCAAGCACTGTCGCCGGCGGGCCTGCCTAGACGTTGAAGGCGCTTCCCTTTGCTGAGCGGGTTCGCTAGTAGTAGGCGTCCTATGCGACGCCTGCTCCTCGTGCTCGTCGTTCTTGCGGCGCTCGCAGCCGCGCCGTCGGCCGGTGCGCGCGCGTTCGTGATCGAAGGGAGGGGCTGGGGACACGGGGTCGGCATGAGCCAGTACGGCGCCGAGGGATTCGCGCTTCACGGCTGGGGCTTCCGGCGGATCCTGGCGCACTACTACCCCGGCACCCGCCTCGTCCGGTACGCGCCGCGCCACGTCAGGGTCCTGCTCGCCCAGGACCGGACGCACGTCGAGATCCGGTCGCGCCGCCCGTTCCGCGTCACCGACGCACTCGGGCGCACGCTCAAGCTCCGTGGCGGCCGCTACCGGCTCGGCCGCGCGCTGAAGCTCCGTCGCTTCCGGCTCGCCCCGCCGCTTCGTTTCGAGAAGGGCGGCCGCCCGCTCGCCCTCGACGGCCGCCCGTACCGCGGCGCGCTCGTCGTCTACCGCTCCGCGTCGCGGCTGTCCGTCGTCAACGACGTCCCTTTGGAGCGCTACCTCCGCGGCGTCGTGCCCTGGGAGATGCCGCACGAGTGGCACGTCCAGGCGCTCGCCGCGCAAGCCGTCGCCGCCCGTTCGTACGCGCTCGCCACGCTCGATCCCGGCCGCACGTGGGATCTCGTCGCCGACGCGCGCGACCAGGTCTACGGGGGGATCCGCGCCGAGCACGACTCGACGAACCACGCCCTGGCGCTCACGCACGGGCTCGTGCTCACCTGGCATGGCCGGATCGCGCTCGCCCTCTACTCGTCGACGTCCGGCGGCAGGACAGCCGCGCTGCCCGACGGCCTTCCCGGCAACTCGTGGGTTCCGTATCTCGTTCCCGTCTCGGACCCCTACGACGCGATCTCGCCGCACCACCGCTGGGGGCCCGTCCGGTTCCGGGCCCGTACGATCGCGCGACGCCTCGGCCTTCCCGGGGTAACGTCGTTGCGCCTCGTGCGGAACGGCTCGGGGCGCGTGTCCGCAGTTCGCGTCCGCTGGCGCGGAGGCGGGACGTCGGTCGGCGGGCGCGCGTTCGCGCGCGCGCTCGACCTGCGCTCGACCTGGTTCTCGCTCGTCGGCGTCGAGGCGGCGCGGAAGCCGAAGTCGCCTCGGCGCGCGCCCGAGCCCCGAGGCTGGACGGTGGTCGTCGGCTCGGTTCCCGTCCGGGCGAAGCAGGAGGCACACGGGCTCGCCGCGCGCGCGCGGCGGGCCGCGCTCCCGGACATCCGGATCCTCGTCTCGTCGCGCTACGCGAGACTCCGGCCGGGGTTCCTGGTTGTGACGAGCGGCGTCTACGGGAACTCCCGGCAGGCGAACGCGGCGGCGGCCCAAGCCCGCAGTAGCTTCCCGACCGCCTACGCGCGTCACCTCGGATGACCGCCTGCTCGCCCTAGCTATCACTCGTTCGAGGGACGAGCCGACGGCTGCGGCTCCGATGGGATAGGTGTGCGCCCCTTCGTGCTCGTCGCGGCCGTCGCCTTCCTCGCCGCGGCCCTCGTGGCCGCGGGGTGGCTCGGACTCGTGCTCGCCTCCGCGGCCGGCGGGAGCACGGCATCGGGGGCTCTGACGACACGCGTCGCCCACCGCGAGACGCCGCATCACGTGCGGCGCTCGCGGCGGCGCGCGCCGTGGGCGCAACGTGCCACGCGCGTCTGCGGGCGCGCACACGAGCGCACCCTCGACGCCATCGACGCCGTCGTCCTCGACTCGCCCGACCTTTCCCCGCGCGGCCGTGCTCTCCGGCTCACGACGGACGTCGTCCGCATCGAGGGTCGGATGCTCGCGGCGCTCACACGGCTTCCGGCGCGCCCCCGAGGCGACCGGCCGGCGATCCGCATCGCCCTCCGGATGTTCCGGGCAGAGGTGGTCGCCGACCGAAGCGCACTCGCCTCCGTCCGCCGGCGCTGGAACCCGGCCGTGCTGATCAGGCGAGGCCTCGAGAGCCGTCCGGTGAACGAGCGGCTGCGGATCATCTTCCTCGGGCTCGGCGCGAGCGGCTGCGGGACGTACTTCGACGCCGACAGCTACACCTAAGCTGGCATCCGGCTCGACAGCGCCTCGTGCCTCGGTACCGTTTCGAGGTGCAGTTGGCGGAGAGCGGCGAGCGTCAGCACTACAACATCACGCTCGCGATCCTCACGGTCGCCGGCATCGCCTTCGCACTCCAGCAGACGATGGTGATCCCGGCACTCCCGGCACTCCAGCGCGACCTTGACACTACGACTGCCTGGGTGACGTGGCTCCTGACCGGCTTCCTCCTGACGGCGTCGGTCGCCACGCCCCTGGTCGGCAAGCTCGGCGACCAGTACGGCAAGGAGCGGCTGCTCGTGATCAGTCTCGCCGTCTTCTTCCTCGGCTGCGTGGGCGCCGCGCTCGCGCCCAACATCGCCGTCCTGATCGGGTTCCGGATGATCCAGGGGGTCGGCGGTGCGGTCTTTCCGCTCAGCTTCTCGATCATCAAGGACGAGTTCCCGGCGGAGAAGGTCGGCATCGCGGTCGGCGTCGTCTCGTCCGTGTTCGCGGTGGGAGGCGGGCTCGGTCTCGTGCTCTCCGGTCTCATCGTCGACCACCTCTCGTGGCGCTGGCTCTTCGTCGTCGGCGCCGCGGGTGTGGGCGCGGCGACGCTGCTCGTCCACCGCTTCGTCCCCGAGTCGCCGATCAAGACGGCGTCGCGGCTCGACGTCCCCGGCGCGGCGCTGCTGTCCGCCGGCCTCGTCTGCCTGCTGCTGGCGTTGACCGAGGGGGAGCGGTGGGGCTGGGGATCGGCGCGGATCGTCGGCCTGTTCGGCGGGGCGCTGGTCGCACTCGTCGCCTGGGTTCTCGTCGAGCTCCACGTGCCCGAGCCGATGGTCGACATGCGCATGCTCGTCCGCCGCACGGTCCTGCTCACCAACGTGACCGCGCTGATCGCCGGGTTCGCGATGTTCGGATCGTTCGTGCTGATCCCGAACTTCGTCGAGACGCCGCGCGGCCTGCCCGACTCGCTCGCCCGCCTGGTCGACTACGGGTTCGGCGCGAGCTCGACGCGCGCGGGTCTCTACCTCCTTCCCGGCGCGCTCATGGGCTTCTTCTCCGGGCCGATGGCCGGAGTGTTGGGCCGACGCTACGGCTCGAAGTGGCCGCTCGCACTCGGGATGCTGCTCGGGGCGCTCGGCGTAGCGTCGCTCGCACTCTGGCACGAGGAGCCGTGGCACATCGTCGCCGGCATGGTGCTGCTCGGCGGCGGACTGCCGTTCACCTTCGCGGCCATGGCGAAGCTGATCGTGGACGCCGTCCGGCCGACCGAGACGGGCGTCGCCACGGGCATGAACACCGTGATGCGGACGATCGGCGGCGTGATCGGAGGGCAGGCCGGGGCCGCGCTGCTCACTGCAGACACGATCGGCCACACCTCGATCCCGGCAGAGTCGGCGTTCGTGACCGCGTTCGCGCTCAGCGCCGTCGCCGCGCTCGTCGCGGTCGTCGTCGCGATCTTCGTCACGCCGCCGCGGCGCTCGCACGCGCCGGCCCTCGCCGGAGGACAGGAGTGATTCCGGCGCCCGGGCGCTAGCGCTCGAAGGCGAGCCGTGCTCCGAGCCCGACCAGGACGACGCCGCTGACGGCCTCGAGCGTGCGCCGAAACCGCCGGCTGCGCGCGACCGCGCCGACGACGTGGGCGTAGATCACGAGCCACGTGAGGCCGATCGTGATGAAGAGGGCCGCGAGGAGGATCGACTTGCTGAAGGCCGGGTCGTCGGCCGAGATGAACTGCGGCAGAAGCGTCGTGAACAGCACAGCCAGCTTCGGGTTGAGGAGGTTCGTGATCAACCCCTGCCGAAACGGCGATCCACGTCGGCTCGGGGCGTCGCGCACTTCTGAGCCGCCGTCCCGACGAGCTGCGAGAAGCGCCCGAACCCCCAGGTAGACGAGGTAGACGGCGCCGGCGAGCTTCAGCACGGTGAAGACCGTCGCCGATGCCGCCAGCACCGCCGCGACGCCCAGGGCCGTGGCCGTCGCCCACACGAGCAGGCCGACCGCGATGCCGAGAACCGTCCGCAACGCGTCCGGCCGGCCGCCGCGGATGCTGTTTCGCAGCACCAACGCCATGTCGGGCCCGGGCGTCAGCGTCAGCACGACCGCGACGCCGGCGAACGCGAGCACCTGACCGTCGAGCACGCCCGATTTCTACTGCAACCGCTCGGAAGGACTTCTGGGCTGGCGAAGCAGACGGGCCTGGACCGCCGCGAACGCCGCGACCTCGATCGCGACCGCGACCAGGAGCAGCCGCGCCGCGACGGCGGGCGCGGCAACGGCGAGCACCGCGACTCCCGCGGATCCGGCCGCATTGGCCGCCGCGATGAGCGCGAGCGATCGCCGCAACTGCTGCCGTCGAGAGGCGACCGCGAGCACCAGCGCCCAAAGGAGCGTTGCGGCACCTACTGCGGCGAAGATCTCGGACGGCGCGTGGAACAGCCGCGAGAGCCGCGCCGAGAGCACGATCAGGAGGACACCCGCGCCGGCGCAGTAAGCGGCATCGAGCCGCAGCCAACGGCGCGCAAGGCGGGTTGGCGCGTCCACGTGCCGAGCCTACCCGCCGCTTGATCGCCCTTCAACGCCGAGGAAAACTCGTGCCAATCGAGATGGAAGGACGCGGTGGGGTGAGCGCTTGCGCGGCGGGCGACTCGCAGGGCGGTTAGCCGTCGAGCAGCTTGTAGCCCACGCCCCACACGTTGACCACGAACTCGGCTCCGTCGCTGTCGGCGGCGGCGAGCTTTCGGCGCAGACGCGAGGCGTGCGAGTCCAGCGTGCGAGTGCGGCCCATCGAGCGGAAGCCCCAGACGTCGCGGAGCAGGCGCTCCTTCGAGAACACACGCGTCGGGTCCTCGGCGAGGCGGGCGAGGAGCTCGTATTCCTTGCCCGCCAGCCTGACGCCGACGCCCCCGACCGCCACGCGGCGCGTCGCGCGGTCGACGACGATTGCGCCCGCCTCCAGCCGCTCGCCGGGAGACGGGGTGGTGCGTCGCAGGATGGCGCGGATGCGCGCGCGGAGCTCCTCGTAGGCGAAGGGACGCGCGAGGTAGTCGTCGCAGCCCTGCTCGAGCGCGCGGGCGCTGTCGATCGCGTCGCCGCCGACCAGGTCGAGAACGATCACCGGCACGTGCCGATTCCACGAGCGGCCGGGCTCGCCCTCGCGGATCCGCGTACACACGTCTACGGCCGATGCGTCCGGAAGCGGGTTCGCCAGCACCACGACGTCGGGATGCGCGCGCTCTGCGAGGTCGAGCGC
>JBKOYJ010000119.1:0-9880 GCA_046725345.1 Actinomycetota bacterium | reverse complement strand
CCGACGCCGTCGGGCGGACACTTGAGACGACGGCCTGCGACGTCGGGCAGCCCGGATTCGACACGCGCTATGGCTACGGGCTGGTGAGCGCGTCGAACGCGCTCGGCGGCCCCCGTAAGTGCCCTACCTAGTGACCTAGGTCGTCCGGATGATCATCACGCTGCAGGGAGCGTGATGGGAGACCTTGTTCGGCACGCTGCCGAGCAGGAACCGCTTCGCGCCGGTCATGCCCTTGTTGCCGACCACGATCAGGTCGGCCCCGGTCTCCTCGGCGACGTCGAGGATGGCGTCGGCGGGATCGCCCTCGCGCGCGTGCGTTTCCACGTCGACCCCCTTCTCCTGGATCCCCTCGGCGCCCTCGCCGAGCGTCGAGTTCACGTCCTCGCGGGGATTGAGCATCCACTGCATGTCATCGGGCACGCCCTGGCGCTCCTCGCGCAGCCGGCCCTCCGGCACGGGCTCGAACGCGCTCACCAGATGCACCTTCGAGCCGAGCTGCGCCGCCAGCTCCGTGGCCTGCCGGACCGCCTCCTTGGCGGTGTCCGAACCATCGGTCCCAATGACGATCGAGCCGAACATGGCGGGCATCATAAGTGGCGCGGGTGCGCCGGGGTCACTAGAGTCCCCACATGGCCCCAGCGACTCGCTGTCTAGCTGTCGACGATCACCCCTCCGTACGCGAAGGCCTCGGCTTGATGTTCGGGGATGCCGACGACCTCGAGTTGATCGGCACGGTCGCGAACGGCGAGGACGCGCTCGACGCGATCGAGCGGCTCCAGCCGGACATCGTGATCATGGACGTGCGCCTGCCGGGCATCGACGGCATCTCGGCCGTGAAGCGGATCGCACAGGCCGCGCCGAGCGTCAAGACCGTGATGTTCTCGGCCTACGGCGACAAGCGCCTGCTGTCCGACGCCATCTCGGCCGGCGCACGGGGATACGTGATGAAGGGCTCACCGCCCGAGGACCTGCTGCGGGCGGTGCGCACCGTGACCGAGGGCAAGCCCTTCGTCGACCCCTCGCTGTCGCCGGCGCTGCTGATGAACCAGGCCGTGGACGATGCTCCGCTCTCGGAGCGCGAGCGGGAGATCCTCCAGCTGCTGGCCGAGGGCTACCACACCGAGGAGGTAGCCCGGCGGATCGGTCTCTCGGCCGAGACGGTGAAGTCGGACACCAAGCGGGCGATCCAGAAGCTCGAGGCGGACACGCGCGTGCACGCCGTCGCGATCGCCCTTCGCAACGCGCTCATCGAGTAGCAGCCGTCAGAATCCGCGGTCGTGGAGCTGCCGCGCTTCTGGATCGTCCTCCAGGTCCTGATCGTCGTCTTTTGCCTCATCGCGGCGGTCATCGCCATCGTGAAGCTCAGCTGACGCCGGCTCGCTCAGGCCCACCGAGAGGAACGGGGTGCTGACCGAGGGCCACGGCTCCAGGGTCAGGTGCTCCCTCAGGTAGACGATCGTCTCGCGCAGCATCGCCGCCACCGGCAGCGCCACGAGCGCGCCGATGATCCCGTACAGCTCGGCGCCGAAGAGCAGCGCGAAGATCACGAGCAGCGGGTTGATGCGGAGCGCACGACCGAAGACGTTCGGCGCGACCACGTGGCCCTCGAGCTGCTGGAGGGCGATGAAGGCGAGCACCACCCAGAGCGCGGTGAGGGGGTCCTGGAACAAGGCCACGAGCACGGGCGGCGCGGCGCCGATGACCGGGCCGATGAACGGGATGAGCTCCATGAATCCATAGAAGACGCCGAAGAACACGGCATAGGTGCGCCCGTCGGGGAACACGCCGATGGTCCCGAGGAGCCACAGCAGGATCGTGGCGCTCGCCCCCATGATCAGCGAGAACAAGAGCTGACCCCGGACATAGCCGGCCACGGCGCGCTCAACCCGGGTCGGGAAGTCGTCCTCGGGGGTGCCGTCGCCCGGCGGCATGACCCGCCGCGCGGCGTCGCCGATGGTGCGCCCATAGACGAGCATGTAGACCGAGATCACGACGATCAGCACCAGGGCGAAGAAGGCGGCCACCACCTTGGTGATCAGATCGCGGGTGAAGGTGAGGATGTCGCCCGAGCGCGCTACCACGTCCTTCTCGAGCTGGTCCAGCGCGTCCCGGCCGCCGGACTTCACCTGGATGTTGATGTCGTGCCGGTCGAGCCAGTCCTGGATGTCGTCGAGGCCGCGGTTGGCGTCGTCGACGTAACCGGGCACGTTGTCCCGGAAGGTGGCGATCTGGTCGCCGATGGGGTCGGCGAGCAGCACCGCCACGCCGGCGATGGCGGTGAAGAAGCCCACGTACACGACGGCGATGGCCAGCCCGCGCGGCAGCCGGGCGCGCTCGATCTGACGAACGAGCGGGTTCAGCACGAGCGCGATCACCGTGGCCACCGTGAACAGCAGGAGCACCGGTCCCGCGGCGCGGGCGATCGCCCACAGCCCGAGCAGAAGCAGGGGTAGCGTGACGAGCTGGATCCAGCGCGGAACGGTGACCGTCGGTTTGGGTGTGCGGTGTCGCTCCTCCGGCATGGGTCTCAGCCCACGGGAACGGTACCCCGCGCCGGAGACCGGAACCCCCAGCCTGCGCGAGGCGCCACCCAGAGCCGGGAGGTAGGCCACCCCGAGGCACACCCCCCTGCACCATTGCCCTAATCGCCGATTCGCGCGATGCTGGCGCCAATGAGACTCGCACGACTGCGCCGCCGGCAGGCGGCGGAGCTACACCGCTGTCTGGCCTGCGGCGGCGACTTCGTCCACCCCGTGTGTTGGCACGAGGCCGACGAGACGCACTGGTGGGTGCGGCTGCGATGCGGCGAGTGCGGCAGCTGGCGCGATGGCAGGTTCACCGACGAGGTCGTGCAGCGCTTCGATCGGAGGCTGGACGAAGAGGCCGAGCGCATCGCCGACGCGGCCGATCGCCTGCACCGCGAGTGGCGATCGACCGAGGCCGACGTCTTCGCCGCCGCGCTCCACCGTGATCTGATCGACGTCGGCGACTTCACCCGCTGACCGAGACCCGCATCACGTTCGTCGGGCACTCGACGGTCCTGGTCGAGGCCGCGGGTACCCGGCTCATAACGGATCCGCTCCTGCGCGGCCGCGTCATGCACCTGAAGCGGATCGCTCCGCTCCCGTCCGTCTCCGGGCTGACGGACCCGGACTTCGTGCTGATCTCGCACGCCCACCTGGACCATCTCGACCTGCCCTCCTTGAGGCGGCTGCCGTCCTCGGCCGGGGTCGTGCTCCCCCGAGGGTGGGCCAGGCTGGTCAAGCGCGCCGGCCCACGCGAGGTGATCGAGATGGAGCCGGGGGATCGCGTCGCTCTCGGGCGCGTCCACGTGCTGGCGACCCCCGCAAGGCACGACGGCCATCGCCTGCTGCCGGGCCGGGCCCGCGATGCGCTCGGTTACGTGATCGAGGGTCCCCGGCGGGTGTACTTCGCAGGGGACACCGACCTCTTCGACGGCATGCGCGATCTCGCCGGAGGCCTGGACGTGGCCCTGCTCCCGGTCTCGGGATGGGGGCCGAGGTTGCCGGCCGGCCACCTCGATCCCGAGCGCGCCGCACGCGCCGTCGCGCTGCTTCGCGCCCGGTACGCGATACCGATTCACTGGGGGACCTTCGCCGCGCCGAGGTCGAGGCGGGGGAGCTCGGAGGGGGCCGCCCGCGAGTTCGCTCGCCTGGCGGCGGCCTCTGCGCCGGACGCGGAGGTACGCGTCCTGCTGCCGGGCGAGCATCTGGTCCTCGATCGGGCGTAGGCCTTGCGCGCCGCGTACGCCTGAGCGAGTGTATGGCGGGCACCACCGCGACATGCAGGCCCGCCCCATTGCCCCACCCCTTGGCCCACTGAGAGCCTGCGTTCGGCGGGGCCGCCCATTCCGCGACGAAAGGTAGGAATGACCACTGCAATCAAGCCGCAGTCTCGGCCGGCAGCGGGCGAGGGGCACGGGGCAGCGCAGCCCGCCGATGTGCTCGTCGTCTTCGGCATCACCGGCGACCTCGCGAAGGTGATGACCTTTCACTCTCTGTACCGGCTTGAGAGCCGCGGCCTGCTGAACTGCCCCATCGTGGGCGTCGCCGTGAGCGACTGGACCGACCAGGACCTTCGCGAGCACGCTCGCGAGGCGATCGCCGCCAGTGGCGAGCCGGTGGATCAGGAGGTCTTCGACCGCTTCGCCGCACGGCTCTCGTACGTGGCGGGTGATTTCGGCGACGCCGCCACCTACGGGCGGGTGGCCGCTGCGATACGCGGCGCGCAGAGCCCGGTCTTCTACCTCGAGATCCCGCCCTTCCTGTTCGGAACCGTCATCAAGGGCCTCGCGGAGGCGAACCTGACGAAGGCTGCGCGCGTGGTCGTGGAGAAGCCCTTCGGGCATGACGTTGCCTCTGCCCGTGCCCTGAACGACGAGGTGCATCAGTACATCGACGAGTCGCAGCTCTATCGCATCGACCACTTCCTGGGGAAGATGGGTCTGACCGAGACGCTCTACCTCCGGTTCGCCAACTCGATGCTCGAGCCGGTCTGGAACCGCAATTACGTCTCGTGCGTGCAGATCACCATGGCCGAGGAATTCGGGGTCGAGGACCGCGGTCACTTCTACGATCCGGTCGGCGCGCTCCGCGACGTGGTGGTGAACCACATGATGCAGGTGGTCGGGTCGGCAGCCATGGAACCCCCCGCGGGGGGCGACCCGGCGACCATCAAGGACGCGCTGGCCTCGGTGTTTCGCGCCATCCCCGCCGGCGACCCCGCGCACTACGTGCGCGGGCAGTACGAGGGCTACCGCGAGATCGACGGCGTCGCGGACGACTCGACCACGGAGACCTACGCTGCCCTGCGACTCGAGATCGACAACTGGCGCTGGTCAGGGGTGCCCTTCTTCCTCCGCACGGGCAAGTGCCTGCCGATCACGCAGACGGAGCTGCGGCTCGTCTTCAAGCGCCCGCCTCGGCTGGGCTTTGCAGGGTGGGCTCGGCGACCGGAGCCGGACCAGCTCGTCGTCAGGCTCGATCCGTCAACCGGCCTCAGGCTGCTCCTCGACGCCCAGTGCGGCGAGTCCCGCGATCCGCAGCAGATAAGTCTCGATAAGAACTTCGGCATGGAGGGCCGCGACATTGCGGCGCCGTACGAGGTGTTGCTGCACGCCGCGATGCAGGGCGAGAGCACGCGCTTCACCAGGCAGGACAGCGTCGAGGAGACGTGGCGCATCATGCAGCCGCTGCTCGACGCCCCGCCGCCGGTTCACGAGTACGCCAAGGGATCTTGGGGCCCCCAGGCCGGCGACCACCTTCTGGCCGGACACGGCGCCTGGCACGGGCCTTGGGTGGACGCGTGAGCAGGGCCAGAACGAAGGCCGAGGCGACCACCAAGGCGGACGGTCAGCGCGCCCCCGCGACTATGCCGCAGAGCGCAGCCGCGCCTTCGCCCTTCCCGCCGATAGCGGACTACGCATTCCTCTCCAACTGCCATACGGGGGCTCTCGTGGCGCCCGATGGCTCGGTTGACTGGCTCTGCCTCCCGCGCTTCGACTCGCCGAGCGTGTTCGGAACGCTGCTCGACCGCGAGGCCGGGACCTTCCGGCTGGGGCCGTTCGGGATCAACGTCCCGGTGGGGCGCATATACGAGCCCGGGACCAACGTCCTCGTGACCACGTGGAACACGCACGGTGGCTGGGCGGTGGTCCGCGACGCCCTCACCATGGGCCCGACTCGCGGCGAGGACAAGATCACGCCGCACACCCGCCCTCCCGCCGACGACGACGCGGAGCACGTGCTGGTGAGAGGGGTCGCCTGCCTCGAGGGCGAGGTGGAGGTCGAGCTCATCTGCGAGCCCGCGTTCGACTACGGGAGGACACCGGCCGAGTGGAAGCTGGTAGACGGCGGGCGCCGCGCCGCCGACGCGAGCGGAGCCGGGCAGACGATCCGGCTCCAGACCGACATGGCGCTCGGCATCGAGGGCAATCGCGTCCGCGCGCGGCACGTCCTGCGCGCCGGCGAGAGGCTCTACTGCTCGCTGTCCTGGGCCGAGGGGCTCGCGTCGGTGGAAGACGTCGACGACGCATGGGCGCGACTCTCCGCCACCACTTACTACTGGCGGTCCTGGCTAGGCCGGTCCCGAAACGTCGACCACCGCTGGCGCCACCCCATCCAGCGCTCGGCGCTGGCGATCAAGGGCCTCACCTACATGCCCACCGGGGCGACCGTGGCAGCGCTCACCACGTCGCTGCCCGAAACGCCCGGGGGTGAGCGCAACTGGGACTACCGCTACACGTGGATGCGCGACTCGACCTTCACCCTGCAGGCGCTCCACTACCTCGACCTCGATTGGGAGGCCGACGAGTTCATGCAGTACGTCGCCGACATCGAGCCGAACGAAGACGGGGCGCTCCAGATCATGTACGGGATCGACGGCCGCCGCGACCTGACCGAGTCGACGCGCGACGACCTCTCGGGCTACGCCGGGGCGTCTCCCGTGCGTATCGGCAATGGCGCCTTCGACCAGCGCCAGAACGACGTGTTCGGCGCGGTGCTCGACTCGATCCTGCTGCACACCCGTCGCAGCCAGCGCCTACCCCGGCGGCTGTGGCCGATCGTCCAATCGCAGGCCGAGTGCGCCACACGCATCTGGAAGCAGCCAGACCAGGGCATCTGGGAGGCCCGGGGCAAGCCGCAGCACTACGTGTCGTCGAAGCTCATGTGCTGGGTCGCACTGGACCGGGCGTCGGCGCTGGCCGAGATCCGCGGCGACTCCGAGCTGCAAGCCAGCTGGCGCACCACGGCGGACGAGATCAAGGCCGACATCCTCGAGCACGGGCTGCGCGACGGTGTGCTGCGGCAGCACTACGACACCGACGCGCTCGACGCGTCGACGCTGCTGGCGCCGCTTTTCGGCCTGCTGCCAGGGACCGACGAAAGGATGCGGAAGTCGGTCCTCGCCATTGCCGACGACCTGACCGAGCACGGCTACGTCCTACGCTACGTCACCACCGAGACCGACGACGGCCTGTCGGGGAAGGAGGGGACCTTCCTGATCTGTTCGTTCTGGCTCGTATCCGCCCTGGCCGTGATCGGCGAGATGCAACAGGCCCGGGATCTGATGGAACGCCTCCTTCGCCAGGCCTCCCCGCTCGGCCTCTACGCGGAGGAGTTCGACGCCGAGACGGGCCGCCACCTCGGGAACTTCCCGCAGGCCTTCTCGCACCTGGCGCTGATCGAGGCGGCTGCGCGCATCATCGTTGCCGAGCGACTGGAGGAGTTCATGGGATGAGCGATTACGACGTGGTCGTGATCGGCAGCGGCGCCGGCGGCGGCACGCTCGCCCGCCATCTCGCCCCCTCGGGCAAGCGGATCCTGCTGCTGGAGCGCGGTGACTGGCTCCCGCGCGAGCCGAGCAACTGGGACGTGGCGGACGTGTTCGTCGACAACCGCTACATCTCGCCGGACACCTGGTACGACGCCCAGACGGCAAAGGCCTTCCAGCCACAGGTGCACTACTTCGTCGGTGGCGCCACAAAGCTGTACGGCGCCGCGCTCTACCGGCTGCGGGCGGAGGACTTCGGCGAGCTGCGCCATCACGACGGCAGCTCGCCCGAGTGGCCGATCGGCTACGACGAGATGGAGCCCTACTACACGCAGGCCGAGCAGATCTACCAGGTGCACGGCGCGCGCGGCGAGGATCCGACCGAGCCGCCCGCCAGCGGCCCCTACCCCTTCCCGGCGGTCTCCCACGAGCCGCGGATTCAGCAGCTCGCCGACGACCTGGCCGCCGAGGGCCTCCACCCCTTCCACGCCCCCTGCGGCGTGATGCTCGACGAGGCGAACATGCCATACAGCGCGTGCGTGCGCTGCTCCACCTGCGATGGGTTCCCCTGCCTGGTGCACGCCAAGTCGGACGCGGAGGTGCTGGGCGTGCGGCCGGCGCTCGAGCATCCCAACGTCACGCTACTGACGAACGCGCAGGCCGTCGCTCTGCACACCAACGCGGGCGGCACGGCCGTTACGCAGGTAGACGTCGAGCACGACGGGGAGCGCGAGACATTCGCCGCCGACATCGTCGTCGTCTCCTGCGGCGCGGCCAACTCGGCCAAGCTGCTGCTGGCCTCGGCTACGGAGAATCATCCCAACGGCCTCGCGAACGGCTCCGACCAGGTGGGGCGCAACTACATGTTCCACGCAAGCCAGGCGGTGCTGGCCCTCTCCAAGGAAGAGAACCCGACGGTCTTCCAGAAGACCCTCGGACTGAACGACTTCTACTTTGGCAGCGAGGACTCCGAGTTCCCGCTGGGCAACATCCAGATGGTCGGCAAGTCGAAGGCCGACATGTACCGCGGCGAGAAGCCGCTCGAGACCAAGCTCGCGCCCACGCGCACCCTCGAGAAGGTGGCCAGCCACGCGGTGGACTTCTGGCTCTCGACGGAGGACCTTCCGCGCGCCGAGAACCGCGTCACGCTGGATCGGGAGACCGGCAGCATCAGGCTGAGCTACACGCCCACGAACGAAGAGCCGAAGAAGCGCCTCTACCACCAGCTTCACACGATGCTCGGCCGACTGGGGATGCACGAGCACCACCTGCTGCCGCGACACGCCTACCTCAAGACCGACATCCCGGTCGCCGGCGTAGCCCACCAGGCCGGCACCTGCCGCTTCGGCACCGATCCCCAGACGTCCGTGTTGAACGTCGACTGCCGGGCGCACGAGCTCGACAACCTCTACGTCGTCGACACGAGCTTCTTCCCGAGCATCGGGGCCGTCAACCCGGCCCTGACGGCGATGGCGAACGCCCTGCGGGTCGGCGACCACCTGCTCGAGCGACTTGGCGCGCAGCGGACCCATGGAAAGCCAGCCCATGGCGCCTGAGCCCGATACCAGCCGCCGCCGCGTTGTCATCGTCGGCGGCGGGTTCGGCGGGCTGGCCGCCGCGCAGAAGCTCCGCGACGCCGATGTCGACGTGACGCTCGTCGACCGGACGAACCACCATCTCTTTCAGCCGCTCCTGTACCAGCTCGCGGCAGGAGGCTTGTCCCAGGGCGAATGCGCCCTGCCGATCCGGATGGCACTCAAGCGAAGCCGCAACACGAAGGTTCTCATGGCCGAGGTGAGGGGAGTGGATTCCGAGCGGCGGCAGGTCGCACTGGACCGGGGTGAGGTGCTCGATTACGACAGCCTCATCCTTGCCAGCGGCGCGGAGACGTCCTACTTCGGGCACGACGAATGGCGCGAGGTGACCTACGGACTGAAGTCACTGAACGACGCCGTGGGGCTACGCAACCGCATCTACAGCGCCTTCGAGGAGGCCGAACGCGCCAGGGATGAGGCGGCGCGGGACGAGTGGCTGACGTTCGTCGTCGTCGGCGGCGGGGCCACCGGCGTGGAGGTGGCCGGAATGCTCGGCATCCTGGCGGGACACCGGGAGCAGCACACCTTCGCGGGAATCGACCCGCGCAAGACTCGCGTGATCCTCCTCGACGCCGGCGACCGCGTGGTTCCCGCGTTCAGCGAGAAGCTGTCGGCCAAGGCGGCGCGATACCTCGGTGAGCTCGGCGTGACGGTGCGGGAGGGGGCTCGTGCCACAGCGATCGACGAACGCGGGGTGACGCTCGAGGTAGGAGGATCGACCGAGCGGATCGCCGCGAGGACTGTGATCTGGGCCGCCGGCGTGCGCGCGGCCCCGCTGAGTTCGACGCTCGCCCAGGCCACCGGCGCGACCACAGATCGTGCCGGGCGGATCGAGATCAACCCGGATCTGACCGTGCCCGGCCATCCCGAGATCTCCGCGATCGGTGACATGACGTCCCTGCGGGGACCGGGCTACAAGCCGCTACCGGGGCTGGCCACAGTCGCGATCCAGCAAGCGCGCCACGTGGCCGAGGCGATCCGCGAGGGCCGGC
>JBKOYJ010000043.1:0-24016 GCA_046725345.1 Actinomycetota bacterium | reverse complement strand
GGCCTAGAGCCGCTTCCGCACCATCGCGAAGACACCGCGGACGACCTCGCGCTGCAGGGCGCGGCCCTCTCGTGACGTCGACGCCTGCCTCCGCGAGCTGCTCGGCGATCAGCTGCAGCGTGCGGGTCTTCCCCGTGCCCGTCGCGCCGGCGATCAGTCCGTGTCGGTTCATCGTCTTCAGGGGGAGGCGCACGATCGCCTCCGGCGCGAGCCGTTCGTGGTGCACTCAGCGGCCGGGATCGATCGCGGCGCCGTCCGTCGCGTATGCCGCGGCGATGGTCCGCGCGAAGTCTCGCTTTCCGGACGCTTCCATGTCGATGCGGGATGATCGCTGCTCTCGGAGCTCGGCGCGGCGTCCGGACGGTCGACTCCGACTGACGCGAGTCGCCGCCGTCGCTACTGCGGTGTTTCTTCGACGGCTTCCCTGATTCGCCCGAGCGTTCTCCGCATCTGGCGGCGGAAGACCGGCCGCAGCAACGGCGCCACGAAGCGCACCGGGCCCGAAACCTCGGTGTCCGAGTGCAGAGAGAGCCGGCTTCCGCCTTGCCCCTCGGGCTCGATCGATGCCGTCATCGTGAGCAGAAACGGGCCGATGTTGTCGCGGCTTCGGAAGCGGCGGTCCGGCTCGAACTCGAGCACCTCGAGCACCTCGTCGTCGCCTCCGCCGCGCCGCCTGCGGACGCGGGCCCTGCTTCCCGTTCGGATGGGGCCGGGCGTGAGCGGCTCGATCGAGAGGATGTTCGAGTCCCAGCGGGGATGGTTCTGCCAGTGCTCGACGGCGACGTGCCGGAACACCTCCGCCGGCGGCCGCGCGATGTGACCGGACGCCTCGATTCGCATCAGCGGCCGACGTGGTCCACCGTCTCGAGCGTGCGACGGACGGCTTCGAGCTCGTCTTCGAGGCGGCGGATGCGCTCCTCGAGGTCGTCGAGGCGGTCCTCGTCCGCCGCCGCCGGCGGGTGCCCTGCGTCCTCGCGCTCCGCGCCGCCCCCGAGCAGGTGCATGTACCGCTCCTCCTTCTGACCGGGGCGCCGCGGCAGCCGTGCGGCGAGCTCGCGCTCGATCAAGCCGTCGAGCGCGGCGGTGACGTCGTCGAGGGAGCCGAAGCGGTAGAGACGCTCGCTGCGGCTCTTCAGCTCCCCGACCGTCTGCGGCCCGCGCAGCATCAGCACGGTCAGGACGGCGACCTGCGACGGTACGAGCCCAAGCGCGTCGTCGAGCAGGTGCCGGTACTTGATCGCCCGGCTGCCGGCGCCGCTCGCCAGCCGGACCCACCCGCGCCTCGAAAGCCGTTGCAGCGCGTCGCGAATCGTCGCCTCGTCGTAGCCGACGACCGGGTCGCGGTTCGTCGACTGGTTGCAGGCGAGCCGCAGCGCGTTCAGCGAGAGCGGGTAGACGTCCGGCGTCGTCCGCTGCTTCTCGATCAGCGAGCCGAGGACCCGGATCTCGACCGCGTCGGCGTCCATTCGCGCGGAAGACTATGTTGGCGCTCTTCGACGTGGAGGTGTGGGATGGCGATTACCGGCGCTCACGTGCTGCTGTACACGCCCGAGGCCGACGCGTTGCGTGAGCTGCTGCGCGACGCGACCGGGTGGAACTACGTCGACAACGGCGAGGGCTGGCTGATCTTCGCTTTGCCGCCGGCGGAGCTCGCCGTTCACCCCGCCGACGGGACCAAGCACGAGCTCTCGCTGATGTGCGACGACGTCGACGCCACGCTCGGCGAGCTACAGGCGAAGGGTGTCGAGGTGCGTGGCGAGCCGCGCGACATGGGGTTCGGCGTGGGAGCGACGATCGTGCTAGCCGGCGGCGTCGAGCTCCTCCTCTACGAACCGCGGCACGCCAGCCCGCTCTAAGCCTTGGTCGATACGGTCGCGCCCCACTCGGAGGGCGACACGTCACGGACGCGCGTCGCGAAGAACCACTGGTGGCCTTCGACGTCGCGCGCCGTGTAGCGGCGGTCGCCGTACTCCTGGTCGGCAGGCTCCTCGGTGATCTCGGCGCCCGATGCCTTCGCTCGCTCGTAGTGCGCGTCGACGTCGTCGACGTAGACGTGGATCCCCACCGTCGTCGTGCCAAGCCGCTTCGGGCTCCGGTAGTCGCCTCCGGGCTCGCCGAGGAAGACGTTCCCGTCGCCTAGCCGCATCTCGGCATGCCCGACGCGCCCCTCCGGAGACTGCGAGCGGAGCACCTCCTCGAATCCGAACGCCCGTTGCAGAAACTCCATCGCGGCCGCCCCATCCTCGTAGAGGAGGTACGGCGTGATCGTGCTGGACATCGCTCCTCCCTCGTTGGTTCCAGCGAGCGTACGCGCGGGCGCGCCGGCGTGTCTTGGAAAAACGTTACGCCGCGCCCCCGGCGCGAACGTACTCGGTCGGCGTGACACCGGTGATGTCGCGGAACTCGTTGATCAGATGCGACTGGTCGTAGTACCCGCAGCGTGCCGCCAGCCCGGCCCAGGTGACATCCGGGTCGCGCTCGAGCACCTCGAACGCGTGCTCCAGGCGCACGAGCCGGGCGACCGCCTTCGGGGGGAGCCCGATCTCGTCGCGGAAGCGTTGGCCGAGCCGCTTCCGGCTCCACCCGAGCTCGTCGCAGAGCCCCGCGACGCGAACGCGGCCGCCGCTGTCGACGAGGCGCTGGAACGCCCAGTCCACGCCCGGCGAGGGAGACGCGTCGGCGAGACGCCGAGCGAGCGCCGCCTCGACGAGCTCGAAGCGTTCGGGCCAGCCGCTCGCGTCGCTGAGGCGCTCGACGAGCTCGCGTGCGCCCGAGCCCAGGACGGCTTCGAGGTCGATCGTGCGGTCGGCGAGCTCGTGCATCGGGACCCCCAGGAGCGCGTGCGCCGACGCCGGCGCCAGGTTCACCTGCATTCCCTCGGACCGGCCGGCGTGCTCCGTCAGCACGGACGCATGGCGGAGGCCGCCCACGAACGAGGTATGGCGCTCGAAGGGGCGGGTCGGATCTCGGGCATCGCCGATCCGCCACTCGTGGTCGAAGGTGAGGATCACGACCACGCTCGACCCCGGTCCCTCCCGCCGTTTCATCGGCCCTGCCGTCCGCTCCTGAAAGCCGTACAGGCTCCGGACGTGGCGATGCAGCGCCGGATGGGCCGGGCGCGTCGCGAGCTCCGACGACGCGAGCTCAGACTCGTGCCGGATTAGCTCGAGCACCGCTGAGAGCGTAGTCTCGGACTTACGCGCGCACGAGCGGCTTGTACTTGATGCGGTGCGGCTCGAGCGCCTCGGGCCCGCGCGTCTCCCGCACCCAGTCCGCGTAATCGGCCCACGTCCCCTCGAACCAGGTGACCTGCGAGTCACCTTCGAACGCGAGGATGTGCGTCGCGACGCGGTCCAGGAACCAGCGGTCGTGTGAGATCACGACCGCGCAGCCGGCGAAGTCGAGCAGCGCCTCCTCGAGCGCACGGAGCGTGTCGACGTCGAGGTCGTTCGTGGGCTCGTCGAGCAGCAGCACGTTGCCGCCCGAGCGGAGCAGCTTGGCCAGGTGCACCCGGTTCCGCTCGCCGCCGCTGAGATCGGAGACGCGCTTCTGCTGGTCGGACCCCTTGAAGTTGAACCAGGACACGTACTGGCGCGAGTTCACCTCGCGCCGCCCGAGCTCGAGCGTGTCGCTGCCGCCGCTGATCTCCTTCCAGACCGTGTTCGCCGGATCCAGATCCGCCCGCGCCTGGTCGACGTAGGCGAGCTCGACCGTGTCGCCGATTCGGAGTGCGCCCGCGTCGGGCTGCTCTTCGCCGACGAGCATCCGGAACAGCGTCGTCTTGCCGGCGCCGTTCGGGCCGACGACGCCGACGATCCCTGCCGGGGGGAGCGTCAAGGTGAGCCCTTCGAAGAGCAGGCGATCGCCGAACCCCTTCGCCACCCCGTCGGCCTCGATGACGAGCTCTCCGAGGCGCGGTCCGGCTGGAATGTTGATCTCGACCCTGTCGAGCCGCCTCTCCTGCTCCTCGGCGAGCAGCCGCTCGTACGCGCCGAGCCGCGCCTTCGACTTCGCGTGTCGCGCGCGCGGACTCATACGCACCCACTCGAGCTCGCGCGCGAGCGTTCGCCGCCGTGCCGACTCCTGCTTCTCCTCGGCGGCGAGGCGGGCCTGCTTCTGCTCGAGCCACGAGGAGTAGTTGCCCCGGAACGGGATGCCGCGCCCGCGATCGAGCTCGAGGATCCAACCCGCGACGTTGTCGAGGAAGTAGCGGTCGTGCGTGACTGCGACCACCGTCCCTCTGTACTCCGCGAGGAAGCGTTCGAGCCAAGCCACCGACTCGGCGTCGAGGTGGTTCGTCGGCTCGTCGAGGAGCAGCAGATCCGGCGCCGAGAGCAGGACCCGGCAGAGCGCCACGCGCCTTCGCTCGCCGCCCGACAGCGTCGTCACGTCGCGGTCGCCGTCAGGCAACCGCAGCGCGTCCATCGCCCGCTCGAGCGTCGCGTCCAGCTGCCACGCATCCGCGCGGTCGATCGCCTCCTGCACGTGCGCCTGCTCGGCGAGAAGCGCGTCGTAGTCGGCATCGGGCTCCGCGAAGGCGGCCGAGATCGCGTTGAAGCGGTCGAGCAGGTCGCGGGTCGCGCGCACGCCGTCCTCGACGTTGCCGCGGACGTCCTTGTCCGGATCGAGCTCGGGCTCCTGCTCGAGCAGACCGGCCGTCGCGCCCGGCGCCAGCTGCGCGAGCCCGCTCGAGGGCTCGTCACGCCCCGCCATGATGCGGAGCAAGGTCGACTTCCCCGCCCCATTCGGCCCGAGCACGCCGATCTTCGCGCCCGGCAGGAACGAGAGCGAGATGTTCGCCAGCACCTGCCGGTCGGGGCCGTAGAACTTGTCGGCCCGGTACATCGTGAAGACGTAGTCGCTCACCGGGGGCACGACCATACTGTTCATGCCGCGCTAACCGCCGACTCACAAAGCCGAGCTAGCGTCGGCGCATGGCGCGCTTCGTGTCCGCAGCTTGCGCCGGCTCGCTGCTCTGCGTCAACCTTGCGTCCGCGGCGCCCGCTCCGCCGCCGTCGTTCGTATTCTCGGCGGTATCGCAGAACGCCTCGGCCAGCGATGCCTTCGTCCTAAACGCCGACGGCTCCGGCGTCCTCAACCTCACGGGCAGCGAGAGCGCCGCGACTTCCGACGGTGACCCGGCGTGGTCACCGGACGGAGCCCGGATCGCCTTCGTCAGCAACCGAGACTCGACCCAGGCGACCGAGCTCTATGTCATGAACGCGGACGGCAGCGGGCAGCGTCGCGTCACCTTCGACGCCGGTCCCGACCGCGCCAGCTCGGCGCCGAGCTGGGCGCCGGATTCGCATCGACTCGCGTTTCTGAAGCAGATCCGGGGCGTGCAGGAGATCTGGGTGCTCGACGCCGATATGGCCGTGCAGACGCAGCTCACGAACGACGGGGCGACCAAGACGCGGCCGCGCTGGTCGCCTGTCGGGGACTCGATCGCCTACTCGTCCTTCGTCGACAACCGCTGGCGGATCTACCTCGCGAATGCCACGACGGGAACGGTTCGAGCCCTGACCGAGGGGACGGACGACCAGTTCCCCGCCTGGTCCCCAGATGGATCGCAGCTGGCGTTTTCGGTCTACTCCGGACCCGAGGGTCGGGGTCTCTATGTCATCGGCGCAGACGGCGCCGGCCGGCATCGCGTCTCGTCTCAGTTGACCGTGGATGGCGAGTCGGCGTGGTCGCCGGACGCGACGAGGCTCGCGTTCACGGGTCTTCGCTTATTCCCCGAGCTGGCGAACAGGTTCGGCTTTCCGTCGCTGGCGGACGTCTTCGTCGTCGGAGTCGACGGCCGGGGCGAACGGCGCCTGACCGGTTCGCACACGGAGGGCTACCGGCAAGCGCCGTTCAGCCGTAACCCGAGCTGGTGGCCGGACGGTCGCCGCCTGTTCTTCGCGAGCGATCGAAGCGGCGCCCTGCTGTACACGATGAACGTCGACGGAAGCTGCGAGACGCCGTTTCCGCTCGTGGGTCTGCGCCCCGTCACGATCCCGTCATGGCGGCCCGGTTCACTCCCGCTCCTCCCGGCGCTGCAGTGCGTCGACCTCGACCTCACCGGGGTCGCAGATCGTGACGTCGTGGCGGTGGGCCAGCCGCTCACGCTCGCGCTCCGGGTCGCAAACGACGGCAGCGTCGCCGGACACGCACGCCTCGAGATCGCGGTCAACGGGCCGGCCGGGATGACCGGCACGATTGCGGGGCTCCCGTGCGCGACGGGGACGCCGTTCGTCTGCGAGCTCGACGGTCTGGCGCCGGACGCCCAGGTGTCCGCCACGATCGTCGTTCGCCCGGAGCGCGAGGGGCCGCTGCTCGTGGACGTGAGCGCCAGCAGCTCGCCGGCCGACCAGAACGGCTGGAACAACCAGGCGAGATTCGGCGTCGACGCGCTCGCGTGCGCGCTCGTAGGGACGTCGAACGCGGATGATCTCGTCGGGACGCCCGGCCGGGACACGATTTGCGGCTGGAGGGGGCCCGACCGGATTCGGGCACTGGCGGGGCCGGACGTGCTCGACGGCGGCAACGGCGACGACCGCCTCGACGGCGGCGCGGGCCGCGATCACCTCGTCGGCGGCGACGGCCGGGACGTGCTCTTCGCGCACGACCGGACACGCGACGACGTCGACTGTGGTCGCTACCACGACGTGGCGGTCGTGGACGCAATCGACGTGCTCGACAGCCAGTGCGAGGACGTCGTCACGACGCTGCCATGCCGCACGCTCGGGAGCCGCCACAACGACACCGTGAACGGCGGAAGGACTCGCGACGTCGTCTGCACGCTGCTCGGTAACGACACCGTCCACCTGAACGCCGGTAACGACGCGGTGGACGCCGGCGCCGGAAACGACTCGATCAGCGGCGGGCCCGGTCGCGACCTCCTTCTCGCGGGCCTCGGCTTCGACATCGTCGACGCGCGCGACGGCGAGCGCGACGTCGTCCGCTGTGGTCGAAACGACGATCTCGTCTTTGCCGACCGGCTCGACCGCGTCGCGGACGACTGCGAGCGCGTGCGGCGGCGCGCCTCGTAGTAGCGTCTCGGCGCGTGGGATGCTGCAACGCGCGCGGCTGCGACCGGATGTTCGGCGACAAGGTCGCGCGGCGCGACGCCCGGCGGTACCGGAAGAAGGGGCTCGACCGGACGGCGCGCAAGATGGTCGACTTCCTCGTCGCGCGCCACGTCGACGGGCTGACGGTGCTCGAGGTAGGAGGGGGCGTCGGGGCGATCGGGCTCGAGCTCGTGAAGGCGGGGGCCGACCACGCCGTGAACCTCGAGCTTTCGCCCGCCTACGACGGGCCGGCGCGCGAACTCGCTCGCGAGGCCGGTCTCGAGGGGCGGACGGAGCTCCGCCTCGTCGATCTCGCGGCCGAGCCGGCAGGCGCGGAGGCCGCCGACGTCGTCGTGCTGCACCGGGTCGTCTGCTGCTATCCCGACGCCGACCGTCTAGTCGCGGCGGCCGCCGAGCACGCGCGCGGCGCGCTCGTGCTGAGCTACCCGCCGCGGGCATGGTGGACGCTCGCCTTCGCGGCCGTCCTCAACACGGTCATGCGGCTCGCCCGCCGGGAATACCGCTCGTACATGCACCCTCCGCGGGCGTTCCTCGGCGAGGCGGAGCGGCGCGGGCTGCGGCGGGCGCTGGCCGCCACCAGCTGGCCCTGGAGGATCGCCGGGCTCGAGCGGGTAGCCTCGGTCGCCTGACCGACACGCTCTCCGGCAGCACCTCGGAGCACGAGAACGGCCTCAGCGAGGCCGACGCTCGCCGCCTGCTCGCGGAACGCGGGCCGCCGCCTCCTCCGCCGACGAGCCGCTCGACGCGCAGCATCGTCGTCGCCAACGTCTTCACGTTCTTCAACGCGATCCTGCTGGTGCTCGGCGTGCTCACGCTCGTCTTCGGCGACTGGCGCGACGCGCTCTTCCTCGGAATCATCGTCGCGAACTCCGGCATCGGCATCGCGCAGGAGCTGCGGGCGAAGCGGGCGCTCGACCGTCTCGCCGCGCTCGTCGCGCCGAACGCGACCGTCGTCCGTGACGGCGAGCCACGGAAGGTCGCCGTCGACGAGGTGCTGCCGGGCGACCTCGTGCGCGTGCAGGCCGGCGACCAGGTGGTTGCGGACGGCGTCCTGGCCGACAGCGAGGCGCTCGCGCTCGACGAATCGATCCTGACGGGGGAATCGCGCCCGGTGATACGCGACCGGGGCGAGGAGGTGCGCTCGGGCTCGTTCGCGGTCGAAGGCGCCGGGGCGTACTCGGTGACGGGCGTGGGCGACGACAGCTACGCGCAGCGGATCGCCGGCGAGGCGCGTGAGTTCCGCCATCCGCGCTCGCCGCTCGAGCGGGCGATCAACCGGCTGCTCTTCGTGCTGGTCGGCATCATGATCCCGCTCGGCACGATCCTCGTGTACTCGCTCCGCGAGCGCGACGTGGAGGACGGGGTCACGGTCGCCGTCGCGGGCATCGTGACGCTCGTCCCCGAGGGGCTCGTGCTGCTCGCGAGCCTCACGTTCGCCGCCGCGGCGCTGCAGCTGTCGCGTCGAGGCGCGCTTGCCCAGCAGCTCAACGCGATCGAATCGCTCGCCTCCGTCGACGTGCTCTGTCTAGACAAGACCGGCACGCTGACGGAGCCGCGGCTGCGCGTCGTCGACCTCCAGCCGGTCGAGGGGACCGAACGTGAGGAGCTCGCCGCCGCGCTCGCGCGCTTCGCCGCCAGCTCGCCGGCCAAGAACGCGACCCTGTCCGCGATCGGCGACGCGCGCCCCGCGGATCCCGAGGAACCGCTCGAGCACGCGCCGTTCTCGTCGCACAGGCGCTGGAGCGGCGTTCGCCTCGGCGAGCAGCGATACGTGCTCGGCGCGCCGGAGCTCTTCCCCCTCGACCTCATCCTCGGAGGGCGAGCGGCGAGAGAGGCCGACGCCGGGCGCCGGGTGCTCGCCTTCGGCACGTCGTCACAGCCGCTCTCCGCCGACGGAGACGGCTCCCCAGGCACTCTGACGCCGCTCGGCCTCGTCGTCCTGTCCGAGGAGCTGCGGGCTCGAACCCGGGCCACGGTCGAGTTCTTCCGGGCCGAGGGCGTGGAGCTGAAGGTGCTGTCGGGCGACGCGCCCGACACCGTCGCCGCGATCGCGCGCGACGCGGGGATCGCCGTCGACGGCGTAGTGGATGCCAGCCGGGAGGAGCCGACGCCCGACGCGACCGTCGTCGGCCGCATCTCGCCGGACGGCAAGCGCAAGCTGGTGGAGGCGCTGAGCGAACGCGGTCGCTACGTCGCGATGGTGGGCGACGGCGTCAACGACGTCCCGGCGCTCAAGGCCGCGCGGCTCGCGATCGTGCAGGGCACGGGGTCGGAGATGGCGCGCAGCGTCGCCGACGTCGTCCTCGTCCACGGCGACTTCGCCGCGGTGCCGGCGATGGTGTCGGAAGGACGGAAGATCCTCCGGAACGTGCAGCGCGTCGCGAAGCTGTTCGTGGCGAAGTCTGCGTTCGCGGCCTTTCTGATCCTGCTGATCGGGGTCACCGAGACCGCGTACCCCCTGCTGCCGCGGCACCTGACGCTCGCGGCGACGCTCACCATCGGCGTGCCTGGCCTCTTTCTCGCCCTCGCGCCGAGCAGCGGGCCGTGGCGCACCGAGCGCTTCCTGCGCGAGATCGCGCGCTTCGCCATCCCAGCCGGTACCGCAGCCGGACTGGGCGTGCTCGCCGCCTATCACTTCGCGCTCGACGTCGCGAGGCTGCCGCTCGTCGAGGCGCGCACGGTGGCGACCTCGGTGCTCGTGGTCGTCGGCCTCTACCTCGTGCTCGCGCTCGAGGCCTCGGGGCGCAGGCGCGCGATCGCGGTGGGGGCGCTTTGCCTGGGCCTGCTCGCCATATACGGGGTCGTGCTCTCGCTCGGCGGCCTGCGCGACTTCTTCGAGCTCGTCGTCCCGGGCGTCTGGGGCTGGGTCGCGATCCCGTTCGGGGCCGGCCTCACGATTGCGGGGCTGATGCTGACCGACGAACGGTTCGTCCCGAACGTCGGGCCGGCGAGACCCCGGCGCTAGCATGAGTTTCGTGGCGGTCACCGCCGAGGCCAAGCTCGACGCGCGCAAGCTGCGCGCCGACTTCCCGATCTTCGAGCAGACGTTCCACGGCAAGCCACTCGCGTTCCTCGACTCGGCCGCCAGCTCGCAGAAGCCGCGCCAGATGCTCGAGGCGATGACGCGCTTCTACGAGACGTCGTACGCGAACGTCCACCGTGGCGTCTACGAGCTGGCTGAGCGCGCGACGGCGGGTCTCGAGACCGCACGCGAGAAGGTCCGGGGGCTCCTGAACGCGCCGGATGCCCGCGAGATCGTGTTCGTCCGGAACGCGACGGAGGGACTCAACCTCGTCGCCTATGCGTGGGGCTTGTCGAACCTGGGGCCGGGCGACCTCGTCGTCGTCACGGAGCTCGAGCACCACTCGAACTTCGTTCCCTGGCAGTACATCGCCGGACGGACGGGCGCCGACTTTCGCACGATCCCGCTCGACGAGGAGGGCCAGCTGCAGCTCGACGCGCTCGACCGCGTGGCGGCCGGCGGCAACGTGAAGGTGGTCGCGACCGGCGTCGTCTCGAACTCGCTGGGCACCGTCAACCCCGTCGAGCGTCTCGCCGCCTGGGCCCACGAGCAGGGCGCGATCATGGTCGGCGACGGCGCGCAGGCGGCGCCGCACCGTGCGCTCGACGTCCAGGCGCTCGACGTCGACTTCATGGCGATCTCGGGGCACAAGATGTGCGGCCCGAGCGGTGTCGGCGCGCTCTGGGGTCGTGCCGAGCTGCTCGAGCGGATGGAGCCCTTCCTCGTCGGCGGCCACATGATTCGCTCCGTCCGCGCCGACGTCACGACGTGGGGACAGCTTCCGCACAAGTTCGAGGCGGGGACCTCCCCGATGGCCGAGGCGGTCGGCTTCGGCGCCGCGATCGACTACCTGACGGGCATCGGGTTCGACGCGATCGAACTGCATGAGCACGAGCTCGTCGCCTACGCGCTAGACCGGCTCGCCGACGTGCCGGGAATCCGGCTCTACGGGCCGCCTCCGGAGCAGCGGGCCGGGATCGTCTCGTTCAACGTCGACGGCGTCCACCCGCACGACGTGGCGCAGGTGCTCGACCTCGAGGGCGTCGCGATCCGCGCGGGTCACCACTGCTGCCAGCCGCTGATGGCGCGGCTCGGCGTCGCGGCGACGAACCGCGCGAGCTTCTACCTGTACACGCTGCCTGAGGAGATCGACCGCCTCGTTTCGGGCCTCCACCGCGTGAGAAAGGTGTTCTTATGACCGGAAATGCTGGCGCATTTCCGGTCAGCTGGTTTGTCCCCTCGCTTCGCTCGGGAGTACCGAGAAGATGACCGAGTTTGAGGACCTCTACCGAGAGGTGATTCTCGACCACTACAAGAACCCGCGCGGGCACGGCCTGCTCGAGGGGGCGGACGTCTCCGCCGAGGGGCAGAACCCGCTCTGCGGCGACGAGGTGTCGATCTACGTCTCGTTCGGCGACGACGGCGACACGATCGACGAGGTCAAGTTCCAGGGTCGGGGATGTGCGATCAGCCAGGCGGCGACGTCGATGCTGACGGAGATGGTCAAGGGTCGCAGCGCGAGCGAGATCGCCGAGCTGCCGCGGGACGAGTTGCTCGAGGAGATCGGAATCCCGCTGACGCCGATCCGCCTGAAGTGCGCGCTGCTCGGGCTCTCGACCCTCAAGCTCGCGCTCCACAAGGCGAAGGGCACGCCGCTCCCCGAGGAGTGGGCGGGCATGGCCAACGAGCTCGACCTCACTTAGGTCTCTCTTGGACGTCGAGGTCTGCCCCCTCGACGAGCTGCCGCCGGGGACGATGAAGCTGGTGGATGCGGGTTCGGCGCTCGTCGGCGTCTACAACATCGAGGGCGAGCTGTACGCGATCGAGGACCGCTGCTCGCACGACGACGGGCCGCTTGTCGAGGGCGACTGGGAGCCCGAGGAAGCGGTAGTCGTCTGCCCTCGGCACGGATCGCGCTTCGACATCCGAACCGGCCGGCCGCTGACGCTTCCCGCCTTCGAGCCTGTCGAGACCTTTCCCGTCCGGGTCGAGGACGGCGTCGTCAAAGTCGACGTGTAGTCACCCTTCGGGACCCACGGAGGGGGCCCGTTGGGGAACCCCACCGGTTCCCCCCGGGCTAGCCTCGCCGAAAGGCGAGGCGTTTCCCGCCGTTACCGTACTCGGATGCTCGACGACCGCGTCCGCGAGGTCCTCGACCGGCTCGAGCGCGAGGACGCCGAGGAGCGAGCGCGCGGGCTCCCGGCCGAGCGGCGCTCGCGGCAGGTGGCCCGGACCACGGGACAGTTCCTGTTCGCGCTCGTCGCGCCGCAGAACGGCTGCGAGGTGCTCGAGATCGGCGGCTCACGCGGCTACTCGACCATCTGGCTAGCCGCCGGTGCCCGCTACCTCGGCGGCCGCGTGCTTTCGATCGAGCATGACCCCGCGAAGTGCGAGGCGTGGCGGCGAAACGTCGCCGATGCCGGCCTCGCCGACTGGGCGGAGCTCGTCGAAGCGGACGCGTTCGACTTCCTGCGCCGCCTCGAGGACATCTTCGACGTCGTCTTCCTCGACGCCGAGAAGGAGGACTACGAGGGCCTGTTCGGGCTCGCCCGCCAGAAGGTCGAGGCGGGCGGGGTCGTCGTGGCCGACAACGTCCTCTCGCACCAGGACGTACTCGGCGCGTACTCGCGTGCACGGCAAGGCGATCCGACTCTCGCGAGCGTGACCATGCCGCTCGATCGCGGGCTCGAGCTCTCCGTCCTGCTCACCGAGGCCTGAGTTTCCGTATGGCCGCCCGGACCGCTACAGTCGCGCGTAACCGCGGAAAGGAGGTGGTCCGACTGAAATCTGAAAGTACGGGCAGCGGAGGTACCAGCGGGTAGGGGCGTGTCCCCGGGACCTACGGGGAATCGTCTAGCCAGCGTGGGGGACTCGCGTCACGCGCCGCCGGACTAGCTGTTCCGAGCCGGAAGCGCCCCTGCTAATTCAGCGCTGGTATCCGAGAACGAGGGGCCGCGCAAGCGGCCCCTCGCATTTCAAGCATCTTGTCAGCAGCTCCCTCACCAGCGCGCTCGCGTAATCGTCCGCATCGGTGGCGTACGGAAGCTCGAGCAGGCCCGCGGTCTCCGTGGCGAGCCGCCGAAACAGTCGCATCGTCGCGAGGAGCGCCGCTCGCACGTCCTCCTCGTCGTAGTGCGCGAACGTCTGCGCGAGCTCCGCGAGTGTCTGCGCGTCCGCCCACCGTTCTAGGAACCTGCCTCCGTGCCACGTGTCGGTCTCCGGATTGCGCGCACGCGCGTGCCACTCGAGCGCACGCAGCAGGATCCGCTTCATGTAGCCGTCGACCGCGCCCTTGGCGGTGAACAGCTCGCCGCGCCGGAGCTTCTTCGCCGCCCACACCGCGTGGTGCGCCGGTCGCCGTCGGCTCGATGAGCGTGATGCGGGGCGGGCCGAGCTCGTCGATCCAGTCCGTCCGTTCGAGCAGCAGCCCCGGATCGCAGGCCACGACCACGAGATCGAGATCCGACCACTCGTCCGCCGGGCGGTCGCTCCGCGCGCGAGACCCGAGGACGGCCGCTGCGCGAACGTTGTCCTGGTCGGCGGCCCACACTACGAAGCGGCGTTCGAGCTCCTCGGCAGTCAAGCCGCCAAATTAGTCGACTCGGCGACGCGAAGCGGAGCCGGTCGGACCCACGGAGCGGGCCCGTGGGGGAACCTGTTCCCCCATGCAGCGAGCGCAGCGAGCGACAAGCGTGAGGAGGGGGCTCCTGTCACGGGGGAAACGGCCGGTTTCCCCCGTGGGCCCCTTCCCTGAAGTTCGCGCGCGCTTCCCGCGCGGGAACGCTGCGGCCGGCCAAGCCGGCCTCCGCTAGCTGGTAGTTGACTCGGCTTCGCGAAGCGGAGCCCGAGTCGGACCCACGGAGGGGGCTCGTGGGGGAACCTTGGTTCACCCACGCAGCGAGCGGCAGCGAGCGACAAACGTGAGGAGGGGGTTCTCGGGGGAACCACGTGGTTCCCCCGGCCCTACTTCCGAGGTGCCGGACGGCGAGTTATCGACCTAGATATGCCTTTCGCAGGTCCTCGTTGGCTAGCAGCGCCTTCGCCGTGTCGGCGAGCACGATTCTGCCCGTCTGCAGCACGTAGCCTCGGTCGGCGATCGCGAGCGAGACGTTCGCGTTCTGCTCCACGACGAGGACGGCGACGCCCGCGTCGTGAACCTGCTTGATGATCTCGAAGTTGCGCTCGACGAGGATCGGCGCGAGCCCCATCGAGGGCTCGTCCATCAACAGCAGCTTCGGCGAGGACATCAGCGCGCGGCCCATCGCGACCATCTGCTGTTCTCCTCCGGAGAGCGTCCCCGCGAGCTGCTTCCGGCGCTCGTAGAGCAGCGGGAACAGCTCGTAGACCCGCTCGAGCGCCTCGCGGTAGCCGTCCTTGCGCAGGTACGCCCCCATCTCGAGGTTCTCGAACACGGTCATGGGCGCGAACAGGCGGCGGTTCTCCGGCACGATCGCCATCCCGCGCGCAATCCGGTAGCTCGTCGGGCGCCCGGTCATATCCTCGTCGGCGAACTCGACCGTGCCCCGCCGCGGCCGCACGATTCCGAGGATCGTCTTCAGCGTGGTCGACTTCCCCGAGGCGTTGCCGCCGAGCAGGCAGACGAGCTCGCCCTCGCCGACCTCGAGCGTCACCTGCTGGAGGATGTGAATCTCGCCGTAGTAGGTGTCGACCTCGGACAGCCGGAGCAGCATCACGCCGCTCCACGCAGCCCGAGGTAGGCCTCGATCACGAGCTCGTCCGTGGCCACCGCCTCGAACGAGCCCTCGGCGATTTTCACTCCATGGTCGAGCGCGACGACGCGGTCGGAGATGCCCTCGACGACGTGCATGTCGTGCTCGATCACGAGGATCGTGTACCCGGCCTCGGTCCGCAGGCGGCCGATCAGCTCGGTGATTTCGTGCGTCTCCACAGGGTTCATCCCCGCCGCCGGCTCGTCGAGCAGCAGCAGCCGGGGGTTCGCCGCCGTCGCGCGCGCGATCTCGAGCCTCCGGCGATTGGCGTAGGAGAGGCTGTAGGCGGGCTGCTCCAGCCGGTAGCCGACGAGCCGTTCGCCGAAGAACGCGAGCTTCTCCTCGGCGAGGCGCGCGGTCTCGCGCTCCTCGCGGCGGGCGCGGGGGAGCCGGAAGATCGACTCGACGACCGTCGCCTTCGTCTGGCCGTAGGCCGCCGCCATCACGTTCTCCTTCACGCTCATGTTCAGGAAGAGCCGGAGCGTCTGGAACGTGCGCGCGATGCCGAGCTGCGTGATCGTGTGCGGCGCCAGCCCCGCGATGTTCCGGCCCTGGAACCGGATCTCGCCGGAATCGGGCCGATAGATGCCGGTGACGAGGTTGAAGACCGTCGTCTTGCCCGCCCCGTTCGGCCCGATGATGCTCACGATCTCGCCCTCCTCCACGTGCAGGTTCAGGCGCTCGACGACGTGGAGGCCGCCGAACGACTTCGTCAGTTGCTTCAGCTCGAGCAGCGGAGTCCGCTCGGCCATCAGACGATCTCCACGCGCGGGGTGCCGAGGAGCCCCTGGGGGCGGACGGTCATGAGCGCGACGAGGAGCGACCCGAACAGGATCCAGCGGGCGACGGCCGGATTCTCGACGAACGCGTTCTCCCACACGATCGCCGCGAGGTAGACGGTGGGGACGAGCGCGATCACGCGCAGGGAACCGTGCAGCCGCGTGAGTGCGAGGACGGCGACCACGAGCGCGACGTACGCGAAGTCGCCGAAGTGCGGATGCCCCTGCGGAATGATCACCCAGTGGCTGATCGCGCCGGCGAGGCGGCCGCCCTCCACGACCTCTCCACCTGTCCAGGACGGCGCGACGGCGGCGACGAGCGCCTGGAGCCCGATCCCCAGCGCCGCGACGCCCCCGACGACGGCGCCGAGGCGCCACCACGGGCGAATCGTCACGAGCAGCAGCAGCAGGATCATCGTGTAGAAGAGAATGCGCGCGTTGTTCTGCGGGTTCTCGGGCGCGAGGAACTGGAAGGCGACGTTGATCACGACGGCGCCGAGAATCACGCCGGTCAGGCTTCCCACCCCGCCCAGGATCACCACCGCGTAGATCGTGATCAGGATCGGCACGCCGAAGTTCCCCGGGCTGACTGCCGTGAGCGCCGCGGCGAAAATGCAGCCGCCGAGACCGGCGATCGCCGCACCGAACGAGAAGGCCATCAGCTTCAGGCGGTTGACGGGCATGCCCATCGCTTCCGCCGCGAGCGGATCCTCACGGAGCGCTCGCAGCGCGCGCCCCGTGCGCGACTCGCTCAGGAAGTGGAGGGCGACGACGACGATCACGGCCGCGGCGAGCAGGAAGTAGAACTGCTGCGTCCGCGTCGTCAGCTCGTAGCCGAAGAGGTCGAGCGGGTCGATGTCGGCGATGCCGTTGGGGCCGCCGGTGAGCCCCTTGCCGGCGACGGGCGGGTTCGCCGCGTTGACGAAGCTGACGAACGCCTGCCCGAAGAACAGCGTCACGATCGCCAGGTAGTCGCCGAGCAGCCGGCGGGAGGGTATGCCGAGCACGAGCCCGAGCACCGCCGCGGTCAGGACGATCAGCGGCACCGAGACCGAGGCCGGCCAGTGGACGTTGTACTGCCCGGACGAGACCTCGGCGTAGGCGTACGCGCCGAACCCGAAGAAGGCGACGTAGCCGAGGTCGAGCAGGCCCGCGTAACCGACGACCACGTTCAGGCCCAGCCCGAGCAGGACGTAGAGCAGCGTGAAGATGCCGTAGGTGAAGACGTCGCCGCGGTTCATCCAGAGGGGGAGCGTGGCGGCGACGGCCACGAAGAGCGCGAGCCGCGCCGGACGCGGGACGAGCGCGGCCCCGTGCCGCGCGAGGCCCGCCGCTCCGCTGCGCTGCTCGAGCCGATGCTCGACCTGTGAGACCCACTCGTCGACGCCGACGCGCGGGCGGTCGAGCTCGTCGGGCCGCGCGGGAATCTCCGGGATGTCGCCGCCGGACGCCATCAGACCTTGTGGATCGCGCGCGCACCGAGGAGGCCGCTCGGCCGAACGAGGAGGACGGCGATGAGGATTCCGAAGACGGTCAGGTCCGACCATTGGCCGCCGAGGTATCCCTGCGCGAAGGCTTCGACGAGGCCGACGAGGAGCCCGCCGAGCATCGCTCCCGGGATGCTCCCGATGCCGCCTACGACGGCCGCGGTGAAGCCCTTCAGCCCTGCCAGGAAGCCCATCAGGTGGTAGATCTGGCTGAAGAGCAGGCCGAACATGACCCCCGCCGCCCCGGCGAGGACCGACCCGATGAAGAAGGTCGATGCGATCACGCGGTCGACGTCGATGCCCATCATCGCGGCCGCCTCGCGGTCGAAGGCGGTCGCGCGCATCGCCTTGCCGATCCGCGTTCGCCCGACGAGCAGCGTCAGCGCGACCATCAGCACCACCGTCAGCGCGACCACGATCACCTGGACGAGCTGGATGTTCACGCCCTTGACGGTGAAGACGGCATCGGTGAGCGGCCCGGGCTCGGCGAGGTCGGGGTGCTCCGAGCCGAGCAGGTACGAGTTGTAGGTCCGAAACTGCGCTCCGAACAGGAGCAGCACGCTGTTCTGCAGGAAGAACGAGACGCCGAGCGCGCTGATCAGCGGGGCGATCCGCGGCGCGTCTCGAAGCGGCCGGTAGGCGAAGCGCTCGATCGCGACGCCGAGCGCGCCCGCGCCGAGCATGGCGGCGAGAAACATGAGCACGATCAGCGGCGCGAGCGCGATGTTCGGCGACAACGGACCTCCGAACGCGCTGAGGACGCCGTAGCCGATGAACGCGCCGATCATGTAGACGTCGCCGTGGGCGAAGTTCAGGAGCTTGAGGATCCCGTAGACCATCGAGTAGCCGAGCGCGATCAGCGCGTACAGGCTCCCCAGCGTCAAGCCGTTCCGGAAGAGCTCGACCGCGCCCGGCCAGCCGAGCTCCCGGACCGTGTCGACTACCGAGAGAAGCGGCAGCTCCACGGAGCGGAAGGTTCTCAGAACGGCGTGCGGCCCATCGCGTTGACGGGCCGCACGCCGCTACGTCAGCTTCGGAAGGCGATCAGCCGACCCGGAGGTACACCCCGCGGTTGTTGATCCGGTAGATGCCGAAGTTGGCCGGGTTCTGCATGTCGCCCGGCCCGAGCGGCCGCCTGAGCTTCTGCACGAAGGCGAGGCGGAAGCCGAGCAGGGACTGCGCCTGCGGGATGCTGGTGCGACCGATGAAGCGCCGCACCTCGGCACGGGTTGCCGACCCGTTCGCGCAGGCCTTGTCGATCGCACCCGCCACGACCTGGGTGGCGACGTAGCTCGGCAGGCCGAACAGGTCGCTCTTGCCGCCGTGACCGCGCTTGTAGGCGGTGATCGTCTTGCTCTTCAGGTCGATCGGGAAGAAGGAGACGAGCGATCCCGGGATCTTGAAGTTGTCGGGATCGAAGAGCCCGTCGGAGCCGAACATCGTCGCGCGCCGTCCGGCCGCGCGGAGCTGCTGCCCGAAGAGTTGCGCCTTCGGGGCGAGCTGCCACGGCGAATAGACCACCTGCGTGTTCGACGGCACGCGCGCGACGAGCGACGAGAAGTCGCTGACGCCGGCCGGGTTCACCGACTCCCGGCGGACGGTGACGTTGCGGCTCCGCAGGAGCCGCTGGACGGTGTCCGACAGGCCGAGGCTGTAGGCGTCCTGCCCGTCGACGATGACCACACGCGTCGCCTTCAGCTTCTGCGTGATCCAGTTCGCGACGCGCGGGCCCTGCTGGTCGTCGTTCGGCACGACGCGGAAGAAGTAGCCCTTTCGCGTCTGATCGTTGGTCAGGCTCGTGCGCGTCGCCGAGCCCGAGACGAAGCCGAGACCGCCGTTCTTCAGCGGCGCAGTCGAGACCTGGACCTCCTGGCTGCCGGCCGGCCCGACCACGGCGAGGATCTTGGAGTTCGACGCCAGCCGCTCCGCGACCTGGATGGCCTGAGCCGTATCCGGCAGCTGCGTGTCGCCGGACACGATCGAGAACTTCTTCTTGTGCGAGCGGTTGTAGCGCGAGACGAAGTACCTCGCCCACTTGAGCTGCTGCCCTCCGAGCGAGGCCGCCTCGCCCGTGATCGGCGCGGCCACGCCGATCGTGCGCGTCGTGCCGCACGCGAGCGTGGCCCGGGCGGCATCCGCCGGACGGGCGGCGCTCTCGGGACTTCCCCCCGTCCCGTACGCGACCGGCACGAGAGCCGCAGCAGCCGCGACAGGTACGAGCACTAGACGTTTCCTCATCCGTTCCTCCTATGTGTGGCTAATCCGCAGGGAGATGAGACGCTCGCGGCGCTCATTGGTTTGCCTCCGACGCTCGCGACGCGGGGTCGCCGGCGGGATGGAAGACGCCGAGCACGCGCATCGGCCCTGTGCCGCTGTTCTCGAGGCAGTGCTCGACGAGCGGCGGCAGGTGGATGCACGAGCCGGCCCGGATGGGCGATGCCTGGCCGTCGATGTGGAGGACGCCTTCCCCCTCGAGCACGTAGATCACCTCGTCGTAGACGTGGCTGTGATCGGGCGCACGGCCGGGCGCGATCACCCCGAGAAACTGGGTGACGTCTCGGGATCCGACCTCCTCGTCGGCGAGGTAACGGAACTCACGATCCCCGCTCGCAGGCAAGGTGGGCCGGTCCGCATAGCGGACGGTGCGTCGCTCTGGGCGGGGAGCCGACCCCTCGCCCTCGGGAGCGCTGACGGCCACGACGACCAGCTCCTCGGGACCGGGATTGTCGAGCTCGAGGACCTCGCCGGCCGCCACGAACGCACCAGTCCCCGGCTCGAGCTCGTGCGGTCGACCGTCCACGAGCAGCGTTCCGCGCCCCGAGGCGACGTAGAGAATCTCCTGGATCCCGTCGAGGCGCCGCGGCTTCGAGCGGCCGGGCTCGAAGCGGAGGACGCGCTGCTCGAGCCGCTCCGACCCGGAGCGGCTGTCGATCGTCACTCTCACCGACGCCGTGTCGCCCTGCTCCTTCGAGCTCTCGAGCTCCGACTCCGAGACGACGAACCCCTTCATCAGACCGAGCTCCCGCCTGCCGCATCCACAGGTGCGATTGTCGCACCGCGCGGGCGGCCAGGTCGAGTCTGGTACAACGAGCGCGTGGAGGCGCAGGTCGAGGAGCTGCCGGACAACCGCGTCCGTCTGACCGTCGACGTCCCGCGCGAGGACGTCAAGCACGCCGTCGAGCACGCCGCCTCCGACCTCGCCGCCTCGGCAAAGATCCCCGGTTTTCGCAAGGGCAAGGTGCCGCTGCCGGTGCTCGTCTCGCGGTTCGGGCGCGAGCGGCTGTACCAGGAGGCGGTCGAGAGCCACATCGGCGGCTGGTTTCGCGCCGCGGCGACGAGCAACCGCCTGCGCCCGGTTGCGCAGCCCGACTACGAGTTCCAGCTTCCCGAGAGCGACCGTGAGGGCTGGAAGTTCACGGCGACCGTCGACGTGCAGCCGAGGCCCGGCATCGCCGACTGGGCGGAGCTCGAGGTGCCGCGCGCCGAGCTCGACGTCCCACAGGAGCTGGTCGAGGGCGAGCTCGAGGCGCTCCGCCGCACCGTGGCCGAGCTCGCCCCGGTGGAGGGCCGGGGGGCACGCGGGGACGACACGCTCGTCGTCGATCTCGTCGACCCCTCGGGTGAGACGCGCACCGACTACGTCGTGGAGCTCGGCAACGGGATGCTCCTCGAGGAGGTCGAGGAGGCTCTCCAGGGCATGCGGCCAGGCGAGACGAAGGAGATCGAGATCGCGATCGGGGAGGACGCGCGCGGCACGGTGACCGTGACGGTGAAGGAGATCAAGGAGAAGGTGCTGCCGCCGGTGGACGACGAGCTGGCGCGTACGGCGACCGAGTTCGAGACGCTGGCCGAGCTCGAGGCGGACATCGAGGCGCGCCTCCGCGAGCAGCTCGAGGAGGAGTCCGAGGCCCAGTTCCGCCAGGCGACGGCCGACGCGCTCGTCGCCGCCTCGGAGGTCGAGCCGGCTCCGCTCCTCGTCGAGGCGCGCACGCGCGAGCTGCTGCAGGCGCTCGCACGCTCGGTCGAGCGGCGGGGTCTCACGCTCGACACCTACCTCCGCCTGACGGGGAGCTCCGGCGAGGACCTCGTCGAGCGACTGCGCGCGGAGGCGCGCCAGGCGGTCGCGCGCGAGCTGGTGCTCGAGGCGGTCGCCGACCGTCTCGCGATCCGGGTGGGCGACGACGAGCTCGAGGAGCTCGTGCGCGAGCAGGCCGAAGCCGCCGGCGACGACGCCGAGGAGGTGCTCGAGGGCCTGCGCGGCAGCGCCGCTGCGGAGCAGCTCCGCGAGGACCTCCGCCTGCGCGCGGCCCTCGACCGCGTCTGCGCCGAGGTCAAGCCCATTCCGGTCGATCTCGCGCGGGCGCGCGAGTCGATCTGGACGCCCGAGCAGGAAAAGCCCGAGACCCCTGCGAAGTTGTGGACCCCAGCAAGCAAGGAGACCGCATGAGCCCGCTGATCCCCATGGTGGTCGAGCAGACGTCGCGTGGCGAACGCGCCTTCGACATCTACTCGCGCCTGCTGAACGAGCGCATCGTCTTTCTCGGCACGCCCATCGACGACCAGATCGCCAACCTGATCGTGGCTCAGCTGCTCCATCTCGAGTCGGAGGATCCCGACAAGGACATCTCGATCTACATCAACTCGCCCGGCGGCTCCGTCTACGCGGGCCTCGCGATCTACGACACGATCCAGTTCATCAAGCCCGACGTGCAGACGATCTGCGTCGGGATCGCGATGAGCATGGGCGCGCTGCTCCTCGGGGGCGGCGCCGACGGCAAGCGGATGGCGCTTCCGAACGCCAAGATCCTCATCCACCAAGTCTCGAGCGGCTTCCAGGGGCAGGCGACCGACATCGAGATCCAGGCCCGTGAGATCATCGGAATCAAGCGGCGCCTGGAGGAGATCATCGCCAAGCACACGAACCAGGACCTCGAGAAGGTCTCGCGGGACATGGAGCGCGACTACTTCATGTCTGCGCAGGAGGCGCGCGAGTACGGCATCATCGACAACGTGATCGAGCACCGATAACTCGAACTGGTCTAGGCGAGAGACGGCAGGCGAGGTACAAGAAGAACGTGGCCAGAGCGACCGACGGCAACGAGCAGCTGCTCTGCAGCTTCTGCGGCAAGAGCCAGCGCCAGGTCAAGAAGCTGATCGCCGGCCCGGGCGTCTACATCTGCGACGAGTGCATCGACCTCTGTAACGAGATCATCGACGAGGAGCTCACCGCTCCCGCCCAGCTCGATCTCGACAACCTCCCGCGGCCGCGCGACATCTACCGCGTCCTCAACGACTACGTCGTGTCGCAGGAGGAGGCGAAGCGGACCCTCGCGGTCGCCGTCTACAACCACTACAAGCGCGTCCAGATGGGCCAGGACGAGGGCGACGTCGAGCTGCAGAAGTCGAACATCCTGCTGCTCGGGCCGACGGGCTGCGGGAAGACGCTGCTCGCGCAGACGCTGGCGCGGATCCTCAACGTCCCCTTCGCGATCGCCGACGCCACCGCGCTCACCGAGGCGGGCTACGTGGGCGAGGACGTCGAGAACATCCTCCTCAAGCTGATCCAGGCGGCCGACTTCGACATCAAGAAGGCCGAGACGGGGATCATCTACATCGACGAGGTCGACAAGATCGCGCGCAAGGCGGACAACCCGTCGATCACGCGGGACGTGTCGGGTGAGGGCGTGCAGCAAGCGCTGCTGAAGATCCTCGAGGGGACGGTGGCGTCGGTCCCGCCGCAGGGCGGACGCAAGCACCCCCACCAGGAGTTCCTCTCGATCGACACGACGAACATCCTCTTCATCTGCGGCGGCGCCTTCGCGGGGCTCGAGAAGATCATCGGCAAGCGCATCGGGAGGAACTCGGTCGGCTTCGGCGCCCAGATCCGCTCGAAGAAATCGGTGGAGACCTCGGAGCTGCTCACCGAGGTCATGCCCGAGGACCTGCTCGACTTCGGGCTGATCCCGGAGTTCATCGGCAGGCTGCCCGTCGTCTCCGCCGTCCACCAGCTGACCCGCGAGGACCTCGTGCAGATCCTTACCGCGCCGAAGAACGCGCTCGTGAAGCAGTACCAGCGCTTCTTCGGCTACGACGGCGTCGAGCTCGTCTTCACGGAGGACGCTCTGTGGGAGATCTCCGACAAGGCGCTCGAGCGGGAGACGGGCGCACGCGGCCTCCGCTCGATCATCGAGGGCGCGCTGCTCGACGTGATGTTCGAACTGCCGTCGCGCAGCGACGTCTCCAAGTGCGTGATCACGAAGGAGACGATCTCGAAGGGGATCAAGCCGACGCTCGTCGCAACCGGCGGTCGCGCCGTCGGCGAGGTCGAGGAGCTCGCCGAAGAGTCCGCGTAGACGATCCGCCGGTCTCTCTGTACGATCCGCCCATGCCTAGGTACGTCATTGAAAGGACCTACTCGGTCGATCTCGATGCGATGCCGACCGTCGGGAAGCGGTCGCGGGAGGTCCGCAACGAGCAGTATCCCGAGATCATCTGGGAGCACAGCCACGTCGTCCTCGACGAGGACGGCACCGTGAAGTCGTTCTGCGTCTACGACGCGCCGAGCATCGAGATCGTTCGCAACCATGCTGAAAGGCTCGGCCAGCACTACGTGGACGCGATCTACGAGATCGCGGGCGACGTCACGCCGGAAGACTTCCCGCTCGACGGCGAAGCGGCTTAGAACGCCCCTCAGGTCCGGCGGAGCTGCTCGACGTCGGGCAGGTGGTAGGCGGCCTGCAGCTCAACTGCCAGCTTGCGCATGATCTCGCGCCGCCTGGCGTCGTCGGGGGAGAGCAGCTCGAGCGCCAGGCGGTAGAGCGCAACCGCACGTTGCTTCGCCCACCCGCGCCCGGCCTGGTCGCCCGCCGAGACGAGGTAGTCCGCCGCGCGACTCGCGTCGCCGGCCTCGCGCCAGTGCTCGGCG
>JBKOYJ010000034.1:0-39083 GCA_046725345.1 Actinomycetota bacterium | reverse complement strand
GTGCCACGGCGGCGGCAGCACGGGCTCGAGCGGGTCCTCGGCGCACCGGCGCTCTTCGCCACCGTCTACGGGAACGTCGGCTCGTCGATCTACTACGCGCTCGGCGTCACGGCCGTCTTCGCCCTGGGGCTGACGCCCGTCGTGTTCGTCATCGCGGGCGTGATCTTCGCCGCGACGACGATGACCTACGCCGAGGGCACGGTCCGTTTTCCCGAGGCGGGCGGCTCGTCGAGCTTCGCGCGCCACGCGTTCAACGAGCTCGTGAGCTTCGGGGCGGCGTGGGCGCAGATGCTCAATTACGTGATCACGATTTCGATCTCGGCCTTCTTCGTCCCCCACTACCTCTCGATCTTCTGGGAGCCGCTCAGAACGAACCCGTGGGACATCATCGCCGGGGCGGGCGTGATCGTGGTGCTCGTCGTCCTCAACATCGTCGGGATCAAGGAGGCCGCCGGGCTGAACATCTTCCTGGCCGTCATCGACTTCGCGACGCAGCTGCTGCTCGTCCTGATTGGGTTCTTCCTCGTCTTCAACCCCGAGATCCTCGTCGACAACGTCCACTGGGGAGTCGCCCCGACCTGGGGAGATTTCTTCCTCGCGATCCCGGTCGGGATGATCGCCTACACGGGGATCGAGACCGTCTCGAACCTCGCCGAGGAGGCGCGGGATCCGGCCCGCAATGTCCCTCGCGCGTACTTGCTGACGGCGATCGCGGTCTTCGCGATCTTCTTCACGCTGCCGTCGATCGCGCTGTCGGCGCTGCCCGTCGAGCGCATCGGCGGCGAGCTGACGACGCGGCTCGCGCTGCCGCCTGAAGAAGGGGGCTTTCAGAACGACCCCGTGCTCGGCGTCGTCGAGCATCTCGGGATATCGGGCGTCCTGCTGGACGTGATGAAGATCTACGTCGGCGTCCTGGCCGCGACGATCCTCTTCATCGCGACGAACGCGGGGGTGATCGGCGCGTCGCGGATCACGTACGCGATGTCGGGCTACCGGCAGCTGCCGGAGCTGTTCCGCAAGGTGCACCCGAAGTTCAAGACCCCGTGGATCGCGCTCGTCGTCTTCGCCGGAATCCTCTCGATTCTGACGCTGCTCCCGGGTCAGGTCGACTTCCTGGGAACGATGTACTCGTTCGGCGCGATGCTCTCGTTCACGATCGCGCACCTCTCGATCGTGACCCTGCGCTACCGCAGACCCGACGAGGAGCTCGTCTTCCGCGGTCGCCCGAACGTGCGCTTCCGCGGCGTCGAGTGGCCGCTGTTCGCGCTCCTGGGCGCCGTCGGCACAGGGCTCGCGTGGATCGTGGTCGTCGTGCAAACGCCTTCGACCCGGTACGCCGGTCTCGGCTGGCTCGTGCTCGGCTTCGTCCTGTACGGCGTCTACCGGCGGCGCATCGTCCGGCACTCGCTCGCCGCGACCGTTCGCGCGCCGATCCCGATCGGCGCCGCCGTCGCGCTCGAGTACCGCCGGATCGTCGTGCCAGTGCTCGAGGGATTCGAGTGGGAGGAGGCGATGAACGTCGCGTCGGGGCTCGCCGCCGAGCGGGGCGCACGGATCGCAGGCGTGACGGTGGTCGAGATCCCGCTCGAGCTGCCGCTCGACGCCGAGGTCGCGGAGCTGGAGAGGCGGGCGAACGAGCTCCTCGACGAGGCCCGAGCCATCGCCGAGCTCTACGGCGTCGACGTCGTGGGCCGCATCGTCCGCGCGCGCGCTGTCGGACGGGCGATCGTGGAGGAGGCCGAGCGCCGGCAGGCGGAGATCATCGTGATCGGCGCTCCGAGGCGACCGGGACGGCGAGGCCGCGACATCTTCGACAAGACGGTGGACTACGTGCTCCAGCACGCACCGTGTCGCGTCCTGGTGGCGGCACGCAAGCTCGCGGCCGCCTGATGCTCTACCGCCTTGGGATCGCCGCGCTCGGGACGATCTTCATCGGCCTCGGCCTCACGATGATTCTCATCACGGCACTCCGGGGCGGGGGCGTGGGGCTCCTCCTCGGAGCGCTCTTCGTCGCGCTCGGCGCGGCGCGCCTGTACCTCCTGGCACGGCGCTAACGTCCAGGCGGAATGGCCCGCAAGCTCCCCAGGCTCGAGCGTGTCCTCGACGCGCCTGCGCTCTTCTCCGTCGCCTACGGCGAGATCGCGTCGTCCATCTACTTCGCGCTCGGGATCGTCGCGCTGCACGCGATCGGCTTCACGCCCGCCGTCCTCCTCCTCGCCGGGCTCGTCTTCCTCGTCGTCTCGCTCTCCTACGCCGAGGGAACTGCGGCGATCGGCGAGACGGGTGGCGCTGCGACATTCGTCCGCAGGACGTTCAACGATCTGTTCGGGTTCGTGACCGGTTGGGCGCTCTTCCTCGACTACCTGATCGTGATCGCCCTGTCGGCGTTGTTCCTTCCCGACTACCTCGGCGTGGCGCTCGAGGTTCCCGCGCTGCGCGACTCGCCCTGGGATCTGCTCGTGTCCGCCGGCGCGATCGTGCTGCTCGGAGGCGTTCGCCTCGCTCGTCGCGCACCGATCTACCGCGCCTCGGTGACGATCGCGATTCTCGATCTCGGAACGCAGCTGCTCCTCGTCGTCCTCGGCCTCGCGCTCCTGTTCTCGCCCGACGCGCTCACGCACGGAACCGACCTCGGCGAGACGCCGACGTGGCACGAGATCGCGTTCGCGCTCCCGCTCGCGTTCCTGGCCTACACCGGGCTCGAGACGGTCGCGAACCTCGCCGAGGAGGCTCGCCAGCCCGGGCGTACGCTGCCTCGGAGCTTCTTCTCGGCCATCGGGCTCGTCGTCGCCATCTCCGTCACGATCGCGGTCGTCGGGCTGTCCGCGTTTCCCGCCGAGAGCGGCAGCACCGACCTCGGCCACCGCTGGCTGCGCGCGCCGCTGATGGGAATCGTCGAGAGGATCGGCGACAGCCTTCCCTTCTGGCTTGCGACGCCACTGCGTCTCTACGTGGGGCTCACGGCCTGCCTCATCCTGCTTGCGGCCGCGGCGACCTCGTTCTCGGGATTCGGGCGCCTCGCCTACTCCCTGGGCGAGCACGGGCAGCTGCCGCGCGCCTTCGGACGTCTGCACCGCCGGACGCTTGTCGCCCCTCATTCGATCGTGGCGGCCGCGGTGATCTCGGGCGCCCTCGTCGTGGGGGCGTCCGTGATCGGAGACGAGGACGCCGCCGTGCTCTGGCTCGCGAGCGTCTTCAGCTTCGGCATCCTGCTCGCGTTCACGGCCGCGCAGCTCGCGGTCCTGGCGTTGCGCTTCCGAAGTCCCGAGCTCGGGAGACCGTTCCGCGTGCCGCTCTCGGTTCGCATGCGCGGCGCCGACGTCCCCGTCCCGACGGTGGTCGGGCTCCTGGCGACCGCCGCTGCGTGGGTGGTTGCGATCGCCACGCATCCCGGCGCGCGCTTCGCGGGACCTGCGTGGCTCGCGGCCGGGCTCGTGCTCTACGTCGTGGTTCGCCGCTCGCACCACGAGGGGCTGCTTCAGCGTGTCGTCTCGGCGGACGAGCAGACGCTTCCAGAGATGCCGTTCAAGCGGATTCTCGTCCCGATGAAGCTCGGCGACATCGGCGAGGAGATGGTCGCGACGGCGATCAAGATCGCACAGGAGAGCGGCGCCACGATCGACGCGCTGTTCGTCTTGCGCGTGCCGCTCGAGGAGCCGCTCGAGTGTGACCTTCCCGATCTCGAGGAGCTCGCGACGAGCTCGCTGGCCGAGGCGCGGCTCCTGGGCGAGGAGCACGGCGTCGAGGTGAGAACGTCGGTGCGCCGCGCGCGCTCGATCGGGCACGCGATCGTGGACGCTGCCAAGGAGATGGACGCCGACCTGATCGTGCTCGGCTCGGCGCCGAAGTGGCGCCGCCAGTCGCGCTTCTTCTCGCCGACCGTCGAGTACGTGCTGCGCCACGCGCCCTGCGAGGTGGCGATCGTGGCCTTCCCGGAGGGCGTGCTAGAGCCGACCGAGGCGTAGACGGACGGATACGCTGGCCGCATGCGTGCCCTCGTGATCGGCTGCGGCCGCGTGGGCTCCACGGTCGCGAAGCGCCTCGCGGAGGACGGCTGGGACGTCGCCGTCGTCGACGAGCGCCAGGAGGCGTTGGAGCGACTCGGGGAGCGCTGGGAGGCACCCTTCATCGTCGGCCACGGGATGGACACCCGCGTGCTCCTCGAGGCCGGGATCGATGAGGCCGACGCCGTCGTCGTGGCGACGGACGGAGACAACACGAATCTCGTGATCGGCCAGGTGGCACAGCGCCGCTTCGGGGTCGACTTCGTCGTCGTGCGCGTGCTCGATCCCGCGCGCGCGGAGCTCTACCGCGAGCTGGGGCTGAACACGATCTCGCCCACCGCCCGCGCGATCGACGAGCTGACCGAGTGGGTCCTCACGAACGCGCGGCCCCGCGCGCAAGCCTGATGTACGTTGTCATCGCCGGCGGTGGCAAGGTCGGCGCAAACGTCCTCAGGACCTTGCTCCGGCTCGGCCACGAGGCGACGCTGATCGAGCAACGCCGCGACCGCTACGACCGCCTCGAGGAGGAGTTCGGCTACCAGGTGCAGCAGGGAGATGCGACCGAGCTCTTCGTGCTCCACCGAGCGGGCATCGCGCGTCCACCCGACATCGTCGTCGCGGTGACCGGCGACGACGAGGACAACATCATCATCTGTCAGGTCGCGCGCGAGAAGTACGGCGTGGAGACGGTCATCGCCCGGGTGAACGACCCACGCAACGAGGAGCACTTCGACCTCCTCGGCATCTCGCCCACGATCTCCACGACCTCCAGCGTCATGGCGCTGATCGAGCACGAGGTTCCGGCGCACGAGCTCGTGCACCTGCTCCAGCTCCGCAAGGAGAACCTCGAGATCGTCGAGGTGCAGCTCGACGAGCACTCGCCGGCGGCGGGCAAGCGGGTCGAGCGGCTGTCGCTGCCGGAAGGAGCGCGGCTGATCTCGGTGATGCGCGAGGGCGGGGCCCAGATCGCGGTCGGATCGACCGAGCTCCGGCCGGGCGACCAGGTGCTCGCGATCCTCGAGCCGGGACGGGAGGCCGAGCTGCGGAGGGTGCTGCTCAAGCAGTGAAGGGACTCTTGCCCGTCCTCGTCGCGGGTATCGCGGCGCTCCCGCTCGTAGGCTGCGCGGGCGACGACTCCGCGCTCGTTGCGCCCGCCCAGGGGTCGCGGTCCGCGCTGAAGCTGAGAGTCGTCGTCTCCGGTCTCGACCACCCAGTCCACGTCGCAGCGCCCGCCGGTGAGCGAGAGCGCCTCTATGTCATCGAGCAGGCCGGCCGCATCCGCGTCGTCGAGAGGGGACGCGTCCGCGCCGAGCCGTTTCTCGACATCCGCAATCTCGTGGGAAGCAACGGCACCGAGCAGGGGCTCTTCTCGATCGCGTTCCATCCCCGCTACGCGAGCAACCACCGTTTCTACGTCGACTACACGGACACGCGCGGCGACACGCGCGTGGTCGAGTACCGCTCGGACGGGGTGCGCGCGTTACCCGACACGCGGCGCCAGCTGCTGTTCGTCGACCAGCCGTTCTCGAACCACAACGGCGGCCAGCTCGCGTTCGCGCCGGACGGCCGCCTGTGGGTCGGCATGGGGGACGGCGGCGGAGGCAGCGACCCGTACAACAATGCGCAGAACCCGGGCTCGCTGCTCGGCAAACTGCTGGCGCTCGACGTCGACGCGGCCGACCCGACGCCGCGCGCCGTCGCTCTCGGTCTCCGAAACCCGTGGCGCTTCTCATTCGACCGGCATACGCACGACCTCTACATTGGGGACGTGGGCGCGAGCGAGTGGGAAGAGATCGACTACGTACCCCGCAGGAGCCTCCGCCGTGTCGAGAACTTCGGCTGGGACGTCTATGAGGGGCGCGCCTCGCACGAGCAGAAGCGGCGAAACCCGACCGGCGCGCTCGTCACGCCGATCGCCGTCTACTCGCACAGCTTCGGCTGCTCGGTCACGGGCGGCTTCGTCTACCGCGGCTCGGCCGTCCCCTCCGCCCGCGGCCGCTACTTCTACGGGGATTTCTGCACCCGCCGTATCTGGAGCCTGCGCGTCGTGCGCGGCCGGGCGCGAGACGTCCGGCGAGAGCCGTTCCGCGTCGAGTCGCTCTCGTCGTTCGGCGAGGACGCACGCGGCGAGCTCTACCTCGCCTCGCGCAAGGGCGTGGTCTACCGTCTCGTTCGCTAACCGGCTCTTCGGCGGCGCACGTGCGGTCCCTGCTGTCCGAGCGCCGCGTACGCGAGCGCCTGGAGCGACTCGCTCAGGTTGGCGAGCTCGCGGACGATCCGCTGCAGCTCGTCGCTTCGGTCGAGCCGGCGATTGAGCCCGCCGACCTCGTCGCAGAGGCGATCGAGCCGCTCGAGCATGGCCTCGAACTGCCGGTCCGACAGCTCCTTACGGTCCACGCCGCTCGATTCTAGGCGAGCCGGAGGAGGTCGTCCCGGGAGCGGACGATCGTCGCGTCGTCCCCCAGCCGCTCGAGCAGGCGGTCGAGCGCGCCGGCGCCGGCCTCGACGGCCGCCAGCCTGCGGGTCGCGCCGAGCTGTGCGAGGGCGACACGCGCGAGCGGCTCCGGCGCATCGGTGAAAGCGCCGAGCCGCACTCCAGCGGCCTCGACCAGGCGCAGGGCGGCGCTCACGTCTGCGTTCGGCCGCAGGTAGACGGGTGCGCGATCCTCGGCGAACCGCTCGAGCAGCACGCGCCAGTTGCCGAGCAAGCGGTCGAGTTGCTGCGCCGCGGCGGCGCGGTCGTCGGGCACGGCCGCGACGTCGACGCGGGTTCGGCGCGCGACGTCGTCCAGCCAATCGCGCCAGAGGGGCCGCGTGTCGCCGAGGACGCGGTCGAGGTCGAGGGCAAGCGCCTTCACCGTATGGCACGCCGCAGCAGGACGATTCCGAGCGCGACGCCGACTGCGTCGATCGCCACGTCGAGCGGCGTGCCGTGCCGGCCCGAGACGAAGTGCTGGTGCAACTCGTCGCTCGCGGCGTAGGCGACGCCGGCCAGGAAGGCGGGCGCGTTGCCCGTCGCACGCGCGAGCAGGGACCCGAGGATCGCGTACTCCATCAGGTGCGCCAGCTTGCGCAACACGACGTCCCACGTGCCGAGACCGGTCCCGAGACTCGGGATCGACGAGATCGCGAAGATCACCGCGGCCCAGGCGACGACCGGGAGCCACGTCGTGACGAGACGGCTCTCCGGCACCGTGCTAGTCTCGCCGAAACCGGCGAGCGGAAAGGGAACCCGGCGCGAATCCGGGACGGTCCCGCCGCTGTGAGGGGAGATGCCCTCCGCCACGACGCCACTGGCTTCGGCCGGGAAGGCGGCGGAGGGGGAGCCCCGAGTCAGAAGACCTGCCGCCCGCCGCAGACACCGAACCCCTCGCGGAAGGAGGATTCGTGCCACGGTTTCTACTGGCTTGCGCGGCCGTTCTGGCGGCCGTCGCAGTCCTGCCTCCGGCTCTCGCGGCCGACGGCTTTCCGATCACGCTCAGGTCGGCCGCCGGCAAGGTGACGATCCGGAAGCAGCCGCGCCGCATCGTCTCGCTCTCGCCGACGGCGACGGAGACGTTGTTCGCGATCGGCGCGGGCCGCCAGGTCGTCGCCGTCGACGATCAGTCGGACTACCCTCGGCGCGCGCCGCGGACCAAGCTCTCGGGCTTCACGCCGAACGCCGAGGCCGTGGCCGGCTACCGGCCCGACCTCGTCGTCATCAGCTACGACCCCGGCCGGTTCGTCGCCTCGCTCCGGAAGCTGCGCATCCCGGTGCTGCTTCAGAAGACGGCAAAGTCGCTCCCGGCGACCTACGCCCAGATTCGTCAGCTCGGGCTCGCGACGGGGCACAGGAGCTCCGCGCGCACGCTCGTCGCACGCATGCGCACGGGAATCGCCTCCGCGGTCGGCACCTCACGCGGCCGCGCTCGTGGCCGCTCCGTCTACCACGAGGTCAGCCCCGATCTGTACGCGGCGGCGTCCGGGTCGTTCGTCGGGTCGATCTACCGGCTCTTCGGCCTGCGCAACATCGCGGACCCCGCCGACACGGGAGGGGGGTTCCCGAAGCTGTCCGCCGAGTACGTGATCGCCGAGAACCCGAGCCTGATCGTGCTCGCCGACACGAAGTGCTGCGGGCAGACACGCGCGACGGTCGCCTCGCGCCCAGGCTGGAACCGCATCACAGCCGTCCGGAACGGCTCGGTCGCGATCGTCGACGACTCGATCGCCTCGCGCTGGGGACCGCGGATCGTCAGCTTCGTGCGCGCGGTCTCGCGCGCCCTCCGCACGCTGCGGGATTGACGTGGGAGCCTCGCTGCCAGCCGAGCTCGCTGCCCGTTCGGCGGCCCCGCCGCGCGGGCTGCACGTGCGGGGGCCGTCGGCAGCGTGGCTCGGGGGTGCGGCGGCGCTGCTCGCGGCCGCGTGTCTGGTCGGCGTTGCCGTTGGCCCCGTCGACGTCTCCGTCGAGGGGATCGTGCGCGCATTCGTCACCCGGGTGCCGTTCGTGCATCTGCGCTCGCCGCTGTCCTCCACGGAGGAGGCGATCGTCTTCGACCTGAGGCTGCCTCGCGTCGTGCTCGCCGCTCTCGTCGGCGGCATGCTCTCCCTGTCCGGCGCGGCGTTCCAGGGCGCCTTCCGCAACCCTCTGGTCGACCCGTACCTGCTCGGGGCCGCGGCCGGGGCGGGGCTCGGCGCGACGATGACGGTCGCGTACGCACCGGCGGGCGCGGTCGACGCCCTCCTTCCCGTGGCCGCCTTCGTAGGCGCGGCGGGTGCCGTGCTCGTCGCCTACGCGCTCGGCCGTTCCGTCGGAGGACGAAGCGCCGTCTCGCTGCTCCTGGCCGGCGTCGTGGTCGCCTCGTTTCTGACCGCCGTGCAGACCTTCGTGCAACAGCAGCACGTCGACACGGTCCAGGAGTTGTACTCGTGGCTGCTGGGGCGGCTCGCGACGGCGGGCTGGCACGACGTGCTGATCGTGCTCCCGTACGCGGTCGTGAGCGCGGCTGTCCTGCTCCTCCATCGCCGCCTGCTCGACGTCCTCAGCGTCGGCGACGAGGAGGCATCCGCACTCGGGCTCGACGTGCGCCGCATCCGTCTCGTGGTCGTCGTGGGCGCCACGCTCGGGACGGCCGCGGCCGTCGCGGTGAGCGGCCTGATCGCGTTCGTCGGGATCATCGTGCCGCACACGATCCGCCTGCTCGCGGGCGGGAGCTACCGCGTCCTGCTGCCGCTCTCGCTGCTCTGCGGCGCGGCGTTCCTCGTGCTCGCCGACGTCGTCGCTCGCACGATCCTCGCGCCGGCCGAGTTGCCGATCGGCGTTGTGACGGCCTTCTTCGGCGCGCCGTTCTTCGCCGTCGTGCTGCGGCGGAGCCGCGTGGTGGCGACATGACGGCGCTGCAGCTGACCGGCGTGTCGGTCGAGCTCGGGGGCGCGCGCGTCGTTCGAAAGGTCTCGGCGGCCGTGGCGGAGGGGGAGTGGATCGCGCTCATCGGACCGAACGGGGCCGGGAAGACGACGCTGCTGCGCGCGATCGCCGGGCTCGTCCCGTATTCGGGCCGGATCGACGTGGACGGGGCGGAGGCGCGGTCGATCGGCCGCGCGGAGCTGGCGCGCCGCGTCGCGGTCGTGCCGCAGACGCCCGTCGTCCCCGAGGACATGAGCGTGGCGGACTACGTCCTGCTCGGCCGGACGCCCCACGTCGGGTACTTCGGGAGCGAGGGCACCGGCGACGTCACGGCCGCCGTGCTCGCGCTCGAGCGTCTCGAGCTGGTCGCGCTCGCTCGGAGGCGGCTCGGCTCGTTGAGCGGCGGCGAGCGGCAGCGCACCGTGCTGGCTCGGGCGCTCGCACAGGACGCGCCGACGCTGCTGCTCGACGAGCCGACGGCGTCGCTCGACGTCGGCCGCCAGCAGCAGGTGCTGGAGCTCGTCGACAGGCTGCGCACCGCGCACGGGCTCACCGTCGTCGCCGCGATGCACGATCTCACGCTCGCGGCGCAGTTCGCCGGCCGCCTGTTGCTTCTCGACGGAGGCGAGCTCGTCGCCGAGGGGGCGCCCGGGGACGTCCTCACGCCCGAGCTGGTCGAGCTCCACTACGGCGCGACCGTCCGCGTCGTCGGCGACCCCGAGCACGGGATCGCCGTCGTCCCCGCACGTGCGCGGGCGACCGAGTCCGTGACGTAGGCCGCGGCTCGGCGCATGATCTACTCGTGCGCGCAGAGCTTCCGGCCGGCACCGTCACGTTCCTGTTCACCGACGTCGAGGGGTCGACGAGCCTCCTGCACGAGCTGGGCGCCGAAGGCTATGCGCAGGCGCTAGCCGAGCACCGACGCGTGCTTCGCGCGGCTTTCGCCCGCCACGACGGCGTCGAGGTCGACACCCAGGGTGACGCCTTCTTCGTCGCCTTCCCGACGGCCCCGGGGCGCGCTCGCGGCGGCCCGAGCGGCGCAGCAGGCCCTGGCCTCCGGCCCGATCCGCGTCCGGATCGGTATCCACACCGGCACGCCGTTTCTGACCGACGACGGCTACGTCGGCGCCGACGTGCACAAGGCGGCGCGCATCGCCACCGCCGGCCATGGCGGCCAGGTGCTCATGTCCGCTGCGACGGCCGCGCTCTTCGGCGGAGACGGCCTCCGCGATCTCGGCGAGCACCGTCTGAAGGACCTGGGCGCGCCCGAGCGCCTGTACCAGGTCGGCGACGCGGACTTCCCGCCGCTCCGGACGCTCTTCCGCACGAACCTGCCGGTGCCCGCGAACCCCCTCGTCGGCCGCAAGCGCGAGCTCGCGGACGTCCTGCGGCTCGTCACGCGTGAGGACGTGCGCCTCCTCACCGTCACCGGGCCGGGCGGCGTCGGAAAGACGCGCTTCGTGCTCGCGGCGGCGGCCGAAGCGGGCGAGGCGTTCCCGGACGGCACGTGGCTGGTCGACCTGACGCCGCTCCGCGACACGGCGCTCGTCGTTCCGGCGATCGGTCAGGTGTTGGGCGCCGAAGGCGAGCTCTCACGGCATCTGGCGCGCTCCCGCGCACTCCTCGTGCTCGACAACTTCGAGCAGGTGGTGGAGGCCGCGGCAGAGGTCGCGTCCCTGCTCTCGGCGTGTCCCGGCGTTCGCTTCCTCGTCACAAGTCGAGAGCCCCTCCGCGTCGCGGCGGAACGCGAGTATCCGCTGCGACCGCTGCCCGAGTCGCCGGCGGTCGAGCTCTTTCGACAGCGCGCGGCGGCTGCTGCAGGCGACGGCGATGTCGCGTACGAGGTCGCCGCTGAGATCTGTAAGCGCGTCGACAGCCTGCCGCTCGCGATCGAGCTGGCTGCGGCGCGCGTGAAGGTCTTCGACCCCGAGACGTTGCTCGCGCGCCTCGAGCAGCGGCTTCCCGTGCTCGTCTCCCGGGCCCGCGATCTGCCCGACCGCCAGCGAACGCTCCACTCGACGATCGGCTGGAGCTACGAGCTGCTGCGGCCGGAAGAGCAAGTGCTCTTCCGGCGGTTAGCGTCCTTCAGAGGGGGATCGACCTTCGAGGCCGCCGCGACGGTCTGCGAGGCTGACGCGGACCTCCTCGAGTCGCTCGTGGACAAGAGCCTGCTCCGCCGTCGTGAGGAGCGCTTCGTGATGCTGGAGACGATTCGCGAGTTCGCGCTCGAGCGCCTCCACGAGGCGGGCGAGGGAGAGGATTCAGCGAGGCGCCACGCGGACTACTTCGTCCGATTTGCCGAGCTTGCCGAGCCGGGCTTCACCGGACCGAGCCAGCGGACGTGGCTCGCAAGCGTTGCCGACGACCACGAGAACCTGCGCTCGGCGCTCGAGCTCCTCCTCTCCGAGGCACGGGGCGAGGACGCGCTTCGGCTGGCGGGCGCGCTCGCGCTCTTCTGGTACATCCGCGGTTTCTACTGCGAGGGGCTCGGCTGGCTCGAGCGTGCGCTCGCGACGGCGTCCGATGCCGATTCGGCCGCGCGTGCGAAGGCCACCTGGGGCGCGGGCTTCATGGCGGTGCTCACCGGCGACATCCCACGGGGGGCGGCGCTTGTCACCGAGGCGCTCGCAATGGCGCGGCGCGTCGGCGACGTCTCGCTCGTCGCGCGCTCGCTCGACGTGCAGGGGCTGCTCGCATTCTTCGGCGACGAGGCGGCCGCCGCCAGGGAGCTAACCGAGAAAAGCGTGGAGCTGGCACGCCGTGCGGGCGACGACTGGTGCCTCGCGGATGCGCTCGGCAATCTCTCGTCGTTCTACCCGCTCCAGGGGCGCGTCGAGGCCGCCGAAGCGACCGCGCACGAGGCGCTCGCGCTGTCGCGGCGGACGCGCGACGAGCAAGGCATCCGCATGGCCCTGTTCGCTCTCTCGCTGGCAGCCATTCGCCGAGGGGACTGGGCTCGCGCGCGCGAGACGGGCGAGGAAGGGCTCGCGATCTGCCGCGAGATCGGGGACGTCTGGTTCACGTCGTACTTCCTCTGGCTGCTCGCCACCGCATCGTGCGAGCGCGGCGAGGTCGACCGTGCACACGGCGAGGCTTCCGAGGCGCTCGAGCTCGCGAAAGAGGCGGACGCGCCGCTCCTGCTCTCGTGTGCGCTCGAGGCGTCGGGCCGCGTCGCGCGCGCCGAGGGCAAGGACTGCGAGGCGCGCGAGCGGCTCGAGGCGGCACTTGACGAGGGGAGGCGGGGAGGCGTCCCGAAGTCGTACCTCGCTGAGATCCGTCAGCTGCTCGGCGAGCTCTCGCTCGACCGCGGAGACCACGCCGAAGCACGGGCGTACTTCGAGTCGTCGCTCGAGCTGGCCGAGGAGGTCGAGGATGCGGTGGTCGCGGCGCGCGCGAGGCGGTCGCTCGCGGCGCTCGGCTAGACTCGCTCACGGCGCCCGGCGCCGTTCTATGCGCCACTGATCGAGCCGATATCCCGCTTTCCGCGAGCCGCCGAGCTCGCACGCCGCTCGATCAGGAGGTCCCGAGTGCAACCCGCCGGTACGCTGGCCGCGCGTCACGTCACGAAGCTGTACGGAGCGCACGCCGTCCTCGAGGACGTCTCGTTCGTCGTGCCGCCGCGCGCCCGCGTCGGCGTCGTGGGGGCGAACGGAAGCGGCAAGAGCACGCTGCTGCGGCTGCTCGCGGGCGACGAGCATCCCGACTCCGGTGTCGTCGAGCGCGTTCCTGCGACGCTGACGGTCGGCTACCTGGCGCAGGAACGTGACGCCCGCCACGGCGAGTCGCTGCGCGGCTACCTCGCCCGACGCACCGGCGTCGCACCGGCCGAGCGGCGGATGGACGAGCTCGGCGCCAGGCTCGGCGACGACCCGGCGCTGGCGGGCGCGTACGCAGACGCGGTCGAGCGCTTTCTCGCCCTGGGCGGGGAAGACCTCGACGCGCGGGTGCGCGCGGCATCCTCGCAGCTCGGCCTGCCCGCAGACCGGCTCGACGAGCCGCTCGATTCGCTCTCCGGCGGCGAGCGTGCCCGCGCCGCCCTCGCCGGCATCCTTCTGGCACGTTTCGACGCGCTTCTGCTGGACGAGCCGACGAACGACCTCGATTTCGCCGGGCTCGAGCAGCTGGAGCGCTTTCTAGCCGAGACGGACGCGGCGCTCGTCCTCGTCTCCCACGACCGGGCGCTCCTCGACGCCGTCGTCACGCGCACGGTCGAGCTCGAGGAGGGCGGCAGCGGGATCCGCGAGTGGCCGGGCGGCTGGAGCGACTACGCGGCGGCGCGAGACCTCGCGCGGGCGCGTCACTACCACGCGTACGAGCACTACGTCGACGAGCGGGCCCGGGTTCGGGAGCAGGCGCGGCGGATGCAGCAGTGGGAGGAGCGCGGCTACGGCCAGGGCCGCAGGAAGAAGAAGACGAAGGACGTCCGCAAGGCCTACGAGAAGAAGCTCTCAAGGCTCGAGCGCGTCGAGAAGCCGTTCGAGCCGTGGGAGCTCCGGCTCGAGATCGCCGAGGCGCGCCGCAGCGGCGATGTCGTCGCGCGGCTCGCGGGCGCGATCGTCGAGCGGGGCGGTCGCCGCCTCGGGCCGTTCGATCTCGAGCTCGCCCGTGGCGGCCGGCTGTCTCTCGCCGGCCCAAACGGCAGCGGCAAGACGACGCTGCTCGAGGCGCTGCTCGGCCGGCTACCGCTCGCGGCCGGGACGAGGATGCTCGGCGCCGGCGTCGTCGCGGCGGAGCTGGAGCAGGGCCGCGAGGCCTTCGCCGGCGGCGAGACGCCGCTCGCGACGGTCCTCGAGCTAACTGGGCTCTCGCCGGAGGAGGGCCGTACGCTTCTGGCCAAGTTCGGGCTCGGCGCCGACCACGTCTCTCGGCCCGCGGCGTCGCTGTCACCCGGCGAGCGTACGCGCGCCGCCCTCGCTGCCTTCAGCGCGCGCGGCGTCAACCTGCTTGTGCTCGACGAGCCGACGAATCACCTCGACCTGCCCGCGATCGAGCAGCTCGAGGCGGCGCTCGAGCGCTTCGAGGGCACGCTCGTCGTCGTCAGCCACGACCGCCGTTTCCTCGAGCGCGTCGCGCCGACGCGAACGCTGTCGCTAGGTGCGTAGGCCCTGAACGGGCCTTGCGCGCATACCGCACCGCGCGCACTCCATCAGGCCTTCGTCGCGCAGGTGCCCCGGATACGGATCCCAGGCGTGGCCGCCGTGGAGGATGCAGGTCAGGAAGCGCACGACGAAGCGTCGCTCCTTCGCCTCCCTCGACGCCATGCTCGAGATGGTCGCACATGCTGGTCCTCAGCCGGCGTCTTCGATGATCCGCACGAGCTCATCCACTCGGTAGCCGTGCTCGCGCGCGAAGCGGACAAGCTCCTTCGCGCGTGCGACGACGGCTCCGTGCTCCGGAGTGCCGACGACGCTCACACCGCGCCCGCGGCGGAACGCGAGCAGTCCCTCGTCGCGCAGCTGCCGCAGCGCCCGGAGGACGGTGTTCGTGTTCACGCCGAGCACCGCCGCCAGGTCGCGCGCCGCCGGTAGCCGCTCGCCAGGCTTCGCCTCGCCCTCGGCGATCGCACGCCGGATCTCGGCCGCGACCTGCTCATAGAGCTCGACGGGCTCGTCCCGATCGACCTTGACACGGATCATGGTGCTATTCATAGTAGCTTCATCGACCGAAAGGGCCGGGAATGACCGTCGTCGCACCGCCACGTCGTCCGCCACCCGAGGCTCCGCATGACGCTGAAGCGCTCGACGCCCTGATCGAGGAGGCGCGCCGACGCGCACGGCGGCGAAGGCAGGCCTACGGCCTCGCCGTGTTGCTCCTCGGCGCGCTCGGCCTGGGGGCGTTCCTCGGCTTCGGCGGCGGCGGCGCCGCACGTCCAAGCCACCACGCCCCCCTGGCGCGAATCGAGCCCGCCGACCAGTCGCTTGCAGCCGAGAACGGCCCACTCACGATCATGGACTCCGAGGGGGATGCTTCCTCGGGCTGGTACGGGCTGTCGACTATCGGCTCTGACGGTCGCTTGCATCCGCTCGCTCGGTGTCCCGACCACGTGAAGTGGTGCGGCGACGTCGAGAGCCTCGACTGGTCTCCGGACGGGAAGTGGCTCGCGTTCTCGGTGGGCTCGGTCGGCGCGGCCAACCCGTACAACGGCGTTCACGTCGTGAACCCTGCGACGGGAGAGGATCGACGGGTCCGCGACTGCCGGCCCGATCCGGGCGAATGCGACTGGTTCGATCTCGATTGGTCACCGGACGGCGCGAGTCTCGCCTACGCCTCGGGCGGAAAGATCTCGCTGCTCAACTTCTCGGTGGTGTATGTGGGCGAGGTGGGCAGCAGGCCCCTCGAGACGGGGACAGCCGGCCGCGACTCCTCACCGTCCTGGTCTCCCGACGGGAAGTGGATCGCGTACGCAAGCAATGACGGCGAACGCTCGTCCGTCTACGTCATCGGCGTCGACGGGGCTCAGCGAAGGGTGCTCACCAGGGACGCGTCCTATCCCGCGTGGTCGCCGGACGGGACCACGATCGCCTATCGCAGAGGGTGTGGGATCAGGCTGATGACTCCGGCCGGAGTAGATGTGACACCGTTCTCGCTCTCCGGCTGCCTTCCGCTAGGCGCTCGAGACCCGAAAGTGATTCCCGGCGCGCCCGTCTGGTCGCCCGACGGGCGGAAGATCTCGATCGGCGTGGCGTGGCGAACTGGTCAGGAACGCTGGCGCGGGACGTACGTAATGAACGCCGACGGCAGTCGCCTCACGCGGCTGACACGGAGGGCGCGCGGCGTCGCCATGGGACAGCAACCCCGCGCTGCGTGGCGGCCGCTGCCGTGACGCGACGACCGCTCGTGCGGGAGAAATAAAGCCCTCGTTTCAGGCGGTCGCCGCCGTGCGCTGATCCGCGGCCCAGGCGCCGAGCAGCCCGCGGTAGCGCTCGACGAAGTGCTCGTGCTCGTGCGGCGGAAACGTCGTCTGCACGGTCTCGACGAGGAGGCGGTCGAAGTCAGCGCTCTCGACGTACTCCACGACGAGCTCGTCGAGCGGAGCGAGGGCCTCGGCGGAGAACTCCCGGTACTCGTCGATCTCGAAGTACGCGTCGGCGAGCCGCCGGTACCCGGCGACCTTCTCTGCGTAGTCGAGGTCCTCCCGGTCTCCGATCGAGAAGTAGTCGGCCGTCGTCTGGTTGATCCGCATCGGCCGGCCGCTCGCGAGGCAGAAGAGCGACCACTTCACGAGCGCCGCGATCGCCCAGGGAAAGTAGTAGTGGAGGCTCGTGACCGCCACGTCCGGCGATGCGTTCGCGTAGTCGATCGGGTAGACGACACCGTCCTTGACGATCGTCTCGGACGAGTTGAACTCCCAGCGGAAGAACGCGTTCACGAGCCGGCTGAACGTGACGACCTCGAACCCCACGTCGGGCGTGAGGAACTCGTGCCGCACCTGGTAGCGATCGTGCAGCGGACGGTCGGGCTCGTAGGCCATCGCCATGGTCTCGGCGCCGATCGAGAGGGAGCGTACGAACACGTCGAAGTCCTCGACCGCCGCCTGCAGGTGCATCAGCCGCTGGCCCGACGCGTCGTACCCGCCGTGCAGCTCCTCCGGCGTGTCGATCCGCGTCACGCCGACCCACTGGCCGCCGTCGAAGGGCTTCATGTAGAGGGGGTAGCCGATACGCTCGCCGATCGCGCCGAGGTCGAACGAGGGGTTGTAGCGCGAGGCGACCTCCTCGAACTGGGCCGTCGCGGCCTCCCATTTGCCGCCGCTCGGCGGCACCTTGTGCGGCAGCAGCCACGTGTCGGGGACGCGGAAGCCGAGCCGCATCATCGCGCAGTAGGCGGCGTGCTTCTCCATCGCCTGGAAGGTGAACGGGTTGTTGAGGAGGTAGACGTCGTCCATCAGCGAGATCTTCTTCAGCCACTCGCGCGGGAGGTGGTACCACCACGCCAGCCGGTCGATGACGAGCGAGTAGCGCGGCTTGTTGCGCAGGTCGAAGGGCTCGTTCGTGATCCGCTCGACGTGGAAGCGGTGGCGCTCGCCGCGGTAGGAGACGTCGCCGATTCGGTCGATGAGCGCCTCGAACGCCGTGGGCCAGTCGTCCTCGGTGCCGAGCAGCAGGCCGATCAGATGCTCGGCCATCAGCAGAAGCGCGGAAGATGGTGCGCGAGCTGGGCGCGCCAGGACGGCCAGTCGTGCGGCCACTCGTGCCCCCAGAGGTCGAGCTCGCAGCGGATTCCCTTCTCCCGCAAGAGCTCAGCAAAGCGCGTCGTGCTGGCGAGGGCGCCCGTCGTGTCCTCCCACTGCCCCTGCCCGCACACGAGCAGGAGGCTGGCTCGGCTGCGCAGCCAGTCTAGGTGGTCGCCGTCGAGGTGGGCGACATAGTCCATCGGGTTGTTGAAGTAGACGGAGTCGCCGCGCTCTCCCCACCCGACGACCGAGACGTCGTAGACACCGCTCTGGCAGAGCGCGAGCGGAAACAGGTCCGCACGCTTGAGCGCGAAGTTGGCCGCGTGGTAGGCCCCGAAGCTGACGCCGGTCACGGCCACCTCCGCAGTGCCGCCGGAATCGGCCGCGATGCGCGGCACGACCCGGTTCACGATCCAGTCCTCGTAGCCGCCGTGGCGGCGTGCCCGCTCCTCGAGCGGAAGGCTGTGGTCGTGCCAGCTTCCCGCGTCGAAGCTGTCGACGCAGTAGAGCTTCAGTCGGCCCGCCTCGAGCAGCGGGGCGACGGCGTCGACGATGCCGAAGTCCTCGTACTGCGCGGGATGTCCCTGCTCGGACGGAAACGCGAGCAGCGGGCGGCCCCAGTGGCCGTACGCCAGCATCCCGCCCTCGTCGCCGAGCGCCGGCGCCGGGACGCTGACCCAGCGACGGTTCAGCCCCACAGGCGCTGGAGGAGCGAGACCAGCGGGGCGTGGAGGCTGTCCCGCCACGACACCCAGTTGTGCGCGTCGGGATGCTCGTCGAGCTCCGCGGGATAGCCCTGGCGCGCGAGCGCCTCGCGGACAAGGCGGTTGTTGGCGAGGTTCTCCTCGCCGGCGCCGCAGGTCAGCGCAACGGGGATCGGATGGGGCCACGAGCCGGAGCGCAAGACGCTGCCGACGAACCGCGCGATCCGGTCGAAGCGCGAGAAGCCCGTTTCCTGGCGGTCGGAGCGGCGCTGGAAGAAGCTGCCCGACTGGAGCAGGAGCCCGCCGAGGCTCGACGGATGGAGGCGGTGGGCGTGGAGCAGCGCGAGGGCGCCCAGGCTCGCGCCCACGCCGACGCGCGAGCCGCATTCGGGCGTGTGCCGGGCGCGACGCGCGAGCGCCGGCAGCAGCTCGAGCGCGAGCGCACGGGCGTATCGGGCGGACGCCGAGTAGTGCTCGTCGCGCGGGGACGGTGGGGCGAGCAGGGCGGCCCGCATCGGCGGGAGCTCGAGCTCGGCGGTCGCCGAGTCGAGCAGGCGGAGGAGCAGCGAGTACTCGGCGTACTCGGGCCCGTCGTGGACGACGAGGAGCGGCAGCGGCTCCGAGGGATCCGTGCCATGCGCCGACCACAGCAGCCCGCTGACGTGCGTTCGTAGGCGGCGCGAGCGCAGCCGCAATCCGCGCACGTGGCCGGCGGGCGCCTCCGTGTCGTGGACCCAGGCCGGAGCGTGATAGCCCGAAAACTCCAGCACCGACTTCTCGCCGAACGGGCCCGCCGTACGGCGCGGGTTCCGTGGGTCGCAGACGAGCCGTCCGCGGCCGTCGCGGACGAGCTCGAGCAGGTACTCCAGCCGGTCGACCTCGGTGGGGCGCGCCAGCGCAAGCTCCCAGCTGCCGTCGCCGTTCCGGGCGAAGGCGCGCGGCGGCTCGCGCTTCCACAGCTCCCCCACGAGCCGGACCGCGTCGAGCTGTTCGTTCGGATCGTCGTAGCGGAGGACGTCCACGCGGGCGAGGATAGATTCGAGGGGTGTCGACGGCGGCGATCCTCACGATCGGGAACGAGCTCGTCTCCGGCGACGTGCCGAACACGAACGCGAGCTGGCTCGCCCGCCGGCTCGAGCAGCTCGGGCTGCTTGTGCGGCTCGTGGCGGCGGTCCCGGACGAGGTTGCCTTCGCCGCGTCGTTCCTTCGTGAACAGGCGCTCGTCGTGGACGTCGTCCTCGTCACCGGCGGCCTGGGCGGCACGCCCGACGACGTGACGCGGGAGGCCGTCGCCGCAGCGTTCGGCGTCGGCCAGGAGACGGTGCCGGACCTGGCCGACGACCTCCGCGCGCGCTTCGCGAGGGATCCCGAGTACGCGGCGCGGTGGGCCGACCTTCCCGCAGGCAGCCGCCCGCTCGCGAATCCGCTCGGGGGCGCCCCGGGCTTCGCGATCGAGAACGTGTTCGTGCTACCGGGCCTTCCGGCCGAGATGGAAGCGATGTTCGAGACGCTCGCCCACGAGCTCCGGCGCGAGCGGCCGATCGCGTCGTGGCGGCGGACGTACCGCGCCCGCGAGAGCGAGATCGTCACGGTGCTCGCGGAGGCCGGCGAGCGCTGGCCCGAGGTGCTCGTCGGCTCCTACCCGAGCTTCCATCCCGGCGGGCCGCAGGTCGAGGTCGTGGTCAAGTCGAGCGACGCCGACGAGCTCGCGGCCGCCGCTGGGTGGATCGAGGATGCGCTCGCGCGCTCGCTGGAGTAGCCTCAATCGCCAGAGGGATTTCCCTGAAGCGCCCGTACTGCGGCGCGGGCAGGGTCGGTCGGGTCACTGACTCGACCCGAAGGAGGGGTTCACATGAAGCTCTTGGCCGCTCTCGCGTGTCTCGCGGCCGCTCTTGCCGTCGCCGGGCCAGCGGTCGCGTCGACTCCAGACCCGCAGCTGCTCGACACGTACCAGCCGGTGCTCGTGTTCCACCCGAACGAGCTGTTCCGGCCGACCAAGGTGCAGTCGTTCGTAGGCAACTCGCAGCTGCAGCGGTTTGTCGGCACCAGCTCCGCGCAGCTCGCGCTCGACGCGTACTGGACGACCGTCGATGCCGATCCCGGGCCCGGCAGTCTGCCTGGGCCTACGGCCGGCGTCTTCTACCGCCTCAACGAGACGAACTGCGAGGCGGATGCGGCGCTCGCGGCCGCTGCATGCTACGCGGCCGTCTGGTCTGCGGACCCCGGCGGAGACGCGGTCTACGGGCGCGTCGTGCGCACCGAGACGCGGACCGTGCTGCAGTACTGGCTCTTCTACTACGACAACCCGCTGCTGCTGCCGACGCCGTTCGGGACGTTCTGGCAGTCGCACGAGGGCGACTGGGAGCTCGTGAACGTGATCCTCGACGCGGACGAGCAGCCGGTCGAAGCGGCGTACAGCCAGCACTGCTCGGGGCAGCGGGAGGCGTGGGCGGACGTCGAGACGTCGCCGGAGGACAGCACGCATCCGGTCGCCTACGTCGCGCTCGGCTCGCACGCGAACTACTTCCAGCCGAGTGCATCGCCGGTTCCGATCAACCCGCTCTGCTTCCCCTCTGCGGTGCCGTCGTCGCTGCCTGTCGACCGCGTGGTCGACGGCAGGAGCGTCGGCGCCGTCGCAGGCCCTCCCGGGACCGGCGTCGAGCCCGCGACCATCCACCGGATCGAGGGGACCGCGTGGTCGGAGTTCGGCGGCTTCTGGGGCGAGTCGGAGTACTTCTTCACGCCGATCGCTATCGGCCCGTTTCCCGCGAACACCGCCATCCCCGTCGGCCCTGCCCCGTCGAGCCCTGCGAATCAGGCCAAGTGGAACCCCGAGGTCGTCCTCGCTTGGCCACCCGCGTAGCTGCACTTGCGCGCCCCGGCCGGCCGGTCGTTAGGATCGGCCGGCCGGGCGCGGCAACGGTTGCCGAGAGGAGGCGCGATGGGGAACACCGTGTCGGAGCAGCTCGTCGACGCGTTCAACAGCAACGACCTCGATCGAGTGGAAGGGCTCGCTGCGGACGACTTCGAGCTCGTGGACGTCGCCTCGGGCGAGACGTTCCGTGGCAAGGACGGCGCGAGGCGGAACGCCGAAGGCTGGTTCACCGCCTTCCCGGACGCGAAGATCGAGATGATCAACAACATCGTCGGCGGCGACTGGGAGGTCTTCGAAGCCCTGGCCCGCGGGACGCATACCGGCCCGCTCGGAGCGGGGGAGACCGAGATTCCGCCCACCGGCCGCTCGATGGAGCTGCAGTTCGTCAGCATTGCGCAGATCCGTGACGGGAAGATCGTCAAGGCCCGCGACTACTACGACATCGCGAGCATCATGCAACAGCTCGGGCTCACGCCCGAGGCAACGCCAGCGACGGCCTGACCGACTCGCGCCGCGCCCGGCTCGAGCCTCGAAGAGCTTCGCTCTTCTCGGCTGGTTTGGGTGCACGCGGCCACGGGGTCGCGCGCGGCAGATCGCGGTCTGCCGCGCGCGTGATCGGATCACGCGGCACCTAGTAGGGAACGCGGCTTGAGCCGGCAGCTGCGGCGGAGATGCCCTGAGCGTCCCCAATGTCGGAGCAAGGCCTCTAACGGAGAGCCGCAGCGAGCTCCCGGCCGATTAGCGCGACCGTGTCGAGGTCGTCGTGTGCGAGATGCTGGAGCATCACGCGCTCGACTCCTGCGGCCTCGAGCTCGCGTAGCCGCTCCGCCGCCTCCTCGGGCGTTCCGTAGACGCCGCGCTCGCGGTAACGGGCGAGCAGCGCGTCGGCGTCCCCGCCGCCGTAGCCGCGCTCGGCGAGCCGGCGCGCGCGCGCCTGGACTTCGTCCTCGTCGGCGCCGATCAGGACGCCGATCATCAGCGACAGCGAGAGCGTGGCGGGATCCCGGCCCTCGCGCTCGCACGCCTCGTCGAGAATGCGTCGCCGCTCACGACAGTCGTCGATCGACGCGAGCAGCGTGTTGTACTCGTCCGCGAAGCGGACGGCCGGCGTCACCGTTCCCCGGCCGCCTGAGCCGCCCACGATCAGGCGCGGCCGCGGACGCTGAACCGGCTTCGGCAGCGCCGGCGAGTCCTCGAGTCGGTAATGGCGGCCGTCGAAGCTGAAGCGTTCCTCGGTCCACTGGCCGTGGACGATCTCGATCTGCTCGGCGAGCAGCTCCATCCGCTCGCTCGTGGACGGGAAGGGGAAGCCGAACGCCTGGTGCTCCGCCTCCATCCAGCCGCCGCCCATCCCGAGCTCGACCCGCCCGCCGGAGACGTGGTCGACGGTCGCCGCGGCCTTGGCGAGCACGGAGGGGTGGCGGAAGGTGACCGGAGAGACGAGCGTGCCGAGCCGAAGGCGCGTCGTACGCGCCGCCAGAGCGCCGAGCGTCGTCCACGCGTCGAGCGCCTCGCGCTCGAACGGCGCCGCCGACGAGAGGTAGTGGTCGGAGCGAAAGAGCGTCTCGACGCCGTGCTCCTCGCACGCCCGCGCGAGCGCGAGCCACTGCTCCCAGCTCACGCCCTCCTGGCCCTCGATCATAAGCGCCACGCGCACGGGGCGATTTTCACGGGTTTGACGCGTGGCCGCGTCATACCTAGAATCACATAGCTATGCGAGGGCAAGCTCTCAAGGGGCATCTCGACCTGCTGATCCTGGCCGTGCTCGCGGGCGAGCCGCTCCACGGGTACGCGATCGTGGAGGAGCTCCGACAGCGCAGCGGGGGCGCCCTCGACCTCGCCGAGGGGACGGTGTACCCGGCGCTCTACCGGCTCGAACGAGCCGCGCTGCTCCGCAGCCGCTGGATCACGGAATCGGGCCGTCGACGGCGGCTGTACATGTTGACCGCGCGCGGGCGGACGACGCTCGAGAAGCAGCGCGAGGAATGGCGGAGCTTTGCGACGGCTGTCGAGGCGGTGGTCACGTGAGCGTCGAGCGCTACCTCGACGACCTCGAACGGGCTCTCCGCGACGTGGGCATCCGCGGCGCTCTCCAGCTGCGGATCATGCTCGAGGCCGAGGACCACGTCCGCTCGGATCCCGGCGCAGTCGACCGCTTTGGGTCGCCACGCGAGGTCGCGCAGCTCTTCGCCGACGAGCTGGCGACCGACCGCAGCCGGCGGGCGGCGTTCGCGAGCTTCGGCGCACTCGCGGCGGCTGGAACGTTCTTCGCCGCCGGTTGGCTGCTCGCCGTGCCGGCCGGAGACGCGGCGGACATCTTCTCTGCGGAGATTCCCGCGCTCGGCGTTCTCGCGGCGCTCGGGATGCTGCTCTGCCCACAGATTTCGCTGGTGGCTGGCGTGCTCGCTCTGCTGCGCGCGACGCGGCGACGGCACGACCGGGTCATGCCTGCAGCCGGGCTCGGCCTGCTGCTGACTCGGGCACGCGTCGCGCTCGTGTTCGGCGTGCTGTCGCTCGCCTCGCTCGCGCTCTACGCCGTCGAGTTCCGCGCTCACCTAGCCGGGTGGTTCACGTTCGGCGCGACAGTCGGCGGGGCGACCCTCACGTTGCCGCTGATCTTCACCGCCCAGACGGTTCGTTCCGCCGCGAGCGTCCGCTCGGCGGCGCCGGGAGACGCGGGAGACGTCTTCGACGATCTGCCGATCCGGCTGCCGAGACGACCCTGGCTGCTGTGCCTGGCGACATGCGCCGTCGTCGGCCTGCTCGCGCTCGCGGCCGGCGGCGTCGACGAGGGCCCGCGCAATGCCGTTTTCGAGGCGGTCGCCGTCGTGGTCGGCTTTGTGGCGCTCGGGCGCCGTCTCGGCCTGCGCCGCTAGCGGAACCGCGGCTCCGATCTCGACCACGAGTGCGGCTAGCATCGCGAGCGTGGCGGTTGCGTCCCCCGAGAGCTATCTCGCCGACCTGAATCCGGCGCAGCGTGAGGCGGTCCTCGCCACCGAGGGGCCGCTGCTCGTGATCGCCGGCGCCGGCTCGGGGAAGACGCGCGTGCTCACGCACCGCGTCGCGCACCTCATCTCCGCGTGCGGCGTGAAGCCGAACGAAATCCTCGCGATCACGTTCACGAATCGTGCAGCGAACGAGATGCGCGACCGTCTTTTCGGCCTGCTCGGGCCGATGGCCGAGGCGATCTGGATCCTCACCTTCCACGCAGCGTGCGGGCGGATCCTCCGGCGCGAGGCGCCCCGGCTCGGCTACCGCTCCAACTTCACCATCTACGACCAGGCCGACCAGATCCGCCTCGTCAAGCAGGTGCTCGAGGACGAGAACTACGACCCGAAGCGCTTCGTGCCGCGCGGCATCCACGCCCAGATCTCGATGGCGAAGAACCAGCTCGTCTCGCCGGACGAGTACCGCGCGCGGGTCGCCTCCTTCTACGACCAGACGGTCGCCGAGGTGTACGACCGCTACCAGCGCCGCCTGCACACCTCGAACGCGGTCGACTTCGACGACCTGCTCTTTCTCACGGTCGAGGTGCTCGAGCGCTTCCCGGAGGCGCGAGGGCGATGGCAGAAGGCGTTCCGCTACGTCCTCGTCGACGAGTACCAGGACACGAACCGCGCCCAGTACCGGCTGCTCCAGCTGCTCGGCGAGAAGCATCGGAACGTGTGCGCCGTGGGGGACCCCGACCAGAGCGTCTATTCCTGGCGCGGGGCGGACATTCGGAACATCCTCGAGTTCGAGCGCGACTTCGGCGATACGCGGACGGTCGCGCTCGAGCAGAACTACCGCTCGACCAACACCGTCCTGCGCGCCGCGAACGCGGTGATCGCGAACAACGTCGAGCGCAAGGAGAAGACGCTGTGGTCAGAGCTCGGCGAGGGCCTGCCGGTGCGCGTCGTGGAGGTGGAGGACGAGCACGCGGAAGCGCGCTTCGTCGCGGCCGAGATCGCGGCGCTCGTGGAGGAGGGGTACTCGGGGACCGAGGTCGCGGTCTTCTACCGCACGAACGCCCAGTCGCGGGTGCTCGAGGACGTGCTCGTCCGCCAGGGAATCGGCTACCAGGTGATCGGCGGTCCGCGCTTCTACGAGCGCGCGGAGGTCAAGGACGCGATGGCCTACCTGCAAGCGATCGACAACCCGTACGACACGATCAGCCTCACCCGGATCGCCAACCGCCCGCGCCGGGGGATCGGCGACACGACGCTCGCGCGCCTGCAGACGTTCGCCGACGCGGGCGGGATTTCCCTCTGGGAGTCGTTCGACCGCGCCGAGGAGGCGGGCGTCACGGGCGCGCCGCTCAGGGCGCTCGACGGGTTCCGGACGCTGCTGCAGTCGCTGATGGCCGGCGCCCTCGACATGCCGGTCGACGAGGTGCTCGAACGGGTGCTGGAGCGCACCGAGTACTTCGACTACCTGCGCGCCGCGCACACGAAGATCGAGGCGGACGGGAAGATCGAGAACCTCCAAGAGCTCGTCGGCGTCGCGCGCGAGTACCAGCAGCGGGCGCCGGAGCCGAGCCTCTCGGGGTTCCTCCAGGAGATCTCCCTCTACTCCGACCAGGACGCCCTCCGCGGCGAGAGCAACCTCGTCACGCTGATGACCCTGCACAACGCGAAGGGGCTCGAGTTCCGGGCGGTGTACGTCATCGGGATGGAGCAGAACGTCTTCCCGCACGCGCGCTCGCTCGAGGAGCAGGGGATCGAGGAGGAGCGGCGCCTCTGCTACGTCGGGATGACGCGCGCCATGGAACGGCTGACGCTCACCCACGCGTCGGCGCGAACGCTGTTCGGCCGCCGTGACTACAACCGCCCGTCGCAGTTCCTCGACGAGCTGCCTGCGGACGGCGTGGAGCGCGAGCGGCTGCGGCCCTCCTCGTGGTCGGACTACGGAGCCCCTCGCATGGTGGAGGTCCGGCCGCAGGAAGCCATTCCCTCGCTCGCGACCGGCGACTCCGTCCGCCACGGCTCGCTCGGCGAGGGCGTCGTCACCGCCGTCGAGCCGGGCGGGCTCGTGACAGTGCGGTTTGCCGAGGACGGCAGCGAGCGCAAGCTGATGCTCGAGTACGCGCCGCTGGAACGGATTGCATGATGGCTCTGGACGTTCGCAACCCGACCGAAGAGGAACTCAGGGCGACAGTCGCCGCGTCGGCGTCCGCGTTCGGCGACCAGCCGACCGACGAGCAGTTCGAGTACCACCGGTCGATGCTCGCGCTCGACCGCATCTTCGCGGCCTACGACGACGGGCGACCGATCGGCCTGACGCTCTCTCACCCGTTCGAGCTGACTACGCCGGGCGGCTTCACGCCTGCGGCCGGAGTCACTTGGGTCGGGGTTGCGCCCAGCCACCGGCGCCGCGGCGTCCTCCGCGAGCTGATGCGCCGCCAGCTCGAGGACACGCGCGAGCGCGGTGAGCCGACCGCGATCCTGTGGGCCTCCGAGGCCGCGATCTACGGGCGTTTCGGCTACGGCATCGCCGCGCCGGCCGCCTCGCTCGAGGCGCGGCGCGACGGCTTCGTGCTCCGCGACGACCCGGGAGCCTCCGGCGCGGTTCGGCTCGTCTCGCGCGAAGAGGCCGAGCAGGCGTTTCCGCCCCTCTACGACCGGATTCGCCGGACGCGGCCCGGCATGCTCAGCCGCAGCCTGAAGTGGTGGGGGCAGTACCGGCTCGCGGATCCGGAGTGGTGGCGCCGTGGCGCGGGGCCGAAGTTCTACGCGCTGCTGGAGCGCGATGGCAGCGCGGAGGGCTACGCCGTCTACCGGATGAAGGAGGACTGGGACCAGGGCTTCCCCAAGGGCGAGACGCGGGTGAGCGAGGCGCTGGCGACGACGCCCGCGGCGACGCGAGAGCTGTGGCGGTTCCTCTTCGGGATCGATCTCGCCGTTTCGGTCACGCACTTCCCGTTCGATGTGGCGTCGCCTCTCTTCTTGATGGTCGTGGATCCGCGGCGGCTGGGCCTGAGGCTCACGGATGGGCTCTGGCTGCGGCTGGTAGACGTGGAGGCGGCGCTACGGCTGCGGACCTACGAGGACGGCGATCCGGTCGTGATCGGCATCCGGGACGAGCTGTGCCCGTGGAACGAGGGCGCCCTCCGCGTCGGCGCCAGCGTCGAGCGAACCGACGACGAGCCCGATCTTCGGCTCTCCGTCCCCGATCTCGCCTCCGCGTACCTCGGCGCGTTCACGTTCGCCGAGCTCGCGGTCGCGGGTCGCGTGGAGGAGTCGCGTCGGGGCGGCCTGGAGCGCGCCGACGGCCTCTTCCGGACGGCGGTGCCGCCGTGGTGCCCCGAGGTCTTCTGAGGTTCGCGAGCCGATCCCGAACGGTTCCCGCTAGGCACCGTCGGCTCCGCCCGGCAAACTCTCACGTCGTGGCGATCGACGTGCGGCAGGAGGCGCCGGCGAATGTGCCCGCCCGCCGAGCATGGACGGTCCGTTCGATCTCGGCGATGGGGCCGCTGACAGTGGTCGCCGGCGCGCTCTGGGCGCTGCTCCAGCCGTACCGCATCACATTGCTCGACCCACGCGGCGAAGGCTTCTGGTGGCTCGTCGTCGAGCCCCCGCTGCTCGTGATCGCGGTGGGAGTCGTCTTCCACCTCCTCGTCGCGCGACCGCTGGTCGCGGACCTCGGCGGCGAGGACGCATGAAGCCCCCGCCCGAGCACATCCACTGGCTGTTCGCCACCGGGTTCCTCTTCCTCGGTCTGTGCCTGCTCGCGGAGGCGCTCGTCGGCCGCGAGGTCTGGCGGCGGCGGCGCTGGCGCGCCTATCTGTGGCCGGGTCTCGTGTTCGCGATCGGGATCCTGCTGTTCCCGCTCTCCGTCTTCTACACGACGTCGACGTTGCACATGCTCGCCCACTGGTCGTGGGCGCAGGTGACGTTCGTCGCCGGTGCGGCGCAGCTTGCCCTCGTGCACGGGAGGCTGCGGAACCGACTGTGGGAGCTGACGGTCCCGGCCGCCCTGGCCGTCGGGGGCGCGGCGTTCGTGATCCACGAGCAGCGCGACTGGCTCTACTCCCGGGCCGCGTTCCTCCATCACGTGACCGGCTGGATGCTAATCGTCGGAGCGCTCTTTCCCTTGGCCGCGTTCCTGCGGCCGTCCTCGCGGACGTTCGCCCTCGGCTATGGCGCCACGGTCGTCGCCCTAGCGGTGCTCCTGTTCGCCGACCGCGACGTCGCGCCGATCTTCGGACACCTCTCGCCACTCGCCGGAGCGCCACACCGATGAGGCGGGCGCTCGCGGTCGCCGGCTGTGCGCTCGCGCTGCCGGCGCCCGCCTGGGGCCATGCGACGCTCTCGCAGTCGACGCCTGCCGTCCAGGGACGCGTCGCCGCACGCCCGCCGGCGATCGTGCTGCGGTTCACCGAGGCCGTCAGCGCGGCAGCGACGAAGATCGACGTCCGCGACGCGGACGGCAGGCGCGTGTCCGGCACAACGCGCGTTCGCGGCCACACCGCTTCGGCTCGATTGAGAGTCGCCCACCCCGGCGGCTACACGGTTCGCTGGCGCGCGCTCGGGGCCGACGGTCACGTCAGCGGGGGCGTATTCACGTTCGGCTACCGCGTCGCCGCCCCGCCCCCGACCGAGGCGTACGGCGCTGTAGGCCCGACCTTCTCGGACGACCTCGTCCGCTGGCTGTATTTCGGCGCGTTCGCGCTGCTCCTCGGCGGGCTCGGCTTCCGCCTGCTCGTCGTCCGCGGGGATGCCACGCCCGAGTACGAGCGGCGCTTCTACCGCCTGACGGGTCTCGGCGCGATCGGCGTCCTCCAGCTCGGCCTGCTCGCGTTCCTGCTCCGCGCGGACGACGCCCTGCAGCTGCCGTTCGAGCGCTTCCTGTACGGCGACGTGTCGCCCTTCGCGGAGGACACGCGCTTCGGGCAGGCGTTCGTCGTCATGACCCTCGGCTACGCGATCGTCGCGGGGCTCGTCTTCCTAGGCTGGATGCTCGAGCGGACGGCGCTGCTGTGGGCGGCGTTCCTGCTCGGGCTCGGACTGGCGTCGGGCCTCTCGCTCTCCGGCCATTCGGCCGTCGAGCCGAATTCCTCGCCCCTCTCGCAGCTCGCCGACTGGGTGCACCTGAGCGCGGCGTCGCTGTGGCTGGGGGGCGTGCTGCAGCTCGGGATCTGCGTGTGGCCGGTCGCGCGGGAGCTACGGCGAGCGGCGTTCCTGCGATTCTCGCGGCTCGCGATGGGGCTCATCGCGCTGCTCGTGACCGCCGGCCTGTATCTGAGCGTCCTGCGCCTGCCGCGCCTCGACGCGCTCTGGACGGAGGACTACGGCGTCGTGCTGCTGGTCAAGCTCGCGCTCGTCGGCGCCGCGCTCGCGTGGGGCGGCTTCCACCACACCTTCGTCCGTCCGAGGCTCCTCGCCGGAGACGTCGGCTGGCGGGGGCGCACACTTCTCGCCGAGAGCGCGGTCGGGATGGCGGTCCTCCTCGCCGCGGCGGTGCTCGTGAATTCGCAGCCGCCGGTCGAGTCGGGTTCGCCGACCCAGACCGGCTCGGCTGGTTCTTCCCGCTGAGGCGCCGACTTGGCGGCGCCGACCGCCAGGACGTGCGGGCTCTGCCGCGCGTCCGTCTGCATCCGCCGCCCGACCCGCTGGAACTCCAACCGAGCGCTCGATGAGGCGCCGACTTGGCGTGGCCGACCATCAGGACGTGCGGGCTTTGCCCCCGCGTCCGTCCGAGACGACCGGTCGACACGATCGAAGTCCAACCCGAACGGTTCTGAGGCTACAATCCGCGCTCCCGGGGCGGTTAGCTCAGTTGGGAGAGCACCAGCTCGACAAGCTGGGGGTCACTGGTTCGAGCCCAGTACCGCCCACTCCCACAATCCCGCTTATTGAGCGGGTTTGCGGCACGGAGGGCCGTCGTGCGCGTCCAGATTTCGTCCACAAGGCGCGTCGCTAGCCTTCCGCGGAAGTTGGGTGCGGCCGGCCTAGCAGACGGCCGCACCCGTCTCTCTCTACGCTGAAGTGGCTGCTCGGAAACCGGTGCCGATCGCGTCGAGCGCCGCGCGGGTCTCCTCAACGCGAACGTGGCGGTATGTTCGGAGCAGGAGGGCGCCGCCGTCCGCGTGGCCGAGCCGCTCGGCGACGAGCTCCGCTGCCATCCCCGCCTGCCGCATAACGCTCGCGGCGGTATGGCGAAGGTCATGGCACGTGAGGCCCGTGAACGGCTCCGGTGTCTTCCGCTCGCGCTGCCACCCCGCCGCGGCCTCGCGGAGCATTGGCTTCCAGACGAGCCGTTGGAATGCGCTGTACCGCCACTGCGAACCATGGCGCTTCGGGAACACAAGCGGCGTACCCGGTGCGCGTGCGAGCAGCTGTTCGCGTAGGAGATTCGTCTCCTCGTCGGTGAGCGGAATCGTCTTGTGGCGGCGCTCCTTGCACAGCTCCGCCGGGATCGTGATCGCCCGTCCCGTGAGGTCGACGCGGTCGTCTGTGAGCGTGAACAGCTCGTTGATGCGGTTACCGGTCGTCCCTGCGAAGAGCACTAGCCGAAATGCGTACGACGGGGCGTACGCGGCGAGGAACTCGAGCTCGTCGACAGAAAGCGCGCGGCCCCGGTGCGCCGGCGTCGAGACCGGGTCGATCGTCAGCAGAGACGACCCTGCTCGCCGCCATCGCGCTGCATCACCTCGTCACGGTCGAGCATGCGGCCGTCTACTGCGCCGCTGCCTCGCGCGAGCAGGCGCGGATCCTCTACGAGGCGGCCGCCGCCTTCGCCCTGCGGCTTGAGGACGAGCACGTCGTCATCCGCCACCTCGAGCTGCGCTGGTGCGAGGACCCGGACGAGCCGAAGCGGTTCAGCCGCCACCTGCGGGTTCTCGCCGCCGACGCGCCGAAACTGCACGGGCTCACGCCCTCGCTCGCGATCATCGACGAGCTGCACGCCCACCGTGACGACGAGGTCTACCTCGCGCTCCGCACGGCGACCCTGAAGCGGCCCGACTCCCGCCTCGTAGTCATCTCGACCGCCGGCCAGGGCGCAGACAGCCCGCTCGGACGCCTCCGTGCACGGGCGCTCGCGCTTCCGAAGGTAAGGCGGCAAGGCGCGTTCACCGACGCGCGCGGCGCCGACCTCCGGCTGCTCGAGTGGTCGCTGCCCGAGGACGGCGACGTGGACGACGCCGAGCAGGTGAAGGCGGTGAACCCGGCGAGCTGGATCACGGTCGAGGCGCTCGCCTCGCAGCGGAGCGCCGTCCCCGAGCTCGCCTTCCGCCGCTTCCACGCGAACCAGTGGGTCGAACGCGCCGGCCACTGGCTCCCGCCGGGCGCCTGGCAGTCGATTACCGGCGAGCCCGAGTTCACGCCGGGCGAGGCGGTCTGGATTGGCGTCGACGTCGGCGGGGATCGCTCCACGACGGCCGTCTCCTGGATCAGCGCGAACTACCACGTCGGCTGCTGGATCGGCCACGGCGACCCGGCCGTCCTCGACGCCCGCGACGTCATCCGCGAGCTCGCCGGGACGTACACGGTGCGCGAGGTGATGTTCGACCCGTGGCGCGCCGGCCAGCTCGCCCAGGAGCTCGAGCAGGAGCGGATCCTCGTCACCGCCTTCCCGCAGACGGACGCGCGCATGATCCCGGCCTCCGACCGCCTCTACCGCGCCGTCGTCGAGAAGCGGCTCACGGTGCCCGACGACGACGAGTTGCGCCAGCAGGTCGCGAACACGATCGCGAAGCACTCGCGCCGTGGCTGGCGCCTCGACAAGCCGAGTCTCGACCTGCCGAATGACGCCGTCATTGCGCTCGCGATGGCGCTCGACGCGCTCGAGAACCAGCCCGAGCCGGTGCAGGTGGTCGGATGGCTCTAGTCCGCCGCTGCCTCGACTGCGGGCGCCGGACGCGGCGCTCGCGCTGCGCCGAGTGTTCCCGACGCCGGGACGCTCTTCGCAATCGCGGCCCCGCCCAGCAGGCGCGCCTCTCGATCACCCGAGCGCAGCGGCACCGCGTCTACCTTCGCGACGGCTATCGCTGCATGACGTGCGGGGCGATCGACGACCTCACGCTTGACCATGTCCTGCCGCTCGCAGTGAATGCGCAGCGGAGCTACGGCGACGACCAGTTCGTGACGCTCTGCCGCTCGTGCAACTCCCGTCGTGGGGCGCGTTCGCCGTGAATCTCCACCTCGCGCGACCGGGGGCCGGTGGCCCTCCCCTACAGCGGGAAGGCCACCTGCCTCGACTGCCCGATAGCGCCCTAGCAGGAGTCGCTTAGGCCGGAGCCACCTGTCGCGAGTGCGACACAGCCTGTGGACGTGGCGGTGGCGGTGTTGTTATCGCCGTCGCCCGCACCCGCGAGGCTGCCCTCGCCGCTGGCGGTGGCGGTGTTGTTGTCGCCGTTGAGCGCCGACGCGACGCTGCCGGTGCCGCTGGCGGTGGCGGTGTTGTTGTTGCCGACGCCTGCATTCGCGAAGCTGTCGTCGCCGCTGGCGGTAGCGGTGTTGTTGTTGCCAGCGAACGCGTCCGCGCTGCTGTTGTCGCCGCTGGCGATGGCGGTGTTGTTGTCGCCGCCCCCGGAACCCGCCTCGCTGAAGTCGCCGCTGGCCGTGGCGCTGTTGTTGTCGCCGTCTTGTGCAACCGCAAGGCTCCCTTCGCCGCTCGCGATGGCGGTGTTGTTGTTGCCGGCGATGGCGGCGGCGCCGCTCGACTCCCCGCTGGCGACGGCGGTGTTGCTGTCGCCGCCGGACGCGGCCGCCAAGCTGCCCTCGCCGCTGGCGACGGCGGTGTTGTTGTCGCCGTCGCTCGCAGTCGCGGCGCTCCTGTCGCCGCTGGCGGTGGCGGTGTTGTGATTGCCGTCGCCCGCACCCGCGGTGCTGTTGTCGCCGAACGCCTTCGCCTTGTTGTGTTCGCCTCCTGTCGCCGTGGCCAAGCTTCCGGCGCCCTTGGCGATCGCGGTCGAGCCGGTGCCGCTCGCCTCGCAGCTCGCGGTTCCTTTCTGCACTCGCACCGCGCCGTTGGCGGCGACGCACATGTCCGTGGCCGCACCCGCCGGTGCGACGCCGGCCACGGCCCCCGCCACGACGGCCGTCGCCAGCACCGCCGCTGCTGCTCGCTTGCCCATATCTGCCCCTCCTCTCCTCGGATGGGCGCACTCCTCCCGGGCTTCGAGCGCCGCCTCGAGCGCGGGGCGAGACGCCCCCGTCGATCGACCTGCAGCGCGAACCTACTCCATCACGCGCGCTGCGGCTACAGAGAGACCGTTTCTTAGACGGCTGAGATCTACCCTCGCCCAGCGCGCGGCGCAAAAACGGCGTCGGCTGACGACCGAAAACGGCGCTGAACGTGCGCGCAGGGGATTCCGCCGCGAGCGAGCGGGGTAAGGCCCCGCTGAATCGAACACGCGAACGGGAGTGACGCCCAATCCAATGAACCTGTTTACCGTGCAGCTCGAGCTTGGCTCCGAGACTCGAGCGATGATCGAGAGGGTGTCGGCCAACTTCGAGAGAGCGGTCGCGAACCTCGCGATGGAGCTTGAGCTTGGCCCGAAGACGATCAAGGCCCTGACGCCGAGCGATTCCAAGAAGAAGGAGGGAGTCGAGGGCCTGCTGCGTAAGGGCGCCGACGTCGTGCGGAAGTAGAAGACCGCTTGCGTCCCTCGGCCGCACCGCGCGGCGCAAAACGCCGTGACGTCGACCGCGCTGTTCGCGTAGAGTCGCCGCGCAATGCCGGAGCGGCGCGTCGACATCAGGCTCCTCGGCCACGCCGACCAGGTGGAAGAGCTCGAGCGCAGAGTGCGGGAGGCGACCGACGCGCGCGGCGAGGAGCACTACCGTCACGTACGACCCGACGCGGGCGACGCGTTGATCTCCGTCGTCTACATCACGGAGACGCAGCCGGAGGCCGAACGGCAAGCGCGCGAGCTTCTCCACGCGCTCCGAGTCGCGGAACTCGGGGTCGAGCACAAAGACATCACGATCGGGATCAGCGGCTGGCCCGAGGCGACGACCTAGCCCGTCCACTCGGCGTCCACGTTCAACTCGCTGTGGCGCGTCCGCCGTGTCCCGTCGTGTCCGCGGGCGACACGTCCGTTTCCGCGCAGCGGTGCGGTCGAGACCGTGTTGGCCGCCGCTGTCGTTTCATGTCCGGAGTGGGGGCGACTGGTTCGAGCCCAGTACCGCCCACCAACAAAAGGCCCGCAAACGCGGGCCTTTTGTTTGCTCGCACGGCGACAGAAACTCCCCGAGATTCGGCCGTGGCAACAAAATGGCAACGGACGTGTCCGTAGCGGCCGTCTTGTCGACGCCGCTTCGGCGTCCTAGCGTTCACGCCGCCGAGCCGTGCTCGCGGGAAGCGCTCGACGGCCGCGAGGGTTCGACCCGCCGCGGCCCGGCCTAGAACCCGACCTCGCGCTCGGACCCTCTCGCTCTTGGCGAGGCCGCCCCGCGCGGGCGAGGCCCTCGCGTTCGCGGAGCTCGCCGACGACGGCCTTGCGCTCGACGTGGATGGCGGCGCATGGCGGACAGCGGACGCCCGCGCTGAGGCGGCCGCAGGACACGCACAACGCCAGCGCCTTGAGGGCCGAGGTCGCCAAATTGGTTCCACATTACACGAGCAAGTAAAAGGTTTGGCAAGTTCATCGTTTGATACGATTGTACTTGCACTATGTTGCAGACGGATGAGCACAGGCCGCGGCGGCTCCTGAGCCTCGCGGAAACGAGCGAGCGGCTCTCCGTTTCGGTATCGACGGTGCGCCGCTTGGTCTCCAGCGGCCTGCTGCCCGCGGTGCGGGTGGGCCACCAGCTCCGCGTCGACCCCGACGAGCTCGAGCGCTACGTCTACGCCGACCCGCCGTCGTCAGCGCGCACGCGGGCATGAGCGAGACGCTGACCATCGACCAGGCCGCAAGTGAGTACGACCTCGGCCGCTACACCATCCTCCAGGCGATCGAGCTCGGCGACCTGCGCCTGCTGCAAGAACGCGGCAAGAGCGTCATCCCGCGCGATTCCCTGGAGCACTGGCTCCGCGGCTACGTCAACGGCGTCCCCGCGCGGAGGGCGCGCGTGCAGCAGGCGAGGCGAGAGCAGCTCGCGGAGCTCAAGCGCTACGCCCGGGGAGCGACGAGAGCGGCACGAACGGAGCTGCGGCGGGACGAGGCGGAACTACGGCGGCAGGCGATCGAGGAGGCGCGCGCCGACCTTGCCCCTTCGGCGCCTTCCTTCTCGACTCGTGCCGTGGCGACGAAGAGCACCGGGGTCACCGGCGAGAGCGCGCCAGCCGAAGTGAGGCGATGGAGACCGTGCTTGCGCTCGCGGCCCGCCATGCCGCTCGGCTTGGGTATCGCGATGGCGCGAGAACGACGATTTGCGGCCGCCCCTTCGTCTGGAATGCCGCCGGTCGCCGGTACGAGGCGGTTTCGTGATGACCTTCGTCGACGCAATCGCGGAGGGCGAGCGGCTTGCCCGGGAGCAGACGGCCTGGCAGGCGAAGCAGCGAGCGCTCGTCGAAGAGCGCGAGAAGTACGCGCGCCGCGGCCTCCCCGCTCGCGTCGCGATGGTCGACGCCGAGCTCGAGCGGCTCGCCGACCCTCCTGGCGGCTGGCTTCTGACCACGCACGACATCGCCTGCGTCCGAGCCCAAGCGAAGGGCGAGCAGGAGCGCGAGGCCCGTGTCGCCGCCCTGCTCGCGGAGCGCCGCGGCTACGAGCTGCGCGGGCTCGACGACCGCGTCGCCGGCGTCGATGCAGAACTCACGCGGCTCGCCGGGGAGGCAGAGGCGCCAGCGAAGCGGCGTGGACGACGCCGGGTGCGGGAAGTAGATGCCGCGCCGACCACGAAAGCGCTGGCCGCGCGACGGAGGGGGCGTGATCGGATGAGTCCGCAGGACCTGCGTACTCCGCCTAGGCCGCCTCGCGAAAGTTTCGAGCAATAAGTGGGGGTCTCGGCGCATAGAGCGGCGTTGGGTTGACGATCTATCGCATCTGCGGCACGTGCCACCGTCTCGCTCCCGCTGACACGACCACCCGCGGCCGCTGCCCCGACTGTGCACGCGAATGGCAGCGGCAGCAAAACGCACTCCCGCATCGGCGCGCGCACCGTACCGCGGCACATCGCCGGCTTCGCGAAGATGTCTTCGAGCGGGACGGCCATCGCTGCGTCGACTGCGGAACGGGCGAGCGCTTGGAGCTCGACTACCTCGCGCCCCTGCAGCACGGCGGCGAGATGGTGGAGGCGAACGCGGCGACGCGCTGTCGAAGCTGCAACGCGCGGAAGGGCAACGGACTACGGAACAGGGGCGGTCGTCTCTATTGAGGGCGCTGCCCCCGGTACTCGGTCAACTACTAAACCGACGAGGCGCGTATCGCGTTCGGTGCACTCGCCCCGCGCCGCCGCGACCGTAACCGCCGCCGCCTTCGCGCCGTTTCCATGCGGACAGCCTGAGGAAGCGCATGGCGACGACGAAGACGAGGAGATCGGTTCGACGGGCGGAGGATGCCGTCGCGCACCCGGCGCACGACGCGCGCGAGAAGGCCGAGACCGGCAGCGGCTGGTACGCATGGCTCGCGCGGCTCGGCCTGATCGCCAAGGGTGTCTCGTTTGCGATCGTGGGGATCCTCGCGATTCAGGTCGCCCTCGGTACGGGCGGCAAGGCGACGAGTCGCCAGGGCGCGCTGCAGACGCTCGCCCAGCACACCTTCGGCAAAGTGCTGCTTGTCCTGCTCACAGCTGGGTTCGCCGGGTATGCGATCTGGCGCTTCGCGCAGGCGATTGCCGAACGCGACGAGGAGCATGACGAGAAGGGAACGGCTAAGAAATGGGGCAAGCGAGCAGGCTATGTCGGCCGCGGGGCCATCTACGCGGCCCTCACGTTCAGCACCGTCAGGATCCTGGCCGGCTCCGGTGGTCAGGAGTCGCAGAACGAGAAGGCGCACAAGACGACGGCGGCCATGTTCGACTGGCCCGGCGGACGCTGGATCGTGGGGATCGCCGGCCTCTGCATCATCGCCGCCGGCCTCTGGAATGCCTACCGCGGTATCACGAAGAAGTTCGAGGACAAGTGGCGAACGGGCGAGATGAGCGAGACGGAGCGCACCTGGGGCGGTCACGCCGGGATGGCAGGGCATCTCGCGCGGGCGGTCGTGTTCTCGCTGATCGGCATCTTCGTGACCAAGGCGGCGATCGACTACAACCCTCAGGATGCGATCGGCCTTGATGGCGCCTTGCAGAAGCTGGCGGATGCGAGCTACGGGCCACACCTCCTCGGCGTCACCGCAGCGGGCCTGATCTGCTACGCGCTCTACTGCCTCGTCGACGCGCGCTACCGCGACGTCTCGACGAGCGCGAGCTCGGCGTCGTAGCGACACGGCGCCTAGGCCGGCGCACGATATCGCCGACCACGCGCGCAGGCGCGGCGTGTCCGGCGCTCGCTCACGAAGAGCACCGCCGGCCCGCCGGTGGCGTCACCGCTTTTCGCGGCGCCTCTGAATCGCGTTGTACACCTGCTTCGCGATCGCGATCCGCGCAAGCCACTTGAACATCCGATCCTCCTCCGGTCGTCAGCCAAGGTTGCCCGTTCGACGGGCCCTAATCACCGCCTCGGCACGGCAGCGGCGCACGTTCCGACGGGTTGTAGCCGACGTACGGACGAGGGACCTGGCTCCTCTAAGTTGGAGCCAGGTCCGGGGCCGGCCGCGCACGCCCGACCACTATCCTGGCTCAGAGCCGAGTACGATTCAGGGGCAAACGCCCTGACACAGACGCGCGCGCGCGCGGGGCGGTGCCGGGGAGGAGGAGAGATGGTCACCTATCGGAATATCGCCGAGTGGCGCGGCAAGCAACTGGTCGACCGCGACGGCGAGAAGATCGGCAAGCTGGAAGACGTCTATGTCGACGTCGAGACGGACGAGCCGGTGTTCGGGACCGTCAAGGAGGGCTTCATCGACCGCCACTTGACGTTCGTGCCGCTGGCCGGAATCACGATCGGACCGAACAGCTTGCAGGTTCCAGTGTCCAAAGAGCAGGTCAAGGACGCGCCCAACATCGAGACCGAGGGCGACGAGCTCTCCCGGGCGGACGAGTCGAACCTCTATCACCACTACCAGCTCAACTACACCCCGCCCGAGACCGAGAGCGGTCGCCGGCTCGCCCGCCGCTGACCCCAGATGGGTGTTTTGGACAAGCTGAGGCAAGTTGGCAACTCCATCCGTAAGGGTTGGCGGTCGACAGCCCCGGACAGCTACTTCCAGTACAAACGGGGACGTGAGCGCCAGCGAAAGAGGGCAGAGCGGGCGCTTGAGCACGCCGACCGCTCTGCGGAGCTGGAGCTCAAGGACGTACGGCGAGGGCGTGAGTACGACGAGCGCTATACGGCCGAACGCGCAGCCGAGGAGCCGCAGACAGAGGCGCCTCCGGATGGCACGAGGAATCCCGAATGACGCCACGCCGCTGTTCTCCATGGCGAGTTTTCTAACGGCGCTCAAGGATAAGCTGGAGTCGCGGCGGGTCTGCGGCCTTTCGGGAGGACTGGGCAGTCAGGGGGACTGGCGGCTCAGGACTCGCGATGTGCCCCCGCCGCGTTTTAGACCCGCTGCAGCGTCGAGTGAGCCCGCGCACGTAGACGACCTTCGAGCTTGATCCGTGAGGGTCATGGAAGAAGCCGGCGTTTCGCGCTCGCCGGCCGAAGACGCTTCCGCATCGTGGGGATCGAGCCGACGATGGACGCCGAGCTTCCGTTCCAGGCGACGTGGGCGGTCGAGCCATTCCCGATTAGACGCCCGTGCCCCTGGGAGTACCCACGTCTCTTGACTCGCCGGGGGGCACCGCCCCGCACGGCTCGACCTCCGCGTACTTCCGCGCCCATCGTCGCGGGTGTCAGGAAATCAAGGAATCAAGTGACGGGGGCGGGGTCTCGGCCTCCGCGGCAACCCTCGCGTACTCCGCGCGAGGTTCGCGCAAAAAACGGTAGGCGACCACGGAGACGCAGGTCCTGCGAATCTACCGAATCCTTATTA
>JBKOYJ010000046.1:0-6303 GCA_046725345.1 Actinomycetota bacterium | reverse complement strand
GGCTCGAGCAGCGACAAGGCCGGCGGCGCTGAGAAACAGAAGCCGGTTGTGCTCAAGCTCGCCAGCCTCACCGGCAATACCCCGACGCAGCTCCAGGTGTTCGCCGACGAGGTCGTCCGCCGCTCGGACGGGACGCTCCGGATCAAGTTCCAGCGGGAGTGGCGGAGCGGTGATCCGGACGCGGAGCGCGGAACGATCGAGGACGTCAAGGCCGGCAAAGTCGACATGGGCTGGGTTGGAGCGCGTGTCTTCGATCGCCTCGGAGTGCGCGACTTCCAGCCGCTCCTCGCCCCGCTCCTCGTCGACAGCTACGAGCTCGAAGGCCGGGTGTTCGAGAATCACATTCCCGCGAACATGCTCGACGGCGTCGAGGAGCTCGAAGTGGTCGGGATCGGGGTTCTTCCGGGGCCGATGCGGAAGCTGCTCGGGATCAGGCATCCATTCCTCGAGCCGTCCGACTTCGATGGCGAGGTGATCGGAGGGGCGAAGAACGAGCTCGCCGATCGAACCTACCGGGCTCTCGGGGCAACGCTCGAGGCGCTGCCTGCGGGCGGCTCTCTCGAGGGCCTCGACGCGGCAGAAGAGCAACTCGCGGCGATTTGGGAGAACCGGGACAACAAGCTGGCGAAGTACGTGACCGCCAACGTGAATCTCTGGCCGCGGCCGCTCGTGATCTTCGCGGGCAAGGACGTCTTCGAGTCGCTCTCACCGGAGCAGCAGGACGTGCTTCGGGAGGGGGCGGCCGCCGCGGCTCCGGCGGCGCTCGCGGCTGCGCGCGCGGAAGACGACGAGGCAGCGCCCCAGCTCTGCCGTCGGGGCTTGACCTTCGCCGTCGCCTCCGAAAGCGACCTCGCAGAGCTTCGCACCGCACTGGAGCCGGTGTATGCCGAGCTCAGGGCCGACGCGGAGACCAAGTCCAGGATCGACGCCATCACGAAGCTCAAGAGCGAGGTCGGAGCCGCGGCGGAGACACCTGCCTGCGCGTCCACCGAGCCCGAAGCGACGGCGTCGCGGATCCCGGACGGGACCTACGACACGACGCTGACGAAGGCCGACTGGCGGAAAGGAGGGGTCCCCGAGGGGTCGCCGGTGTGCTGTGTGACTGGCACCATCAGGATGATCTTCGATGCCGGCGAGTGGACCCTGCTCGAGCCGGATGGCGACGTCGGCGAGCAAGGGGACTACACCGTGTTCCGCGACCAAATCGAGGTCCATATCGCCGAGGACTACACGATCACCGCCCGCTGGTCGCTGCACGGGAAGACGCTCACCTTCACAGACGTCGACTGCTGCAGAGGCAATGCGAAGCCCGAGTCCATCACGTTTGCGTCGCATCCCTGGGTGAAGACGGACTGAACTCAACCGATTGCGCTGCAACGCCAGGCCGCGGGACTCGAACGTAGGGGCGGGTGACCACCCGCCCCTACTGCTGTGCGTCGACCGGGATCGTCGCGTCCAGCCGAGTCCCGCCGCCCTTTGGGCTTCGGACGGAGAGCCGCCCGCCCAACGCTTCGACGCGGTCGGCGAGGCCGCGAAGCCCCGAGCCCTTGCCGGGATCGGCGCCGCCCACGCCGTCGTCCACGAGCGTCAAGGACAGGAGACCGCTCGACTGCGAGACGCTGATCGTCACGCTCGCCGCGTCTGCATGCTTCGCCGCATTTGCAAGCGCTTCTGCGCACAGGAAGTAGACGGCGGCTTCGACCGCAGGAGGAACTGTGCCAAGGGAGATCTCGAACTCGACGGGCATGCCTGCCCGCCCGGCGAGCTCGGGAAGCGCCGCTCCCAGCCCTCCTTCCGTCAGCGCACTGGGACGAATGCCCTGCGCGAAGTCGCGGAGCTCCGCGCGCGCCCCCTGAAGTTCTCCTTCGATCTCGGTGAGCTGTTCCCCGGCACGCTTGTCTGCGGCCTCGTGTGCCCGTGCGAGCAGCGCTTCGACGCGGGTAAGTCGCTGCTCCGCACCCTCGCGCAATTCTCGTTCCAGGCGGCGCCGTTGCGCGTCGGCGGCCTCGACGATCCGCCGACGCGAGGCGGCGAGCTCGACGACCCGAGCCCGCACCTCCGCCTGGAGGCGGGCGTTCGAGACCGCGATCCTCGCAGCCGAGGCGACGGCCTCGACGAGGGCCTGATCCTCCAGCACCGCCTCGTCGTGGATGAGGACGGCAACCGGCTCTCCGTCGTGGGCGATCGGCGTCACCGCTTTTCCGGCTCCGGGCCGCGGGAGCTCGACGGGCCGCCCCGCGTCATCGACGTAGCGCCGCTCCTCCGGAAGCCAGTAGCCCAGGATGAGGGAGCGGTCACCGAGGGCGCGCCCGAGCTCTTCCCGCAGCGTGCGCGTGTCGGCCTGCCGCCCGAGGTCGACAACGAGGTCGGCGACGACCGCCTCCGCCCAGCGCCCGCGGAGCAGGTCGACCAGAAGCACGATCGCAAGACAGGCGATCACGATGTCGTAGGCCCAGAGCGCCTCCCGGTCGAGATCCCAGCCCGCGAGCCGCTCGACCGCTCCGAAGGCGAGCACGCCTGCGAACGCGAGCGCCGCTACCAGGGCCGGGACGCCGGCGCGTCGAGCGGTGCCCGAGGAGCGGAGATAGCCGTCGAGAGCAGCGGCGGCGACGAGCGCGGCGAGAACCAGCGTCAGCCCGTCGTTACTCGCGATGGGCTCGATTACCGCATCCACGTAGGCGGCGGCGACGGTCACTTGCGCGAGTCGTCGACGGAGACGGCCGGTGGGGTATGAGATGTGGAGGTGGACGAGCGGCCCGCGGTGGAGATAGAGGAGCTGCGACCAGAGGTTGCCGGCGAACCAGGCGTACCCGGACAGAACCATGAGCGGCCCGACGCGGCTCTCCCCCCGCCGTTCCCAGGCGACGACTCCGCACGTCACGAGGACGAGGCCGACAACGGCGTCGGCCACGACGAGGGCGAGGTCGCCAGCCTCGTAGGAGATCCATTCAGCCGCGACAGCCAGGGCTACGCCGCCAAGGAGCAGCGCGAGCCGCAGGAGCCGCATGCGCGCTAGTCGCCCGCGAGCGCGGCGAGCGTACGGCCGCTGAGCTCGCTCTTCGCGATGAACCCCCGGGCCCGGCTTCGCTCGAGTCGCCGGCGATACGACGAAACGTCGCGGCTGGACGTCAGGACCACTGCTGGGCCGGTGCCGTCCTCCAGCAGCGCATCGCAGACGGCGAAGCCGTCCATGTCGGGCAATGCCACATCCAGCAGCACAACTTCGGGCGCGAGCGACCGCGCGATTGCGAGCGCCGATGCCCCATCCGTCGCTTCACCTACGACGATGAACCCCTCAGCCACCAGCAGCGCGCGTGCGTACGACCGAAAGCCGGCGTGGTCGTCGACGATCAGGACGGTCGCCGCCATGGGTGGAATCGTCGCACGCGATACCTCCGCCCGCATCAGGGGTAGCCCTGCTGCCGGGCTATCACCGTGGTCGGCCGCCTCGGACCAGGGGCTGCGCTACCGGCGGATCCGATCGGTTGCTTACTTCCAGGCGCTCTCTATATCCGATTCAAAACAAGAGACGTAAGCGTTCACCTCCCTTGAAGGGACCCGGCCCGCCGGGGCGACCTGAAGGGTGTGGAGCGGGCCGAGGTGGAGGCAATCCTGGATTGCGATCGTGAGACGGCTCTGGGGTTGTTGCTTCGGCTCGACGAGCTGGTCGCCACCACGACGAGCTCGCGCAGCTGAGCCCTCGGTATCCACCGGACGACTCCATCTCACCGAGCTCGACGTGTCCTCGAGGAGCACGGAGCACGCTTCCGAGCCGACTGGTCTGGCTAGCGAGAACTCCCAACCCATTCATCGAGGAACCGGGTGACCGGCCACGCTCCTCTGGACGTGTTCGAGATCACCGTGTGGGTAATTCTCGGCCCCGGATCGTGCACGCTGCGGAAAGATACGCCGGCATCGCTGCCCTCCAGCATCACGACGTTGCTCGACTCGTGGAGCCAGAAGCCGAGCCCGTAGCGCCTCGACTGTCGCGGCACATCGCTGCGCGGTCGCACCATCTCGGCCACCCACTCCGTTGACACGATGCGACCGGCGAAGAACGCGCTCCAGAGCGAGCTGATGTCCGCCGCGGTCGAGTAGATCCCGCCGTCGCCGCTCCCCTGCACCGGCAAGTGGAACACGTTGGTCCTCGAGGCACCGACGCTGGTGAGATACCCGAGCGCGGCGCGACCCGGGAGCTCATCGGAGCGTAGGAAGTGCGTGTCGTGCATCCCTGCTGGTTCGCAAACACGTCGGCGAACGAGCTCGTGGAATGGAACACCGCTGGTTCGCTCGGCGATCAGCGCGAGAACGACGTATCCGCCGTTGCAATACGAGAATCGCTCGTCGGGCGCGAACTTGGTGTGGTGGCCACCCAGGACTGCGAGGTACTGCTCCGTCGTTGCGAGCTCGTGTACGGACACCGGCATCAGGTAGTCGGTGATGGCATGATCGGCTTCCTCGTCGAGGTAGTCACCGATGCCCGATCTGTGCGACAGCAGGTGTTCGATCGTCACGTCGTCGCCGATCAGCGGCAGGTCCTGGCCGAGCACAGAACGCGCGGTCGTCGAAAGAGCGAGTGAGCCGTCCTCGATCAGGCCGACGACCGCAAGTGCCGTCAAGCCCTTCGTGCCGCTCGCGATCGCAAACTGCGTGTCGACGGTATTGGGGATCTCGTAGCCGCGGTGAGCAAGGCCGTATGCCTTCGCCAGCTCAATGTCGTCGCCGCGGTCGAAGCGCACGACGCCGGAAAACCCGTTCGCAGCGGCGATCGAATCGACGGCATCTTCCAGCGGCTGCATTAAGAAGACGGTACCGCGTGGCCGAGCGGACGGGTTAGCCTCCTCCCGCGTGTCGACGCGTTTCTCCCGCGCTGGAGCAAGCGCGGCTCATTCGGAAGGGCGGTCAGCGAGCGCCGCGTGGCAGAACTCGTCGCAGCAGGGATGACCAATCGAGAAGCAGCGCAGGCACTGTTCGTCACCGAAAAGACGATCGAGCGCATCTCGGGGCCACGTACCGCAAGCTCGATATCCACCTCGCGGACTGAACTCAGCGCTGCCCTCGCCCACGCCCAGCCGTTTTCAGCTGCGGAGTCCGCCCCCGAGCTCGTACGCCAATAGCCAGGCTGTCGCGCCAGGCGCGCCTAGACATCTTCACAATCAGACGCAGATTGGCGCGAGTGGGGCCGCCTCGCGTGGATCGATGATCTCCCCCAACATTCTGTCGGCCGACTGCGGCGCCGAGCGAGAGCGCGAGCGGACGGCGCGTGAGTTCCAGGAGAAATCGAAGCCGATCGCCCTTCTATGCGCCGAGCGCCTGGCTGACCTCCAAGCGCTCTGCGTGGTCATCCGAGAAAACGCAAGACGCGCTTTTGCAGGTCTTTCATGGAGCTAGCCGGACTCGAACCGGCGACCTCCTGGGTGCGATCCAGGCGCTCTCCCATCTGAGCTATAGCCCCGCGCGGGTCTCAGTGTAGCGCCGGTCAGGCGGCCGGCTGGTCCGCGCCCTGCTTCTCGAAAAGCCTTCCGGCCGTGATCGTTTCGGCCATGTCCTTCGACTCCTCGCGGTACACCGACCCGTCCTCGAACTGGATCACGGGGTACTTGGTCTGGCCGCTGAGCTGCTCGATCTCGTCCCGCTGACCGCGGCCCGGCCACGGCCCGGGGACGACCTCGTACTCGATCCCCTGCTCATCGAGCGCCTTCTGTACGCGCCAGCAGGGATGACCCGGCGTCTTCACCCAGAGGTTCTTGCACCGATAGAGCTTCACCGCCATGAGAGCTCCTTTCTCGACCTGCCTACGATAGTCAGATGCGGGCCATCGGTCACTCGGCGCCGTGAAGTCGCTCCTCTTCTATGGGCCCGGAGACGTGCGGCTCGAAGACGTGCCGCAGCCGGAGCCGGGTCCGGGCGACGTCCTCGTCCAGGTGGAGGTCGCCCTCGCGGACGGCGCGGACGTCCCACTCCTGCTCGGCGAGCTTCCGAGTCCCTTCGGAAACGAGTTCTGCGGGGTGCCCGTGGGCTCCGGGGAGCGGGTCGTGGCGGCCAGCTCGCTCCTGAACGGCGCGTTTGCCGAGTACGTGCTCGTCCCCGCGCTCATCGCCGAGCGCAATCTCCTCCCCGTCCCGCCCGGCCTCGCCTCCGAGGTCGCTGCACTGGTCGAGCCGCTCGCCGGCTGCCTCCATGAGGTGGAGCGCGTCGGGATCGAAGCCGGCCAAACCGTCGCCGTCGCGGGCCTCGGACCCATCGGCTTCATGCTCTGCGCCGCCGCGAAGGACGCGGGGGCCAACGTCGTCGCGGTCGACG
>JBKOYJ010000067.1:0-10612 GCA_046725345.1 Actinomycetota bacterium | reverse complement strand
AGCTTCAGGAAGCGCCAGATGTACTCGATGTTCGTATCGCTGAAGGTGAAGTAGTCGTTCCCCCAGTCCATCCATTGCCCGAGGCGCTTCGACCCCTTCGTCAGCTCGTTCGCGCACGCGATGACCTTCTCGCGACAGCGGTGCGCGAACTCGGCGAGCCCGTACTCCTCGATCTCGCGCTTCGAGTTCAGCCCGAGCTCGCGCTCGACGCCGACCTCGACCCAGAGTCCCTGGCAATCGAAGCCGTTCTGGTAGCGCTGCTCGAAGCCGCGCATGGCCATCCAGCGCTGGAAGACGTCCTTGAGCGTCCGTCCCCACGCGGTGTGGAGCGCGAGCGGCTTATTCGCGGTCACGGGGCCATCGATGAAGCTCCACTTCGGCCCTCCACGGTTCTGCTCACGCAGGCGATCGAACGTGCGCTCGCAGTCCCACCACTCGAGCACCTCGCGCTCGAGCGCAGGGTGATCCGGAACCGAAGGCAGCGACTCGAACGCGTGCGCCATCCCGGGATTCTAGAGTCGGCTCGCGCGGCGATCGCGCGCGGCGACCGGTCAATACGAGAAGATCGGATGCTGTCGCTCGCGCGGCACTTCGCGTTTGCGCGGGACGCCGGGAAGGGAACCGAGTCCGAAAGCGTTTAGGTTCGGGTACTCCGAAATCAGGCAGGCGAAAGGAACCGAATGGCAACAGACGTCACGACGACCAGCTTCGAGCAGGAGGTCATCCAGAGCGACAAGCCGGTGATCGTCGATTTCTGGGCAGAGTGGTGCGGCCCGTGCCACGCAGTCTCGCCGGTGCTCGACCGCATCGCGGAAGAGCGCAAGGACGAGGTCAAGCTCGTGAAGGTCAACATCGACGAGGAGCAGCAGCTGGCGATGCGGTACGGGATCGCGTCGATCCCGACGATCGTCCTCTTCAAGGACGGGCAGCCAGCCGCTGCCGCGATCGGCGCTCAGCCGAAGTCTTCGCTCGAGCGGGCGCTCGGTTTAGCCGCGTAGAGCTCCGCTCTACGCGGCTGTGTCAGGTCCTCTCGGCAAAAGGTCACGCACGGCAAAGCGCGGTTTGCCATGCGTCAAGTCGGATCACGCGGAATTAGTCGGATCACGCGGAATTCACGGGAGCTCGCCGAGGGACAGCGCCTCGGCGTGCGCGGTCCGGTCAGCCCTTCTCGGCGATCTCCTTCTCCGGCGTCGCGACCGGCGCGGAGGCTCGGAGGGCTGGTTCTTCGACGAGATTGAGGACTCGCATCCCGTGCACGAACACGATGCTGCCGCCGATCCAGCCACCGGCGGTGAGCAGGACGAAGCCGATCGCGGTCAGCACGAAGCCGGCCGCGGTGACGTTTCCGTCGGTGTAGCCGTCGTGGCCCACGATCGCGGCCACGAGGAAGAACCCCGTTGCGGCGAGCATCGTCAGCATGTGCGTCGTGGCCGTGCGCCAGAGCGGCGAGCCCCACGTGATCGTGAGCCAGTCGAGCAGCCCGGTCAGCGCCGTCGGCCCGGTCACGACGAGCCCGACGAGGAGCGCGAGCCACCAACCCTTGGCCGCGTTCTGATCGACGATCGAGAGCACGTCGAGAAGCGCCAGGACCGTCGCGACGGTGTAAGCGCCGATGACGGCGTCGGTGAGCGGGGGATGGAGAGGGTGGCCGGGGAGGCCCCGCCACAGGTAGCTGAGCTTCACGAGCGCCTCCGTGCGTCGGTGGGCGGATTCATTCCGCCCTCATCCGTGCGGAAACGCCGCGGATTCTTACAGCGAGGAGGCCGTGTTCCGGTCTAGTCGTCCGGCTGCGAGTCGAGGAAGGACAGGAACGCCGCGTACTTGGCGAGGTATGCCTCGATCTCGCCGACGCCTGCGCCCGCCCAGTCCTCGAGCCACGTCTCGCTGAGGTCGTCCTGGATGTAGTGAAGACCGCGCTCGCTCATAGGGGAATGATCGGAACCCTGAGCGGGAAGCGCCATAGGCCGAACGGCTCAACTTTCGGGCCCCGGAGACCCAAATTTCGCACGGAATCCTCTTCGTGAACCCACGTGCAGGCGGCGGAAGCGCGCGAGTCGAGGAGCTCGCGGCCGCCGCGCGGAGGATCGGCGTGTCGGTGCACCTGCTCGAACCCGACGACGATGCCGCGGCGCTGGCCCGCGACAGCGACGCGGAGGCGCTCGGGATCGCGGGCGGCGACGGGTCGCTCGCGCCGGTCGCCGAGGTCGCGATCGAGCGAGACGCGCCGTTCGTGTGTGTCCCGCTCGGAACCCGTAACCACTTCGCGCGCGACCTCGGTCTCGACCGGCGCGACCCGGTGCAGGCGATCGAGGCCTTCGTCGGCCGCGAGCGCCGCGTGGACATCGGCCGGGTCGGCGAGCGGGCGTTCCTCAACAACGTCGTGATCGGCGCCTACGCGCAGCTCGTCCACCGTCGCGAGGAGCACCGTCGCCGGCGTGACGCGTTCGCACGCATCCGAGCGCTCGCGATCGTCGTCCGCCATCCTCGCCCGCTCCGAGTGTCGGTCGACGGTCGGCCCGTCCACGCACGCGTGCTCCTGATCGCGAACAACCACTATGAGCTGCAGCTGCTCTCTCTCGGCGCACGCGAGCGACTCGACGATGGCCTCCTCCACCTCTACGCGGCGGAGGGCGTGCTGCCGGGGACGTGGCAGGAGCGGACAGCGGCGCGCTTCCGGCTCGAATCACCCCAGGGGACTCTGCGCGCGGCGGTCGACGGCGAGCCGAAGACGCTCGAGACTCCCGTTGAGCTTTCGATCGAGCCTCGCGCCCTACGGGTTCTGCTTCCACGCTACGCGTCTGGTTAGGCCGACGAGACGCCCACTTGGCTCCGTCGGTGGAGTCCGCCTCAGCTGCGGAGACGCTGGCGAGACCACGCTGACACCACATCAGCGACGTGGAAGGCGAACTCGGCGGGTGGCGGGAGCTCTTCGGCCGCGAACCAGCGCAGTTCCGACACGTCGTCCGCCGCCTCGGGCTCGCCCGCTACGACGCGTGCGGTCCAGTAGAGGTTGAGCGTCGCCGCGCCGCTGTCGTCCTCGCTGTAGCGGTCGACCCATACGCCGACGAAGTCCTCCGGCTCGACGTCGAGCCCGGTCTCCTCGCGTAGCTCGCGCCGCACAGTGTCGAGCGGATGCTCGTCCTCGTCCACGAAGCCGCCGGGAAGATCCCACCGGCCCGCGAACGGCGCCCCCCGCCGGCGCGCGAGCAGCAGCCGGCCGCGATCGTCCACGCAGAGCGCACATGCGGTCGGGGCCGGATTCGCATAGGCGACGAGGCCGCACCCGGGGCACGACGCGCGGGCGGCGCCGACCTCGAGCTCCGTGCGGCACCGCGGACAGTACGTCCAGCCCTCGAGGACGGCCATATCGCGAGAATAGAGTCGTGAGTCCGCGCCACGTCCCCGCGACGGCCCACGAGCTCGCCCGGGTGGAGCTGCTGGCCGGGTTGCCCGGCGAGGTCCTTGCGAAGCTCGCGCAGGGGATGCGACGGGAGGAAGTGCCGTCCGGCGAGGCCCCCGTCGTCGAGGGTGAGGAGGGTGACCGCTTTTATGTGATCCTGTCCGGGATCTTCGCGGTGAGCAACGTCGGCGCACTCGGCCCCCGCCGCGTCCTGCGCCCCGGGGAATACTTCGGCGAGGTCGCCCTCGCGATGGAAATCCCGCGGACGGCGTCGGTGCGCGCCCTCACTCCGGCCACCGTCGCGAGCTGCGACCGCGAGACGTTCGACGAGTTCCTGCGCCCTCTCTTCGCGGACGACACATAACCGGCGCGGCCGACGGCGCGCCGCCGGCTGCATCGGCAGTTGGTGTCACCACAGATCGATGCTGCTCAAGCCTCGGCCAAGATCGCATCGCTGAGCCTCGGCCACGCCTCCTTCGCCCAGTCGCCGAACTCGCGGTCGGTCAGGCACACGCACGCGAGGCCGGCGTCGGGATCGACCCACAGGAACGTCCCCGCGGCGCCGAAGTGCCCGAAGGTTTGCGCCGAGTTGCGGGCGCCTGTCCAGTGCGGGCGCTTGTCGTCGCGGAGCTCGAAGCCGAGCCCCCAGTCGTTGGGGTCGAAGCGGCCGAAGCCGGGCAACACGCCCGCGAGTCCGGGAAACGCGACCACCGTCGCCTCCGAGAGCGTCTCGGGCGCCACGAGCCGAGGAGCGAGGAGCTCCGCTGCGAGCGTGAGCGCATCGTCCAGCGAGCCCACGAGACCCCACGCGGGCGAGCCTTCCAGGTCGGCACTCGAGCCGAGCGGCTCGAGCACGGCCGCGTGCAGGTAGTCGCCGAACGGCATCTCGGCGTGCTCTGCCACGAGGGCGGCAAGCGCTTCGAAGCCCGAGTTCGAGTAGATGCGCCTCCGCCCGGGCGGCGCGATGGGGGCGCCGTCGTTGAGCGGAAGCCCCGACGTGTGGGCGAGCAGGTGGCGAACGGTCGCGCCCGGCGGCCCGGCCGGCTCGTCGAGGTCGACGATTCCCTCCTCGAGCGCGACGAGCGCCGCCAGCGCGGTCGCCGGCTTCGTCACCGACGCCCAGCGGAAGCGGTGGCCTTGGTCGCCGCGCCGCGCGACGACCCCTTGGCGTCGGGCGACGCCCGCGGCGGCGTGACGCGCGTCCCAGCTGTCGATCGCGTCGAGCGCGCGCACGGCGGGCGATACTAAGGCGCTCGCTTGCGACGCCGACACTCAGCGCGCGCGGGCTTCGCGCGTGCGCGCGTCTCAAACGACCGATCGAGCCAATGGGAACACCCAACCGAATACGCTCTGAGTCGATGGCCCATCGCCGCATCCCCGGCCATGCGCCGATGGAGGAGCCGTTCGGTTACTCGCGCGCGGTCGTCGCCGGAAACCATGTCTGGATCTCCGGCACGGCGCCGATCCCGCCGGACGGCTCCGACCCGCCTGCCGGCTCGTACGCACAGGCGCGGCTCTGCCTCGACATCGTCGCGGGCGCGCTCTCGGAGGCCGGCGCCACGCTCGAGCACGTCGTGCGCACGCGGATCTTCGCGACGCCTGAAGCCGACTGGGACGAGATCGGCCGTGCGCACGGGGAGACGTTCGGCGCCATCCGCCCCGCGACGACGGGAGTCGTCGTCCATGCACTGCTCGACCCGCGCTGGCTCGTCGAGATCGAGGCCGAGGCGTCGATCCCGTGAATGCGGACGACCCGAAGCAGGCGTTCCCGTCGTCGATCACAGCGTCGCCGTTCGTCGAGGGCGGCAGCGTCGTCGACCACAAGTTCGGCGGCAGCGACCCGTACACGCTGGGCGTCGAGGAGGAGTACATGCTCCTGGACGGCGAGACCTTCGATCTCGTGCAGCACGTCGACACAGTGCTGGCCTCGATCTCGGGACACGAGCTCGAACCGCGGATCAAGCCGGAGCTGATGCAGTCGGTGATCGAGATCGCGACGCCGGTCTGCCGGGACGCCTCGGGCGTCGAGCAAGAGCTTCGCAAGCTCCGTTCGTACGTGACCGACATCGCCCGCGAGCAGGGTCTCCGTGTCGGATCGGCGGGAACGCACCCGTTCAGCCTCTTCGAGCGGCAGCGGATCACAGCCCGCGACCGCTACCGCAACCTCGTCGACCAGATGCAGTACATAGCGCGGCGCGAGCTGATCTTCGGGCTCCACGTGCACGTCGCGGTCGACGACCCCGAGAAGGCCGTGCAGGTCGTGAACGGCCTCCTGCTCCACCTCGCTCCGTTGCTCGCGCTGTCGGCGAGCTCCCCCTTCTGGCGCGGCGAGCCGACCGGCCTCGTCTCCACGCGCCAGCCGATCTTCGCGGCCTTCCCGCGCTCGGGGCCGCCGCCTCGATTCTCGAGCTACGAGGACTTCGCCGCGGTCGTCGGTCAGCTCGAGAAGACCGGCGTGATCGCGGACTACACGCACATCTGGTGGGACGTGCGGCTGCACCCGCGGCTCGGCACGGTGGAGATCCGGATCTGCGACGCGGTCACGCGCGTGGAGGAGGCGGTCGCGCTGACCGCGTACTGCCAGGCGCTCGTGAAGGACCTCTGCGAGCGCCACGAGCGCGGCGAGGAGATTCCGACCTTCCACCGCGTCCTCACGACCGAGAACAAGTGGCTGGCCGCGCGCTACGGGCTCGAGGCGCCGCTGATCGACCTCGAGACGGGGCGGCGGAACCGCGTTGCCGTCGCGCAGCTCGTCCGCCGGACGCTCCGCCGGCTCGAGCCGCACGCACGCGAGCTCGGCTCCGACCGCGAGCTGGAAGGGATCCGCGAGATCCTGCGGCGCGGGAACGGCGCCGACCGGCAGCTGCGGATCTACAACGCGAACCGCGACGTCGTCGAGGTCGTCCGCGAGATCGCCGACGCGACGGAGGCGATGGCGGTCCCTACTTGAGTCCGTAGGTTCGCGCGCGCGAGACGCCACGGCGCAGGCCCGAGCGGGTACAGCCGCCCACGGGCGTACAGACCGCGTGGCGAGAGGCATGTGTGGCTCGGCCGGAGCCGGGCGGCCGGGCCGCTCCACTTGACCACGAACGGCAGGCAGGCTGCAGGACGGCGGACGGAGCGCGCGAGTCTCGACCGGTCGAACGCGAGCTCGAACACGACCTCGAGCTGCAGAAGACCTGGACGGCCGAGGCGGGGATTTGTGAGCCGCCCGACCGTCGTGACTCCGCGATCGAAGCGGCTGAGCCGCAACGCCGGCCGCAGGAGTGAGGCGAGTGAGGCCGGTGCCCGGCGGCAATCCCGCGGCGGTCGAGACTGATCCCACCCCAGGCAGACGGCGGTTGTGGCCGGATAGAAGCGCCCCGGAAGCCCGACGAAGCCGTCGGGCCCGAGCGGGTACAACCGGACGTAGCCGCCACGCGGATGCGCTCGGGTGGTCGCGGCGAAGAGCAAGTCGATCACCTGCGGCCGACCACGCAGCAAGAGACTGTCGCCGTGGCTCCCGGCGACGGCCACCGAAGTGAACTCCTTCGCGTCGGAAGCGGAGGCGAGCGCGAGACTGAGGGCGAGCGCTGTGAGAAAAGAAGCGTGGCTGCGTCTCACAGCAACGACTACGCGCGGCCGTCCCGCGGAGGTCCAGGACCTCTCGCCGAGCCCACACCGTAATCCGTCGCGATGGACCTGCTACCGGGAAGCGCTCGTATAGTCGGCGCGCGATGCCGTCACCCGGCCGGGACGAGCGCGCCTGGGTGCGGGGCGCTCAGGCCGGCTCCGCCTCCGATCTCGAGGCGCTCTTCCGCGCGCACTGGTCGCGCGCGTACCGGGCTGCCTACCTCGTCGTCCACGACGCGGCGGCGGCGGAGGACATCGCGCAGGAGGCATTCCTCGCCGCCATGCGTGCGCTCGACCGCTTCGACCGGCGCAGGCCGTTCGGGCCGTGGCTGCACCGCATCGTCGTCAACCGCGCGATCGACTGGGCGCGCGGTCGGACGCTCCGCGCGGAAATCGGACTCGTCGAAACCGCCGCAGCTTCCCGTGAGCGCGGGAATCCCGAGGAGGTTGCGTCGGCGCTCGCCTCTCTGTCGCCGGAGCACCGGGCGGTGGTCGTCCTGCGCTACCTGCTCGAGTACACCCCCGGTGAGATCGCAGAGCTGCTCGAGCTCCCCCGCGGCACCGTCAACTCGCGCCTTCGGCGCGCGCTCGACCGGATGAGGGAGCGCCTGTGACGGATCGCGAGCTCGGGCGGCGATTGCAGCGGATCGAGGCGCCCGGCGAGCGCGAGGCGCGCACGCGCGTGTGGGACGTCGTGCGGGCGGCCCACGCCGAACGCGAGCCGGTTCCGTGGTCGTCGCGGAGACTGCGGCCTCTGCTCGCGGCGGCGGCGGTGCTCGCCCTCCTCGGAGCGGCGGCAACCTCTCCGGGGCGCGCGGTGCTCGGCAACGTCCGGGAGGCGATCGGCGTCGAGCGGAGCGCTCCCGCGCTGTTCTCCCTGCCCGCGTCGGGACGGCTGCTCGTGCAGTCGCCGGCGGGAGCGTGGATCGTCCACCGCGACGGCTCGAAGCGCCTCCTCGCTGGATATCGCGAGGCGTCGTGGTCACCGTTCGGCAAGTACGTCGTAGTGACCCGTGAGAACGAGCTCGTCGCGCTCGAGCCCGACGGGGACATCCACTGGACGCTCGCACGCCGCAGCGTGCAGTTCGCCAGGTGGGGCGGCACCGCGAGCGACACGCGGATCGCCTACCTGAGCGGCGGCGATCTGCGCGTGGTCGCCGGCGACGGAAGGGGCGACCACCTTCTCGCGCGCGCGGTGGCGCCGGTCGCGCCGGCGTGGCGGCCTGGCCGCCGGCACGTGCTCGCCTACGTCTCGGCGGACGACGTCGTCCACGTCGTTAATGCCGACACGGGCGCCGAGCACGCGCACTGGCGCGAGGCGCGCGCGAGGCACCTTCTCTGGTCTCCCGACGGGGCGTGGCTGAGCACGAGAGGCGGCGGATTGATCAGCGTTTCGACGGCCGGCGGTTTCCGGGTGACCGGAGTTTCCACCCGAAGCCTCGGGGCGGGCAATCCGTTCCTTGCGGCGGCGTTCGAGCCGCGTGGCCGCCGCCTCGCGGTCGCGAGCTGGAATCCGGCCACCGACCGAAGCGCCGTGCAGATTCTCCTCAGCCGGCGCGACCGGACGGTCTTCAGCGGTGCGGGCCGGTTCACGGGGCTCTTCTGGTCGCCTGACGGGCGCTGGCTGCTCGTGGCGTGGAAGGACGCCGACCAGTGGGTCTTCATCCGCTCCGCCCGCGTGCGCAAGATTCGCGCCGTGTCCGGCATCACCGCCCAGTTCGGCGGCGGCGCGTTCCCGACGCTCTCGGGCTGGTGCTGTCCCTGAGACGGCTCGCCGTGGGCGCCGCGGCGGTTGTGGTGATCGTCACGGCAGGGACCTCGTTTCGATCGCCGGGCGAGACGCGCGCGGTTCCGTTCGCCGGCGAGGGCGCGAAGCTGCAAGCGCGGCGCGTCGCGCCTTCGCCACGGGTCCGACGACCCCGCGTTGTGTGGCGGACGTCGCAGGCGCTCGGCCTGCCGTGGCACGGGCGGCTCGTCCGCGGCGTCCGCCTCCCGCGCGAGGGGGCCGACTTCTTCACCTGGGATCCGGCTCGCAAGCGCTCGCCGAACGCCCGCTGGCGCCGCTACGGGACCGACCGCCTCGTACGGGTCGTGCTCGCGGTCACGCGCGCGTACGCGCGGGCGCATCCCGATGCACCTCGCGTCGGGATCGGCGACCTCTCTCGAACGCACGGCGGCGACTTCGGTCCCCGCTTCGGCGGCGTCGGGCACGCGTCGCACCAGAACGGGCTCGACGTCGACGTCTACTACCCGCGCCGCGACCGCCGTGAGCGGCCGCCGACCTCGCCGCGGCAGATCGACCGCACGCTCGCCCAGGACCTCGTCGACAGGTTCGTTCGCGCCGGCGTCGTGCGGGTGTTCGTCGGCCCCCACACCGGCCTCCGCGGCCCGCGTCGAATCGTCGGCGTGCTGCCCGCCTACCACGACAACCACATGCACGTCCGGATCGCACTGCGACCGGCCGTCCGCACGTACACGCTCGGGCGCTCGCAGCGAGGCCGCCTGCTCAGCGCGTGGCGCGTGGGCGACCCGGCAAGCAGGAGGCGGTTGCTCGTCGTCGGCTGCATTCACGGAAACGAGCCCGCCGGCATCGCCGTCGCGCGACGCCTGCTCCGTGTCGCCCGCCGCGCGCCCGTCGACCTCTGGGTAGTGGCCGACCTCAATCCCGACGGCCGTGCGCTCAACGTCCGGCAGAACGGACGCGGCGTCGATCTCAACCGCAACTTCCCCGTCCACTGGCGTGCGCGCGGCCGCCGTTGGGACCCGGAGTACCCCGGCCCCAGGCCGTTGTCGGAGCGCGAGGCGCGCATCGCCGTGCGCCTGATCGAGCGCGTGCGCCCCGACATCACGATCTGGTTCCACCAGCCACAGGCGGTCGTCCGCATCCGAGGACGGAGCGCCGGCGTAGCCCGCCGGTACGCGCGACTCGCAGGTTTGCCGTTCCGCGCGCTCGGCTCGCCGCCGGGCGCGGCGACGGCGTGGCAGCACCATCGCTTCCCCCGTGCAGCCGCATTCGTCGTCGAGCTGTCGCCCGGCCGGCTCTCCGGAGGAGCCGTCGCGCGACACGCCCACGCCGTCGTACGGCTAGCCTGCCCATCTTGCTGAGCCGCGGCGAGCCGATTCCCGACGCGACAGTCTGGGCCGCGCCGCGAGAGCCTGTCTCGCTCCGTGAGCTGGCGGCAGAGCGGCCGCTGCTGCTGCTCTTCTACCTGTTCGACTGGTCCTCGACCTGAACGGATGAGATGGGGCTCCTGCGGGACAGGAGCGCGGAGTTCGAGGAGGCCGGGATCGCGCTGTACGGGATCTCACGCGACTCGACCTACACGCACATCGCCTGGTCGCAGGTGCTCGAGCTGACCTTCCCGCTGCTCTCCGACTGGAACGGTGAGGCGACCGAGGGGTTCGGCGTCGCGCACGACTACCGGGGGATGCGCGGAGTGTCGCGGCGAAGCGCGTTCCTCGTCGACCGCGACGGTACGGTCCGCGCCGCATGGGGCTACGACGCGGGCGAGGTGCCGGACGTGGACGAGCTCCTCTCCGCGGCGCGCGCCTCGGCCTCGTAGCGGCCGCGCTCTACCTCGCGGCCGGCGTGGTCGCTAC
>JBKOYJ010000015.1:0-7497 GCA_046725345.1 Actinomycetota bacterium | reverse complement strand
GTGCCGATTCATCCGAACCGCCTTTGGACCGGCCCAAGGGCCTCAGCATAGTCGGGCACCAACCCGATCTCAGGCAGGCCAAGCGCGTACTTGAGGCTCCCAGCACGGCGAACACAAGACGGGCAGCGAAAGGGTGTAAAGGGCGGGAGCGACGGGACTCGAACCCGCGACCTCCGGCGTGACAGGCCGGTCTTGGCGCTTCCGGGCTGAGCGGGGATGGGCGGGGATTTGCCGCGTAAGCAGGCTTTGCGCCCCCTGTCGTTACGGGAATTCGCGGGTGCGGGCGGGTGTTTCCGGGAGCCTCGTCCGGGATCAGCGCGGGATGAGTTGTTGCCCATGTGGAAAACAGAAAGGGACATGCGCGGGATCATGTGAGTCGTGCCCGCGAAATGGATCGCAGAGGGCGGGGCAAGTGTGACCTCGACCCCCTCGCCGTCAGCGGTCGATACAAAGCAGCGTCCGGACGCGACGACGTGGAACAGGATGAGGCGCTCGGCGCCCGGGTGCATCAGCGCGGCGAAAAACGGGCCGTCCTGGTCGTCCAAGGCCCAGGGCTCGGTGTACTCAGCCCATCCCAGGTTCACAGTCATTGCCACGTCCCGATCTCGGGCGGATACTGCTCGGAAGAGCGGCGGCGAGAGGAACGGTTCACCGGAGAAGGAGGAGGCAGTGAACACATCGACGACAGCGGTGTCGTTCAAGCAGTACGGCGGCAACGCCGCTGAGAACTACGAACGGTACTTCGTCCCGACGATCGGAATGGCCTGGGCGACCGCACTGCTCGACGCAGCCGAGCTAGATCCCGGTGACCGCGTGCTCGACATTGCGTGCGGCACTGGTCTCGTGGCGCGGCTCGCAGCCGAGCGGGTCGGTCCGGACGGCGCCGTCGCCGGGCTGGACATCAATCCCGCCATGCTGGCGGTTGCGCGCTCAGTTCCCTCGTCAGGCGCTACGATCGAGTGGCACGAGGCGAGCGCCGAGTCGTTGCCTCTCCCCGACGCGGGCTTCGACGTCGTGCTCAGTTCGCTCGGTCTGCAGTTCGTGCCCGACAAGGCGTCGGCGCTACGCGAGATGCAGCGTGTCCTCGCTGTCGACGGGCAGCTTGCCATTGCAACGGTCGGACCGACACCGCCGCTCTTCGCAATTCTCGAGCAGGCGCTCGCGCGCCACGTGAAGCCCGAGGTAGCCGCCTTCGTGGGAGCGGTGTTCTCGCTGCATGACCCGCAGGAGCTCGACAAGCTGACGAGCGGCGCGGGATTCCGCAACGTCGAGGTTCGGTCGGAGGCGCTGTCGGTCACCCTCCCCGAACCCCGGGAGTTTCTCTGGCAATACGTCCACAGCACCCCGCTGGCGGCCGCCGTCGCACAGATCGATGACGTGGGTCGCGTCGCGCTGGAGCGCGACGTCGTGGCCGGCTGGCAGTCATTCGTGAAAGACGGGGCCCTGGTCTTCGATGCATACGCCGTCCTGACGACGGCGCGGAAGTGATGAGCCGTTCTTACGGCAAGGCTGACGAGATTCTGGGGACTTCGGTCTTTCGACGGCTCTACGCCCTGTCAGCTATTTCCTCCCGTGGTCAGTCGAGAAGCCCGCTCGACCTCTGCCTCGCCGGGGCCGATCCCGCTCCGTCGGCCGCGATCTTCGGTCGAGCCGGTTCGTTGTCACCGGTGTCATGTTCCGATTTTCCTCACTCCTCGAGGCTCGTCAGGTCGAGCAGGCGGAGCCGCTCTGGATCGTTGAGGAAGTCGAGCTCGACGATCTTGCCGTTCCTGACGGTGACGGCGCCGATCGAATACGGTTGCCCGTGGCGGAAGGCGACGGCCCCGGGAACGCCGTTGATCAGCGCCGGCCGCATGTCCAGTCCGAGCTTGGCGTAGCCAAGCGCTTGGCGCGCGACTGCGGCGGCGCCGCGCGTCTCCCGCAGTCCGCCGGCCAGCCCGAAATCGGCCCGTACGACGACGTCCGGGTCGAGCACCGCCACGAGCCGATCGAAGTCGCCGTCACGCGCAGCCGCGAGAAACGCGTCGACGAGCTCCCGCTGCGTTTCGAGGTCGGCGTCGGGAGCGGCTTTTTCGGCGCGCACGCGCCTGCGTGCCCGGCTAGCGAGCTGGCGCGCCGCCTCCGGGGAGCGATCGACGATCGGCGCGATCTCGTCGAAGGGCACGCCGAAGATGTCGTGCAGCACGAACGCGAGCCGCTCCGGCGGAGACAGCGTCTCGAGCACTACGAGCAGTGCCAGGCCGACCGAATCGGCCAGCAGCGCCTCGTGCTCGGGATCGATCCCGTCCGCCCGGTCGACGAGCGGATCAGGGAGCCGCTCGGCGAGCGGCTCCTCCCGCCGCGTCTTGCGCGAGCGGAGCATATTCAGCGAGATTCGAGCGACGACGGTCGTCAGCCAGCCGCCGAGGTTGCCGAGCTCGCTGGCGTCGGTGCGGTTGAGCCTGAGCCACGCCTCCTGCACGGCGTCGTCCGCCTCGCTCAGCGAGCCGAGCATCCGGTAGGCCACCGCCCGCAGGCGGGTGCGGTGTTCCTCGAATCGTTCCGCTAGCCATTCGCGCTCGTCCATCGGTCACGTTCCTCCGTCGCGTCGGGTCATACATGTGCGACCCGCCAGAACAGGCAAATGTGACCAAAGGGAGGAAGATGATGCGAGTCTTCGTTGCAGGTGCGAGCGGTGCGATCGGCAGCCGCCTCGTTCCTCAGTTGATCGATGCCGGGCATAAGGTGATCGGCGCCCATATCTCCCCCGGCAGCGGTGAGCGCGTCCGCGCGCTCGGCGCAGAACCGGTCGCGCTCGATCTCCTCGACGCAGGCGCCGTACGGAAGGCGGTGCTCGAGGCGTCCCCCGACGCGATCGTCCACGAGGCGACGGCGCTCGCGAGCGAGAAGTTCGGGCGCAGCTTCGACAAGACCTTCGCCAAGACGAACCAGCTGCGAACGAAGGGCACTGACAACCTGCTCGCGGCTGCACGCGATGCGGGCGTGTCCCGCTTCGTCGCCCAGAGCAATGTCACCTTCCGTTACGCCCGCGAGGGTGGGATGGTCAAGACCGAGGATGATCCGCTCGACACGAAGCCGGTAGCGGGCGCGGTCGAGAGCAGGGCGGCAATGAACTACGTCGACGACAAGGTGGTCGCCGCCGCCGGCATCGCGCTTCGCTACGGCATCTTTTACGGCGCTGCCAACGACGGGCTCATCTGGCCGGTGCGCAAGCGGCAGTTCCCGATCGTCCGCGACGGCGGCGGCTTCATGTCGTGGATCCACCTCGAGGACGCCGCCGCAGCGACGGTGCTCGCGCTCGAGCACGACGGGCCGGCGATCTACAACATCGTCGACGACGAGCCCGCTCCCGCGCGCGAGTGGCTGCCGGTGCTCGCCGACGCGCTCGGCGCCAAGCCGCCCCGTCGGGTGCCGGTCTGGCTCGCACGGCTCTTTGCCGGTGAGCCTGGAGTCGTCATGGGTACCGAGGGCCGGGGGGCCTCCAACGCGAAGGCCAAGCGTGAGCTCGGCTGGAAGCTTCGCTACCCGAGCTGGCGGCAAGGCTTCGGCGAGGTGTACGCGACCGTGCTGGCCTCGACCTCAGAGCCGCGACCGGCTCTGCCCGCGGACGTCGCTCGGCCGCGGTCGGCCTCTCGATGACGGAGCGACCAAGACAGGAGTCGCGGTGCCAGTGCGGCACACAGGACAGGACGAGCGACGACGCTTTTCCCCTCATCACGGCTTGTTGCAATGCGCGCCACTTACCCGCGATCCGCTGATCCCCTTTGCACGCAAAAGGGACGAAGCTCGGAAGGCATGGGACTCGGCGCTAGCGCGCGCGGGCGTAGTCTCGCCCGCGTCCTCGGCGTCCGTGCCTCCCCTCGGCGCCCGGCCCGAGGTAGAGGTAGCCACACCACGCAAAGAGTGGCGCCAGCGCTCCCGAGGACTCGCGCTCCCGGGCTAGCGCGACTGGCGACGGACCGTCAGCCTCATCCCATGAGGTGGAGCTTCTGGAGCCGATCCTGATCCGTTTCAGCCGAAGGGCGATAGAGGGCGCCGCACTTCAAGAGGCGGTGTAAACGCGCACTAGTCATCGAGGCGGTTCAGTCTTGGAAAGCACGTTGATGACGACCGGCTCCTGGGCCGACGACGGGATTGAAACGCGCCCCCGCCCGATCCCGCGAGCGGGAATACTGCTGGCGGTGAAGCTCTTCCGGCGTGTTCTTTGGCCGGCGGCGCTCGCCGCCGGTGGTGCAACTGCAGCGCTGATCCTGAGCGGAGGGATCGCGGACTCGCCCGTGCTAACGGCAGCGATCGGTCTGGCCGTTGGGCTCGCCTGGTCTCTGATCGGACTCGACGCTTGGCGGCGCCGGCCGCTAAGTCGGGTCGGCCCATTGATGGTCTTCCTCGGCTTTGCCTGGTTCGCCAGCCTCCTCGTCTTTTCGAGCGTCTCGGCGCTCTACACGGTGGGGCTGTTCTTCAGGCCGCTCTTCATCGCGGTCCTTAACCACCTGCTGCTCGCGTTTCCGAGCGGCCGACTCGAGGGGCGCCTCGCACGAGCGATCGTCATCGCGGCGTACCTCGACACGATCGTCGTGGTTGCCGCCTCGGTCCCCTTTCAGCAGCCGGATGCCGAAGACGACGTCAGGAACCTCGTTTTGCTCGAGCCGAATGACGCTCTCGCGGACGGGCTCAGGAACGCGGCGCGGTGGATCGGTGTTGCGCTCATTCTGACCAGCCTTCTTCTCCTCGCCCGGCGCTGGCGCCGCGCGACGCCGCCGTGGCGGCGCGCGGTCGCACCAGTCTTGTGGGCGGGAGCCGCGGCGGCAGCCTTCGGCGCGCTCAGGCTCCTCAACGACGCCCTCGGCCGGCCGCTCGGGCCGGCCGAAGTTGGCTTCTTCGTCGTGCTGACGACGGTGCCGCTCGCCTTCGAGCTGGGGTTGCTCCGAACTAGACTGGCCCGTGGGGCGGTGGCGGAGCTCGTCGTCGAGCTTGGCCAGACACAGGAACCCGGGAAGCTGCGAGGGGCGCTGGCGCGGGCACTCCATGACCCCTCGCTCGCGCTTGCGTACTGGCTCCCTGAGCAGCAGCGCTACGTCGACCGCGAGGGTCGGCCGGTTCAGCTGCCGATGGATGAGTCCTCCGGCTCAGTAACGACGATCGTCGAGCGCGAGGGACGCCGTGTCGCCGCGCTCGTCCACGACGCGTCGCTGCGCGACGATCCCGAACTCATCGAAGCCGTCTGCGCTGCGGCCGGTCTCGCGCTGGAGAACGAGCGCCTGCAGGCGGAGCTGCGGGCGAACCTCGGTGAGTTGCGCGCCTCGCGCGTCCGCATCGTCGCGGCCGCAGACGCCGAGCGCCGACGCGTAGAGCGTGACCTCCACGACGGAACACAGCAACGCCTCGTCTCGGTCTCCATGGCGCTCGGGCTCGCGGAGTCGCGGCTCGACTCCGACCCGCATGGCGTGCGCCGGATCCTCGAGGAGACGCGGAGAACGCTGGATGACGCACTGCAGGAGCTGCGCGAGATCAGCCAAGGAGTGCACCCGGCAATCCTCACCGAGCGCGGCCTCGCGCCTGCGCTGCAGGAGCTTGCGTACGGGGCGCCGGTCCCGATCGATCTCATCGTCGCTCTCGACGAGCGCCTCCCAGCGCCGGTGGAGGCGGCCGCGTACTACGTCGTGGCCGAGGCGCTCACCAACGTGGCCAAGTACGCGTCGGCGAGCGCAGCCTCAGTCAGGGTTGTGCGCCGCGACGGACGGGCTGTCGTCGAGATCTCCGACGACGGCATCGGGGGCGCGGATCCCGGCCGCGGCTCTGGTCTGCGCGGGCTCGCCGATCGGGTCGAGGCGCTGGGCGGCGAGCTCGTCGTGCACAGCACGCCGGGTAGGGGAACGCAGCTCCGAGCGGAGATCCCATGCGCGTCGTGATCGCAGATGACGTCGTTCTGCTGCGCGAGGGTGTCGCACGTCTCCTCACCGAAGCAGGTTTCGATGTCGTTGGGCAGGCGAGCGACGCCGACGAGCTGCTCCAGGAGGTAGCCGCGAAGACACCGGACGTCGCGATTGTCGACATCCGCATGCCACCCACGAACACCGACGAGGGGCTGCGCGCCGCTCGTGAGCTCCGCCGACGCTACCCCGCATTGGGCGTCCTCGTCCTCTCCCAGTACGTCCGCCCCAGCTACGCGTTCGAGCTGCTCGCCGACGATGCGCGCGGCGTCGGCTACCTATTGAAGAACCGCGTATCCGACGTGCGAGAGCTCGCAGACGCGGTCGAGCGTGTCGGTAAGGGCGGGTCGGTGCTCGACCCATCGGTCGTCGCACAGCTGGTCGGTCGCCGCCGGCCGGGACACGACCCGATCGACGACCTGAGCGAACGAGAGCGGGAGGTCTTGGCGCTGATGGCCGAGGGACGCTCAAACCGCGCGATCGCCGAACGGCTCGTGATCACCGAACGCACGGTCGAGAAACACGTCAGAAGCATCCTCATGAAGCTGCAGATTCCCGAAAGCCATGAGGATCACCGCCGCGTGCTCGCCGTGCTCGCCTACCTCGGCTCCTAACCGGTAGAGGTAGCCACACCGCGCAAAGAGTCGCGCCAGCGCGGCCGAAGACTCGCGCTGCCTTGCTACCGCGGCGGGTAGCGCTCGGACAGCCTGAGGAGGTGATCGAAAACAGAGGAAAGGAAGCCTGATGACCGAGCGTCTGACACGGCTCGTAGAGCGGCACGCGCGGTGGGTGGTGATCATCGCGGCCATTTTCTTCGCCGTCTCGGCGGCGCTCGGCGCTGGCATCGCGGAACGCCTCGACCCCTTCGGTGCCGACGATCCCGCGACCGAAAGCGTGAAGGCCGACCAGCGCCTGGAGCGTGCCGGCTTCCGCGAGACCGGACTCGTCGTGCTCGTCGACGGCATCGATCCGCGCTCACCTGAGGGTCGCGAGCGGATCAGCGCCATCAGCGGCCAGCTCGAGCGTGATCCCGACGTCGCCTCGGTGGCGAGCTTTCTCACCACAGGCGCACGTGATTTCGTCTCGCGCGACGGCCACGCGAGCTACCTCGCCGTCGCCCTCACACCGACCGAGGATCGCCCGCGCCAGGACGCGGCGGAGCGGATCGCCGACTCGCTCGCCGACGAGCATGGGGTCACGGTGGGGGGATCCGCGCTCGCCGAGCGCCAGGTGGGCACGCAAGTCGAGCGCGACCTGCGCACCGCCGAGCTGTACGCCTTCCCATTCCTCTTCCTGCTCTCGCTGCTCTTCTTCCGCAGCCTCGTCGCCGCCCTGTTGCCAGTGCTCGTCGGCGTGCTCGCGATCGTCGGCACCTTCCTGATGCTCCGGGTCGCGAGCGAGCTCAGCTCGATCTCGATTTTTGCGCTGAACGTCGCGACCGCGCTCGGGCTCGGGCTGGCCATCGACTACAGCCTCTTCATCGTCTCCCGCTACCGCGAGGAGATCGCCCGCACCGGCCCCGGCCTCGAGGCGATGCGGCGCACGTTGGCCACCGCCGGACGCACCG
>JBKOYJ010000060.1:0-20630 GCA_046725345.1 Actinomycetota bacterium | reverse complement strand
GAGGGCGGACAGCGCTCGCTCGCGCTCGCGGACGAAGTACTGGAGCAAGAAGAAGACGACGGACGAGAGCACCGCGATGTTGAGGCCGAAGAACACGATCACGAGCGCGGCGGGCAGGTCGGCCGCCGGCAGCAGCGGATCGAGCGCGACGGAGAGCACCGTCAAGCCGAGATAGGCGGCGAACCAGGGTGTCGCCTCGCGCCAGCCCTGGAAGGCGAGGCTTCCGAAGGGAGCCGCGATCGCCCACACCATCACCGCTCCCGACTCGCGAAAGCCGCCGAGGCTCCATTGCAGGAGGAACGGCAGGACGAGCCACATCAGCAGCTGGCTGCGGCGGAAGAAGCGATAGCGCTTCGTGCGGAGGGAGTACGCGATGCTGGCCGCCGACACCAGCTGGTAGAGGAACGGGATCGCGGCCGAGAGCCAGTGGCCGAGCACAGCGTAGGTCACGACCCAGAAGGTGGCGAGCGGGGCGATCAGGCTCGCGGTGAGCAGTAGCGCGCGGTTCCGAAGGCGCTCGTCCTCGCCGTCGGTCGGGAGCGAACCGGCAGCTGCGACACCGTGGAGCAGGGCGGAGAGTCGTGGCATCCACGCCAATCGTCGCCTGCCGGCGCGACGGGCACAAGACCGCGACCGCGTCCTCGCGCGGCGGCGCGCCGCACTTCGCGTACGCTCGGAGCATGGCGGCACCGGTCGACCAGGTCCGCGCGATCAGCGTCCCGCCCGATCGAGACGAGATCGAGGCGCGACTCCGGGACGGCCGCTTCTTCTGGCTCGATCTTCACTCGCCCGGGGACGCTGAGTTCGCGCTCCTCCGCGACGTCTTCAACTTCGACCGGCTCGCGCTCGAGGACTCGGAGCACTTCCATCAGCGCCCCAAGCTCGAGGACTACGACGACTTCGTCTTCCTCGTCGTCTACGGTGCCGCCCCCGACGAGGACCTCCTCGTCGAGGTGCACTGCTTCTACTCGGAGCGCTACCTCGTCACCGTGCGCAAGGACGACTGTCCTGCGTTCGCGGAGCTTCGGAAGCGGCTCGAACGGAAGACGGAGCCGCCTCAGCCCGTGTTGCTCCTCCATGCGGTCGTCGACGCGCTCGTCGACGGGTTCTTCCCGATCCTCTCCTCCCTGGACGAGGGGATCGACGAGCTGGAGGACGCGATCTTCCTGGAGCCCAGCGACGAGCAGCTCAAGGAGATGTTCGGGCTCAAGCGGCGGCTCGTCGGCCTGCGCAAGGTCGTGACGCCCCAGCGCGATCTCTTCGCCACGCTCTCGAACGAGATCGAGACGCTGCCCGGAATGACGCCTGACGCCAGGCGCGCGTTCCGCGACGTCTACGACCACCTGATCCGGATCACGGACATCCTCGACAGCTACCGCGACCTGCTCACGGGCGCAATGGACGTGTACCTCTCGCGAGTCTCGAATCGCGTGAACGAGGTGATGAAGCAGCTCACGCTGATCGCGACGATCTTCCTCCCGCTCTCGTTTGTGACGGGATTCTTCGGCCAGAACTTCGGCTGGATGGTCAAGCACGTGGGCGGCCCGGGCGCGTTCCTCGCGCTCGGAATCGGCGTCGAACTCGTCGTCGCGGTCATCCTCGCCGTGTTCTTCCGCAGGCGCGGATGGCTGTGAGGATGAGCGATTGATTCGTCAGTCAGCGATGACTGACTATTCAGTCAAGAAATAGACGAAGAAATTCGCGGTAATTCTGCTCGTTCTTCGTCTTGACGTTTCGATTTCCGACGCGCTATTAGTTCCTCCGCTTTCTGCGCGGTCAATTCGAGACGGAGGACCCCAGGATGTACAGCATTTCGTGGCGCGCGCTGGGCGTTCTAGTCGCCGGCATGCTTCTTGCCGTCGGTCTGGTCAGCCCGCAGGCGCAGGCTCTCTGCTCGGGCGGCTGAACCGCACGAGCTGAACGGATTCCGCTCGCGGACCGCGCAGAGCGGAAAAGGCGGTGGCCGGTGCGGCTCCGGCCACCGCCACCTTGGCAGCCGGCAGGGGCCACGCCCCTGCCGGCTGCTCGCAAGTCGGCCGCCGCCGTGGCGGTCGCCTTCCGAGACGGCAAGCGCTCCAGCTACTAGTGCGACATCGTCCCGGGCGGGTTGCCGACCTTTGAGCAGGCCGACCTGGCCGAGGTCGACGTGTGCGAACGCGTGGCTCAAGAACGGGTAGAGGCCGGGATGATCGATCTTGACGTCGAAGACCGCGCCGCCCCCCGCGGGCACTGCGACCGTCTGAACCCCCTTCTGGAACGTCGACATGTCGCCGTTTACCCACGCGCGGTCGAAGAGCGTCCCGACGACGTGGAAGTTCGTGTCGAGCGTCGGGCCGGCGGCGACGACCCAGAAGCGGACGGTGTCGCCCGGATCTGCGGTCAGGGGATGGGTGACGTACTGGTTCGCGTACCCGTTGAAGGTGTCCAATCAGGTTCCATTCGGTGCGCCTTCGCCATGTCGAGCGGGGCCGGCTGTTCGATGCAGTCGCCGTTCATGTACCACTCGCTCGCCACGAGGACGTATTGCTCGTCCGCCTTCGGCAACGCCTTCTTCGGCTCCACCACGATCGCGCCGTACATCCCGTTCGCGATATGCGCCAGCACCGGCTTCGTGCCGCAGTGGTACATGAACACCCCTGGGTCGCCGGCGTTGAAGCGGAAGGTGAACGACTTGCCCGGAGCGACGTCGCGGAATGCGACGTTCGGCGCGATCCGTGCGGCGTGGAAGTCGATCGAATGTGGGATCGTGCCGCCGTTCGTGAGCGTCATCTGCACGGTCTGGCCCTGCCGTACGTGCACGACGGGACCCGGCGCGCCGTGTCCGTCGAACGCCCACGTGCCGTAGCGGACGCCGGGCGCGATCTCCACGGGCATGTCTTCGCGAGCGCGCCCGAGGGACTCTCGGCGGTGCGGTGGTACGGAGCGGTGTGGGATGCCATCGAACTCTCCTTGGGCTAGCCGAAGTGCACGCTCCAGACGCGTGATGTCGACGAGCGTAGGACGACGATCGATAGACGCCATCCGCGCTCGCTACCGAACCACCTTCGGCTTTTCCGCAGCGCAGAACGCCGTCGCCGACGTTTGCCTGATCCCACGAGCGGCGATCACCCTGGCATGGCTGAGCGGGACGAGGAGCGCGGCCGCGTGCAGAGCGAGGAATACCGGCGCGCCGACCCGCGCGAGATCGTCGAGGAGGACGTCGCGATGATGGGGCCGGGCGGAGCTCCGCAGGAGGAGACGTCGGTCGACGAGCGGCGTGAGGCGAGCCGCGACGAGCGCGAGCGCGCGATGGCGCCGCATCCGCCGAGGGAGGCGTAGCGGTGCCGCGCGCGATCTGGACCGGCGCGATCTCGTTCGGGCTCGTCAACGTGCCCGTGCGGATGTACAGCGCGATCGACGAGCAGAGTCTCCAGTTCAACTTCGTCCACGAGAAGGACGGCAGCCGCATTGGCTACGAGAAGTACTGCAAGCTCGAGGAGAAGCCCGTCCCCGACGACGAGATCGTGAAGGCGTACGAGGTCGAGAAGGGCGAGTACGTCTACATGAGCGACGAGGACTTCGAGGCGGCCGAGGTCGAGGGCTACAAGACGATCGAGATCACCGACTTCGTCCCGTACGACGAGATCGACCCGATCTACTTCGAGCGGACGTACTACCTCGGCCCACAGGAGGGCTCGGAGAAGGTCTACGCGCTCCTCCTTCGGGCGATGGAGGACGCCGGCCTCGCGGCCGTCGCCCGGTACGTCATGCGCGAGCGCGAGAACCTTGGCTGCCTCCGGATCCGCGACGGCGTGATCGCGCTCGAGAAGATGTTCTTCGCGGACGAGATCCGCCCGACCGACGAGATCACCCCAAAGCGCACGAAGGTCGACGAGCGTGAGCTCGAGATGGCGGCCCAGCTAATCGATCGCTTCTCGGGCTCGTTCGATCCCGGCAAGTACGAGGACACCTACCGGAAGCGGCTGCTCGAGATCATCAAGGCGAAGCACAAGGGCGAGGAGGTCCACGTCGAGCCCGTCGAGGCGCCGGAGGAGCCGGAGGATCTCCTCGCGGCGCTCCGGGCGAGCCTGGAGGCATCGAAGGCGAGGCGCGGCGGGAGGCGCAAGAGCGCAGCCAAGCGGAGCGAGCGGAAGCCTCAGCGCAAGCGGTCGGTGCGCGCCAAGCGCTGATCCGTGGCGTCTGCCGAGGATCTCGCGCGCCTCTACTCCCTGCCGCTCGAGCGCTTCACCGACGAGCGGAACGCGCTCGTCCGCTCGCTTCGCCAGGACGGCAAGCCGGACGAGGCCGAGGCCGTCAAGGCCTTGCGCAAGCCGAGCGTCGCCGTGTGGGCGGCGAACCAGCTGGCGCGCGAGCATTCGGACGACGTTCGCGCGCTTACCGCGGCTGCGGACCGGCTCGCCCGCGGCGACCAGGATTCGGCTGCGGACTTTCGGTCGGCGTTCGACGCGCTCGTGCGCGCCGCGCCGGACGTGCTGACCTCCGCCGGCCGCAAGCCGACCGACTCGGTGCTCGACGCAGTCGGGTCGATTCTGCGCGCCGCAGCGGCCGACGCGGATGGGCGCGAGGACCTCGTCCACGGCCGCCTCGCCGGGGAGCCCGAGGCGACCGGGTTCGAGGCGATGCGAGGCGCGGCCGGCGCCGCCCCGAGGTCAGGGCGTGCCGAGAAGCCGAAGCGTCGCGGGGGCGAGGAGCGGCGGGGACGTCGCGTGCAGGAGCTCCGCGCGGCGCTCTCGGACGCTCGCGCTCGCGCCCGCGACCTCCGCCGTCGTGCCGATGCCGCCGAGCGTGAGGCGCGGCGCGCCCGGCAGGAAGCGGAGCGCGCGGAAGCGGAGATCGAGCGCGCCGAGCAGCGACTCGAAACTGCTCGCCGCGCCTGACGATCGCACCCCGGTCGAGCTCGGCCGGCCCTCAGTGGCCGGAGACGGCGTGCGGTACGTACGGCTCCTCGAGCCGCTGGATCTCGTCCTCGCGGAGCTCGAGTTGCTCCGCGGCGAGCGCGTCCTCCACGTGCGCGACCTTCGTCCCGCCCACGATCGGCGCGGTCACCGGCGGCCTGTGCAGGAGCCAGGCGAGCGCGATCTGGGCCGCAGGCACGCCGCGCTCTGCGGCCAGCGCGTTCACGCGGTCGATCACCGGTTGGTCGAGCTCGGGCGTCGGGTACAACGAATCCGCGAACCGATCGGTCTCGGCGCGCACCGTCAGGCGCTGACCACCCTGCTCGCCGCGGTTTCCGGCCAACCGCCCTCGTGCGAGCGGGCTCCAGGGGATGACCGCGACGCCCTGGTCGACGCACTGCGGGATCATCTCCCGCTCCTCCTCGCGATAGATCAGGTTGTAGTGGTTCTGCATCGAGACGAAGCGTGTCCAGCCGTTCCGCTCGGCCACGGCCTGCGCCTTCGCGAACTGCCACGCGAACATGCTGCTCGCGCCGATGTAGCGCGCCTTGCCGGCCCGAACGACGTCGTGAAGCGCCTCCATCGTCTCCTCGATCGGCGTGCCGTCGTCCCAGCGGTGGATCTGATAGAGGTCGACGTAGTCGAGCCTCAGGCGCCGCAGCGACTCGTCGATCGACGCGAGGATGTGCTTCCGGCCGAGCCCGCGGCCGTTCGGCCCCGGCATCGTCCGCCCGTGAACCTTCGTCGCGACGACGAACTCCTCCCGCGACAGCGCCTCACCGACGATCCGTCCCGTGAGCACTTCGCTCTCGCCTCCGTTGTAGACGTCGGCGGTGTCGAAGAAGGTGATGCCGCCCTCGATCGCACGGTGGATGATCGGTTTCGCGTCGGCCTCGTCGAGCGCCCACGGCCGCTCCTCGACATGGCCGAAGCTCATCATCCCGAGGCACAGCCGCGACACGCGCAGGCCGGTGTTGCCGAGGCTCACGTATTGCACCGCAGCGGAGCTTACGGAAGCTGAGCGAGCGCTCGTCCGAGGCGCTGGCGGCCGCGGCGGAGCGGCGCCTGCAGGTCGCCGTCGCGCTCGACGCGCTCGAGGACGCGCTCCATTGTCAGCTCACTCGGATCGAGGTCCTCCGTGAGCTCTTCCCAGCGCAACGGCGTCGCGACCGGCGCGCCGGGAAGTGGCCGAACGGAGTAGACGGCGACGATCTGCTGGCCGTGACCGTTCATCTTCGTGTCGACGAAGACGCCGCGGCGGCGCGCAAGCGAGCGCTCCGTCGTTACGAACCCGCGTGTCGAGCGCACGAGCGCTCCGGCGACGACCTGGCAGAACTCGCGCGCCTCGGCATGGGTGTGCCGGCGCTCGATCGGCACCTGGACATGGAGTCCGTCCCCGCCGGTCGTCTTCACCACCGACTCGAGCTCCAGCGCCGCGAGCGCGTCGCGAAGGAGCAGCGCGACGCGAGCGACCTCGGCGAACGTGACGCCGGCCGGGTCGAGGTCGAAGAGCACGTAATCGGGTCGCTCCGGCCGGTCCACCCGCGACGTCCAGACGTGCAGGTCGACGGCGCCGAACTCCAGCGCCCACAGGAGCGCGAGCTCGTCGTCGAGCAGCGCGTACCGGACGAGCTCGCCGCCGCGGGATCTCGCCGGCAACGGCGCGACGCGTACCCACTCGGGCGCCTCCGGCGGCACGTCCTTGACCCACTCGAAGGGGCTTCGCGGGCCGGTGTAGTGGCGCTTGAACGTGAACGGACGGTCGCGGAGATGGGGGAGCAACACGGGAGCAATCGCGCGGTAATACGCGACCACGTCGGCCTTGCGGATGCCCTCCTCCGGCCACCAGAGCCGGTCGAGGTGCGTCAGACGGACCGTGCGTCTGCTACGGCGGAGCTCGAGCTCACGGTGCTCCTCTCGAGCGTGGCGAATCATCGTCGCGGCTGGCATCTCCCCCGGCGGTCCGTCGGCGCAAACCCGAGCGGAGCTCGGGGTTTTCGCTCCGCGTAGCCCGGAGAATCGGTTTCGGTGTCGTCGCGTCCGCTCGAGCTCGACTCGGCTCGCCGCGTCGCCGTGGTGCGGGCGCTCAAGCTCGGCGACCTCCTCTGCGCGGTACCGGCGTTTCGGGCGCTCAGGGCCGCGCTGCCGGATGCGGAGATCACGCTCGTCGCGCTCGCGTGGGTGCGTGAGCTCGTCGACCGCTTCGACGCGTACCTCGACGGCTTCCTCGAGCTCCCCGGATTCCCGGGTCTGCCCGAAGCGGCAACTGACGTCGGCGCGCTGCCGGCGATGCTCGCCGACGCGCACGCTCGCGACTTCGACCTCGTGCTGCAGCTGCACGGCTCTGGAGAGGTCACGAACCAGCTCGCGGTCCTGCTCGGCGGCAGGCGCACGGCCGGCTTCTACCGGCCCGGCGCGTTCTGTCCCGACCCGGCCAGCTTCATCCCCTATCCCGAGGACGAGCCGGAGCCGCGGCGTCCGCTGCGCCTGCTGGACGCGCTCGGGATTCCGGCGGCCGGCGACGAGCTCGAGTTCCCGGTTCGCGAGAACGACCGCGACGAGCTTCGCGCCCTGCCCGAGCTGCGCCGTCTCGACGGACGTCCGTACGCGGTGGTGCATCCGGGTGCCCGCTCCGCGCGACCGTGGGCCGCGGAGGAGTTCACGGCCGTGGCGGACGGCCTTTACCGGCGTGGGCTCTCAGTTGTGCTGACCGGTTCGGACGACGAGAGGCCGGTGACGAGCGCCGTCGCGGCGGCGATGCACGCGCCCGCCGTGGACCTCGCCGGGCGGACGAGCCTCGGTGTGCTCGCCGCGCTCGTCGAGAGCGCGCAGATCGTCGTCTGCAACGACACGGGCGTCTCACACCTGGCGGCTGCGCTGCGCGTACCGAGCGCGGTCGTCTTCACGACATCGGACGCCCGCCGGTGGGCTCCGCTCGACGTCCATCGGCACCGAGTCGTGCAGGCGGCGCTCGCGCGGGCGGACGACGTGCTCCGCGCGGCGGAAGAGGCCCTGGCTGCGGGATGAACATGCACTGACGATGGTAGTTGTCGAGTCGGACAACAGCGCCAGAAGCGAGGCCGAGGCGTGAACGCTCGCCTGCGAGTCCTCACATGGCATGTTCACGGGAGCTACCTGCAGTACCTCGCGCGCGCGCCGCACGACTTCTACGTCCCGTTCAAGCCCGGCCGCCCCGACGGTTACCGCGGCCGCGGCGAGCGCGGCTGGCCACAGAGCATCGTCGAGGTCTCCGCCTCGGAAGTCACGGAGACCGAGTTCGACTGCATCCTCTTCCAGTCGCACCGCAACTGGCTCGAGGACCAGTTCGAACTCCTGACGGAAGCGCAGCGCGCGCTGCCGCGCGTGTTCGTCGAGCACGACCCGCCCCGAGGCCATCCGACCGACACGCGCCATCCGGTCGACGACCCGGCCGTCCTGCTCGTCCATGTGACGCCGTTCAACGACCTGATGTGGGACAGCGGTCGCACGCCGACGGTCGTTATCGACCACGGCGTCAGCGTCCCCGCGCGAGTCCGATACACGGGTGAGCTCGCCCGCGGCCTGGTCGTCGTCAACAACCTCGGCAGCCGTGGCCGGCGGCTCGGCGCCGACGTCTTCGAGCGAATCCGCGCGCGCGTTCCGCTCGATCTCGTGGGGATGGGATCGGAGCAGCTCGGCGGCCTCGGCGAGGTGCCGCACCGGGCACTCCCGGCGTTCGCCGCTCGCTACCGCTTTCTCTTCAACCCGATTCGCTATACGAGCCTCGGGCTCGCCGTCTGCGAGGCGATGCTCGTGGGGCTTCCAGTGGTGGCGCTCGCGACGACCGAGTACGCGACCGCGATCGAGAACGGGGTCTCCGGTTACGTCGACACGGATGTCGAGGCGTTGATCGCTCGTATGGAGCGGCTGTTGGCCGCTCCGGAGGAGGCCCGTCGGCTGGGAGAGGGAGCGCGGCGGCGCGCCGAGGAGCGCTTCTCGATCGACCGCTTCGCCGCCGACTGGGACCGCGCGCTCCGCCGCGCCGTGGCCATGGGCCACCGTAAGCTCGCTGCGTGAGGCGAACAGCCGCTCCGACGACGTCGCCGCTCTTCGTCGCCGTCGCCGGATTCTTCGTGACGGCGCTCGTCGTCTCCAACATCATCGCCGTCAAGCTCGTCGAGACGGCCGGCCACGTCTATCCCGCGGGCCTCGTCGTCTTTCCGCTCTCGTACCTGCTCGGGGACGTGCTAACGGAGGTGTACGGCTTCCGTGCGGCGCGCTTCGTGATCTGGCTCGGGTTCGCGTGCAACCTGCTCGCGGTCGCGGCAATCGAGGCGGCGATCGCGCTTCCAGCCGCGCCTTTCTGGCAGGACCGCCAAGCGGGGTACGAGGACGTGCTCGGGCAGACCTGGCGGATCCTCGCGGCCTCGTTCGCCGCCTACCTAGTGGGCGAGCTCGCGAATGCGTCGGTGCTGGCGCGGATGAAGGTGCTCACCCGCGGGCGCTGGCTGTGGTCGCGCACGATCGGGTCGACGATCGTCGGCGAGGGCCTCGACTCCCTCGTCTTCGTGACCCTCGCCTTCGCGGGCACGGGCACGTCGCTCGCCGACCCGATCCTGACCACGTGGGCGATCAAGGTCGGCTACGAGACGGCGGCGACGCCGCTCACGTACGCCGTCGTAACGTTCCTCAAGCGCCGCGAGGGGATCGACGTCTACGACGCGGGGGTCGCGCTCACGCCCTTCCCGCTCGGCCGCCCGGGAACATGACCGACCTCGCTGCGAACGCCCACGCATATGCAGCCGTCGCCGTCGCGAACATTCGCCGCGAGCTCCCGGTCTACGTCATGTACGTCGCCGAGCGGGCGGACGAGCGTCACCGGCCGCGCGAGCTGCACCCGGCGTTCTACGGCAGTTTCGACTGGCACTCCTGCGTGGAGATGCACTGGGCGCTCGTGCGCCTGCTTCGAGCCGTGCCAGGCCTCGCGGCCGAGGCCGAGGCGAGAGCCGCCCTCGAGGAGAACCTGCAACCGGACGCGATCGCCGCAGAAGTCGAGTTCTTCGCCGCCGAGCGGCATCGGGCCGTCGAGCGACCGTACGGATGGGGCTGGGCGCTCAGGCTCACGCACGAGCTGGAGACCTGGGACGACGCCGACGCGCGACGCTGGGCGTCGGCCCTGCGACCACTCGCCGACCTGCTGGCGGGCCGCCTCGTCCACTGGCTTCCGAGGGCGACGTATCCCGTCCGCGCCGGCACCCATCCGAACAGCGCGTTCGGCCTCTCGCTCGCGCTTCCGTTAGCCCGTGCCGGTCGCGGCGAGCTCGAGGCGGCGATCGAGGACGCGGCCGCCCGCTGGTTCGCCCACGACACCGACTACCCCGCCGGGTGGGAGCCGTCGGGAGCGGACTTCCTCTCGCCGGCGCTGACCGAGGCCGAGCTCATGCGCGGCGTGCTCGACGCTGATGCCTTCGTCGACTGGCTCGGACGCTTCCTCCCCGGGCTCGCCGCGGGCGAGCCGCGCGCGCTGCTCACGCCCGTGATCGTGTCGGACACGAGTGACGGCCAGATCGCGCACCTGCACGGGCTCAACCTGAGCCGCGCCTGGTGCATGCTCCGCCTCGCCGGCGCACTGGCTGCAGACGACCCGCGCGTCGCCGTCCTCGCCGCCGCCGCCGACCGTCACGCGCGCGTAGCGCTCCCATTTGTCGTGGGCAGCGACTACACGGTCGAGCACTGGCTCGCGTGCTACGCCGTGCTCCTCCTGAGCGAGAGCAGCGTCGCCGGCACGGCGTAGTCCGTCCGCGCAGAACGGAAGCTGGCAGAACAATCCCACGACGTTTCGCTACCAGTGGCAACGTTGCGGTCCCGCCGGTGGCAACTGCGCGAACATCGTCGGAGCCGACGCGAGGACGTACACGATCGTCGGGGCTGACGCCGGGCGAACGCTGCGCGTGCGCGTGAACGCAATGAACGCCGACGCCGCGGGCAACGTGAGGTCGGCGCCGACGGCAGTCGTGTCGCCGAGCGCAGGCCCGAGGAACACCGTCCCGCCAACGGTCAGCGGCGTGTCGGGGGTCGGACAGGAGCTGAGCGCAGACGAGGGCACGTGGTCGGGCAACCCGACGTCGTTCGCGTTCCAGTGGCAGCGTTGCGACGTCGACGTCGACGTCGGCGTCTGCTTCGACATCGCCGGAGCGACGGGGAGGACGTACGGGGTCCGGCTGGGCGACCCGGCTTCCGACTGCGCGTCGACGTGACGGCGCGGAACGGTGCCGGCACAGGGACAGCTACGTCGGGCGTGACCGCGGTCGTCTCCCCAACGCCGCGATCAGGAACCGTGCCCGTGACGTGACCGGTCTGACGAGCGCGCCGGCTCGCCGGATCATCGTCCGCCGCTACGAGCGTTCGGCGGGGTTCTCTCCCTACTTTTTCGGAATCGCGCGAAAGACTGCTGTCCGCGACCCATTAGGCGCAGCCGGATCCGCCAGTGTCGCGATGAACGCCAGCTCGCCGGTGTCGTTGAGCCCTTCCTCGCAGAAGCTCAGGCCGATCACCTTCGAACCTTCGAGCTTGTCTCCGGTTGCAACGACGTTGTCCTGCACGACCCGCGGGCCCACGAAGACGCCGCTGGTCTGGAAATCATCGAGCGTCGCGAGAAACGCGACCTCCCCCGTGTTGTTGAGCGACGGCGGCCTGAAGCCGAACGCTCCGAATGGTCCTGCCGTGTCGGCGACCGTCGTGAGCGGTCCGCCGTTGCCGGTCGCGATCGCCGTGACGAACTGCCCTGTTGCATCGGTGAAGGAGCGGTAGAACGCCGCCGTTCCCGCATCGTTGAAGACCGGCTTCTCGACGAACGCATTGGCGTCAGGTGCCGCGATCGTCCTGAAGGTGCCCCCGCGACCCGCGAAGATGCCCGAGTCGAAGCTCGGCTGGACGGACTCGTCGAACGCGATCTGGCCGAGGTTGTTGATCGACGGCCGCGTGTCATTGCCGCCGAACCGAGCGGGCTGCCCGTCGAGCGAGACATCGGTGGTGTTGAGGTAATGGGTGGTGAGCTTGCCGCCGGACCCTGAGAAGAGTCCCTCGGCGAAGTTGTCCAGCTCTGCCTTGAACGCGACCTCGCCGCTGTTGCTGATCGACGTGTCGAAGCCGAAGAAGTTGAACCCCTTCGTCGTCGTCGCGATCGTGGTCAACCGCCTGCCGTCGCCTCGCAAGATCGCTTCGTCCAAGCCCGGAGCCAGATTCGCCGCGAAGGACACTTGACCCTGATCGTTCATCGACGGGTTGTTGCCTAGGAATCCGAACCTGGTGCGATCCGGATCTTCGACGATCGTCGTCAGCGTTCCGTCTACGTTTGCGCGATAGATGCCGTCGAAGGAATTCAGGCCGTCGGCGGACGTTCGCCCCGCCTTGAAGGCGATATCTCCTCGGTTGTTGATTGAAGCGCAGGTGAAGCTGTTCGGGTTGAAGTCGTCTCGGACGCTGTCGGCAACGTTGATGAACGAGTACGGTGCCGCCTGGGCAGCAGCGGTCATTGCCAGCAACAGCACTAGCGTGGCGAACATGCTCAGCGTGATCCGTAGGCAGCGCGCCATCTAACCCTCCTCCCCGCTTCAGCCCCTCACGGACGGCCCCTCTTCGAGCGCCTGACCACAGGGGGCAGAAGCCACCGGTTCCGGTGAGCGTGCGATCGCCTCTAATACGGATCTGCCGGCGGCGCGGATTTCAGCGGCCGGCCGTCGCTGCGACGTTGACGCGGACTTCCTCCTCGTCCTTTGGGTGAACGCGGTTGGCCGTACGGGGCGTACAAGCGACCCCTATTCCTGATAGACAACAGGCGAGCCGGGTGGCCTTACGGAGGGGAGAACTGCTCTCGCCCTCAGCGCGCCTTGGAGGGTCGAGCCCGTCCTAGCCTCTCAGGCCACTCGGCTCGATTTCGGCCCATCGCAAGCGGACGCCGCGGTACGAATCGTTGACACACGCGCCAGGCGGCCGTAGGGTCGCGCGGGCAACGGAGGGAGCCATGTCGCGCTCCGACGATCTCGCTGCGGCGTCGTGGCGGGCAGCGAGGCGGGCTCCGGCCGCATCTCGGGCAGCCGTCACGGGCGGCCGACGAGCCCTATCCACGAGAGCGAAGGGAGCTGAGCCGGCCGCCTCGCGTAGCAGTCCGCCGTTGCGTTCTAGGATCCGGCAGCCGGCGGCGTAGCGCCGGCTGGCGACTGCCCCCGGATCTGTTTGCGCCAACGGGTCGATGCTCAAGGCAAAGGGTTAATCGCCCTCCCACGAGGCAAGGCGCGGCGATCAAATCGCTCAACGAGGCTTTCTCGGTAGGCGGCGGCTCCCCAAGAGTGGAACTAGGTCACGCGCATTGCTTGCCACCGGGACCGAGGCGGCAGTCGATTCCTTCCCTCCTCGAGATCACGCTCAACTCGACTACTAGCAGAAGCCCCGGACCCGCCAGGCTCCGGCGCCCAAGGCGGCCGGCGCGGGTCGATGGCTCGAACGCGGGACGACCTTCCCTTTAGGGTCCCCGCTCGTGCCGAGGCGGTACTTCGGGACGGACGGGGTTCGCGGCATCGTCGGCCGCGACCTCACGCCCGACCTCGTCGAGCGGCTGGGGCGGGCAGCGACGTTGTGGGCGGGCGGCGGCCATATCCTCGTGGGCCGTGACACCCGCGCGTCGGGCGTGGAGCTCGAGGCGGCTCTGACCCGCGGAATCGCGTCGGCGGGTGGGACGGCGGTGCTCGGCGGCGTGTTGCCGACGCCCGCAGTCGCGCTGCTCGCGCTCGACCTCGGCGCCGTCGTCTCGGCCTCGCACAATCCGCCCGAGTACAACGGCGTCAAGCTGTTCGACGGCGAGGGGCGGAAACTCACCGACGCGGCCGAGGAGAGGATCGAGTCGCTGCTCGACTCGCCGCCCGTCGGGAAGGGCGCTGTCGAGCGCACCGAGGACGCGGCCGAGCGCTACGTCGCCCACGTGCTCGAGAAGTTCGGCGCCGATCTCACCGGCCTCCGCATCGCGGTCGACTGTGCGAACGGCGCCTACTCGGCGATCGCGCCCGACGTCTTCCGAAGGCTCGGAGCCGATGTCACCTCGATCGCCGCCGAACCGGACGGGCGGAACATCAACGTCGGCTGCGGCGCGACCGACTTAGTGGCTCTGAGCCACAAAGTCGTGGCGGAGGGGGTCGACCTCGGCGTCGCCTTCGACGGGGACGGCGACCGCATGCTCGCGGTCGACGAGCGCGGCGAGGCGGTCGACGGCGACCAGATCCTCGCTGTGCTGGCGACCCATCTCGGCGTCGATCTCGTGGCGGTCACGTCGATGACGAACCTCGGCTTCCACAGGCTGATGGAGCAGCGCGGCATTCGCGTCGTCACCACGGACGTCGGCGACCGTTTCGTCCTGGAAGCGCTCGCTCGTGAGGGCGGCGTGCTCGGCGGCGAGCAGTCGGGCCACATCGTCTATCTGCGCGACCACGTCGCGGGCGACGGGCTCGCGGCAGCGCTCCTGCTCTGCCGCGCGCTCGGCGGCCGTCGGCTCTCCGAGGCCGTCGCCGTGATGCCGCGCTACCCCCAGGCGAAGGAGAACGTCCAGGTGCGCCGGAAGGACATCCCGGCCGCGGTCCGAACGGAGGCCGAGCGCGCCGGCGCCGAGCTGAACGGCCGTGGCCGCGTCCTCGTCCGCCCGTCCGGGACGGAGCCCGTGGTGCGTGTGCTGGCGGAGGCCGAGACGGAGGAGGAGGCGCGCGCGCTCTGTGGTACGATCGCGGCTCTCGTCCGACGGGAGCTCGGCTGACAGCCCGACGCAGGGCCGACCAGCCGGGCTCTACGCGTTTCGGGCGCGGGAAGCGCAGGTCTCGCCGAACCAGGGTGGTAACCGGCGGCAGGTGTCGGAAAGGAGCCTCGGGTGTGCGGGATCATCGGATACGTCGGGGACAGGCCGTGTAAGGAGCTCCTGCTGCGCGGGCTCGAGCGTCTCGAGTACCGCGGATACGACTCCGCGGGGCTCGCGCTCCGCGAGGAAGAGGGCCTCGACTACGTCCGGGCGGTCGGCAACCTCCAGTTCCTGAAGGACGCGGCGGGAGACAACGGCTCCGATTCGACGACGGGGCTCGGCCACACGCGCTGGGCGACGCACGGCAGGGTCGCGCTCGAGAACGCCCATCCCCTGACCGGCTGCGAGGACGAGCGTCTCGCCGTTGTCCTGAACGGGATCGTCGAGAACTTCCGGGAGCTCAAGCAGTCGCTCGAGGCCGAGGGTCACCACTTCAGCTCCGAGACCGACGCGGAGGTCGTCGCCCACCTGGTCGAGCGTCACTACGAGGGCGATCTCGTGGAGGCCGTCCGCCGCGTGTACGCCGAGCTCGAGGGCCACTTCGCTTTCGTCGTCCTCCACCAGGACCACCCGGAGCTGCTTGTCGGAGCGCGGCTCCAGTGCCCGCTCGTCGTCGGCGTCGGCGAAGGTGAGATGTTCGTCGCCTCGTCGATCGCCGCGTTCCTGCGCGAGACGCGACGAATCCAACTGATTGACGACGGCGAGGTCGTGGCGGTGACCTCCGACGGCGCGCGCTTCGTCTCCGTGGACGACGGCGACCTCGAGCGCGAGGTGATCGAGGTCGACTGGGACGACGAGGGTGCGGAGAAGCAGGGCTACGAGACCTTCATGCTCAAGGAGATCTACGAGCAGCCCGACACTGTGCGCGAGACAATCGGCGAGCGTGCCCGGCGCGGGCGACTCGAGCTGGACGGGCTCGGCCTTTCAGACGCCGAGCTGAACGATCTCAAGCGGATCGTCATCGTCGCCTGCGGCAGTGCCTATCACGCGGCCGTCGTCGCCCGTTACGTGATCGAGGAGTGGGCGCGCATCCCCGTCGAGCACGAGATCGCGAGCGAGTGGCGCTACCGCAACCCGGTGCTCTCCCAGGACACGCTCGTGATCGGCATCTCGCAGTCGGGCGAGACCGCAGACACCAATGCGGCCGTCCGGCTCGCGCGCGAGCGCGGGGCGCGAACGCTAGCGGTGACGAACATGATGGGATCGCAGATCACGCGCGAGGTCGACTCCGTGCTCTTCACCCGCTGTGGGCTCGAGGTCAGCGTGGCCGCGTCGAAGACGTTCACGGCGCAGGTGGTCGTCTTCTACCTGCTTGCCCTGAAGCTGGCGCAGGTGCGGGGAACGCTTCCGCCCGAGGAGATCGCCTTCATCGTCGACGAGGTGCACGCGCTGCCCGACCGGATGCGCGTCTTCCTCGACGGCGACCACCCGATCGACGAGATCGCCGAGCGCTACTTCGACAAGCCGTTCTTCCTCTATCTGGGGCGCAACATCGGGCTGCCCGTGTGCCTCGAGGGCGCGCTCAAGCTGAAGGAGATCGCGTACGTGCCGACAGAGGCGTACTCCGCGGGCGAGATGAAGCACGGCCCCATCGCGCTGCTCGACGAGGACACGCCCGTGGTGTGCGTCGCGACGGACATGAACGTCTACGACAAGCTGGTCTCGAACATCCAGGAGACGCGGGCTCGGGGCGCGCACGTGATCGCGATCGCGACCGACGGCAACGAGGACATCCAGCACCACGCGGACGACGTCATCTTCGTTCCGAAGACGCCCAACTTCCTGCAGGCGGCGCTCGCGGTGTTGCCGCTCCAGCTGCTCGCCTACCGGATCGCCCGGCGTCGCGGCCTGAACGTCGACCAGCCGAGGAATCTTGCGAAGACCGTGACCGTCGAATAAGGCGCCGACGTGCGGGCTTTGCCCGCGCGTCCGTCTGAAACGATCGGTCGACACGCTTTCAGGGAACCGCCGCAAGGATCAGAGGTCGAGGCGCGCGTCCTCGAGGTCGAGGTCGCGTTCGACCCGGTGCATGACCTCGTCGCTGATCCGCCCCTCGCGCCGGAGCGCGATGATCGCGGTGCGCTCGGCCTCGAGCAGCTCGCGGCGTAACCGCTGGTAGTTGAGGGAGCGCTGCTCGATCGCGCCGTCGTCGGCGCCGTCGAACCGCGCCGAGAAGCGTGAGCGGCGGAAGTCGTAGAGGCCGCGGAGGCGCTCGGCCGTGTCCTCACGCACCCACTCCTCGGCAGCGAGCTCGTCCAGGCGCGCCAATGCGGCATCGGCAGCGTGGATCCGCGCCTTGGTGTTCTCCTTCTCCTCGAGCCCGTCGTCCGGGAGCCGCAGCATTCGAATCAGCGCAGGGAGCGTCAGGCCTTGGCCGACGAGCGTCCCCAGGATGACGGCGAATGCGAGGAAGATGATCAGCCCGCGCGCGGGAAACGGTGCGCCCGCGTCGGTCTCGAGCGGGAGCGCGAGCGCCGCGGCGAGGGAGACGGCGCCGCGCATCCCCATCCAGCCGATCAGGAGCGGCTTCTGCCACGGCGGGGGAGCGTCTCGGTCACCGACGCTCGAAGACAGGATCCGGGAGCCGTACGTGATCGGGAACACCCACGCCAGGCGGACGACGACCACCGTCCCCGTAACCAGCAGGGCGTCTACGATCAGGCCCTCCGTCGAGCGACTCCCGAGCGCGTCGAGGATCGGTCGCAGCTGCAGCCCGACGAGCGTGAACAGCAGCGCGTTCACCAGAAAGACGAGCGTTTCCCAGACCGCGAACCCCTGCATGCGCATCGCGGGGGTTGAGAGCTCGGGGCTCCGCCAGCCAAGGTAGACGCCGACGGTCACCGCGGCCAGGACGCCGGAGGCATGCAGCGCCTGCGCCGGAATGTACGCGAGGTAGCCGGTCAGGATCGAGATCGCGATCTCTGCAGGGATGTTGTCGAGCCGGATCCGGACCGCGGCGACGATCCAGCCCACGACGAGCCCGACGGCGACACCGCCGGCCACGCTGCCCACGAAGCGCAAGCTGGCGTCCCACCAGGAGAATGTGCCCGACACCACGGCAACGACCGCGATCCCGTAGAGGACGAGGGCGGAGGCGTCGTTGATGAGGCTCTCGCCCTCGACGATCGTGACGATCCGGCGCGGCACGCCGAGCCGGCGGGCGATCGCGGTCGCGGCGATCGGATCGGTCGGCGCGACGATCGCGCCCACGACGAAGGCGACGGGCCAGGACAGGTCCTCGATCGCTGCGTGCGCAACCACCGCCACGGCGACCGTCGTCGCCGCCACGAGCCCAAGCGAGAGCAGCGCGATCGGCCAGACGTTCGCGCGCAGCTCGCGCAGTCCAGTGAAGAAGCCGCCCGAGTAGAGGAGCGGCGGCAACACGCCGACGAGGACGAGATCCGGCGACAGCGTGACCTCGGGAACGCCGGGGATGAAGCCCATCACCAGGCCGCCGAGAACGAGCAGGATCGGGTACGGGACCCGAAGCGCAGGCGCGAGAGCCATCAACGCCGCGACGCCGGTCAGCAGCGCGAGCAGGACCAGCTGGTCGTGCCCGCTGAGCTCCATCGAGCAAGAATACGGTTCGTGGCGGGCCCGACCGCGACGCGGTTAGGCTGGGCCGAATGCCGGTCTCGATCGAGCGCGACGAGGCCCGACGCCTCCACGACGAGGGCGCCCAGCTGGTCGACGTGCTCCCAGCCGAGGAGTACGGGGCGCTGCACATCGCCGGCGCCGTCAACGTCCCGCTCCGCGAGCTCGACGAGCGCGCGCCTCGAGAACTCGACTCGGGACGTCCGGTGATCGTCTACTGCAACGACCACTTCTGAGATGTGAGCGCGCGGGCCGCGTGGCGGCTCGAGACTCTCGGGTTCCCTCCCGTCTACCGCTACATCGGCGGCAAGCAAGACTGGCTGCTCGCACGGCTTCCGATGGAGGGACGTGACGCCGGCGTCCGCCGAGCGTTCGACGTCGCGCGCACGGATGTGCCGACGTGCCTGCTGCGCGAGCGTGCGACGGAGGCGGCGGGCCGCGTCGCCGACGGAGGATGGCCGCTCGCCGTGGTCGTCAACGAGGGTCGCGTCGTGCTCGGGAGGCTGCGGCCGCGCGACCTGGCCGAGCGGCCCGACGCGATCGCCGAAGAGCTGATGGTTCCGGGTCCGCGCACCGTCCGCGGCGGGCGGCCGGTGAGCGAGATGGGCGCGTGGCTCGACGATCGCAAGGTCCCTGGCGTGCTCGTGACGGACGCAGACGGCGTGCTCGTCGGCTACGTCCGTCGCGAGGACGTGTGACCCGCGTCCTGTCGCGCGACCTCGTCAGTCGGGCGGCCGTCGCAGGCGCTTCGTCTGCGAGCGTCGTCGCTTCTCCTCGAGGCGACGCTCGCGGGCCGCGGCGCTCGGCTGCGTCGGCAGCCGGCGGCGAGGCACGCGGAGCGCCTCGCGAAGGCGGGCGACGAACCGCTCGAGCGCGAGCTCGCGGTTCCGCGCCTGACTGCGCTCGTCCTGCGCGACCGCGCGGATCACGGCGCCGGCGCGCTCGACCACGCGCCGCTTCTGCCGCTCCGTGAGGGCGCTGGAGGCGTTCACGTCGAACACCGCCTCGACCCGCGTCTCGGACTTCTGCGCGTGCTGTCCGCCCGGCCCGCTCGAGCGCGACGTGCGCAGCTCGATCTCCTCGAGGGGCAACACGACCGAGCGCGTCACCCGAATAGACTCGCCGGCCATATGAGCGCGATTCTCCTGGACGTGGACGGAGTCCTGCACGTCTCCGGCGAGCCCGTTCCAGGCGCCGCGGAGGCCGTTGCGCGGCTGCGCGCGTCCGGCCACCGCGTCCGCTTCGTCACGAACAACACCACGAGGACGCGGGCCGACCTCTCCGAGGACCTCCGAGCGCTCGGGGTCGAGCTCGAGGACGACGAGCTGCAGACGACACCGCGCGCAGCCGCTCGCGAGCTGGCCGGGCGCCGCGTGCTCGTACTCGCGATGGCGGCCGCCCGCCGGGAGCTGGAGGGCGTCGAGCTCGTCGACCACCACGCGGACACCGTCCTCGTCGGCGGCTGCGACGAAGGCCCCGAGACGGCGAACGTCTTCGCGTACGCGAACCTCAACCGCGCGTTCGCCGAGCTCGACAGGGGCGCCGCCCTCTTCTGTCTGCACAAGAACCGCTGGTGGCAGACCGCGCGCGGCCCGCTCCTCGACGCGGGCGCCTTCGTCGCGGGCCTCGAGTACGCGGCCGACCGCGAGGCGACCGTACTCGGGAAGCCGAGCCGGCCGTACTTCGAGGCCGCGCTCGCGGCGCTCGGGAGCGAGCCGGGCGACGCCTGGATGGTCGGCGACGACATCGAGGCGGACGTCGCCGGCGCGCAGCGCTGCGGCCTCAAGGCCGTCCTCGTCCGCACGGGCAAGTTCCGCGAGGACACGCTGGCGCGCTCGGGCGTCGAGCCGGACGGCATCGTCGATTCGATCGCCGATCTCCCGGAGTGGCTCGCGTGAAGGTCGGCGTCGACCTGATCGAGATCGCGCGCGTCCGCCGCGCGCTCGAGCGCTATCCCGGGTTCTCGGAGCGCTGCTTCACCGACGCGGAGCGGGCGTACTGCGAGTCGCGCCCGAATCCCGCACAGAGCTACGCCGGACGCTTCGCCGCCAAGGAGGCGGTCGGCAAGGCTCTCGGCTGTGGCGTCCGCTTCACGTGGAAGGAGATCGAGATCGTCGGACGCCCGAAGCCCGACGTGCGGCTCTCCGGCGGCACCAAGGCATGGGCCGACCGCGTGGGCGCCGGCGCGATCGACCTCTCGATGACGCACTCGCGCGAGCTCGCAGCGGCGATCTGCGTCGTGTCCGACCCGTGACCGAGTTCGAACCGCTGTACACCGCCGCGGAGATGCGGCGCGCGGAGGCGAGCTATCCCGGTTACCCGGA